>JAUSBC010000005.1 GCA_030652215.1 Sideroxyarcus sp.
AGCAAAGAAGCCAGCCGCCAAAAAAGTAGCCGCCAAGAAACCGGCAGCGAAAAAAGTGGCAGCAAAGAAGCCAGCCGCTAAAAAAGTAGCCGCCAAGAAACCGGCAGTGAAAAAAGTGGCAGCAAAGAAGCCAGCCGCCAAAAAAGTAGCCGCCAAGAAACCGGCAGTGAAAAAAGTGGCAGCAAAGAAGCCAGCAGCAAAGAAGCCAGCCGCCAAAAAAGTAGCCGCCAAGAAACCGGCAGCGAAAAAAGTGGCAGCAAAAAAACCTGCCAAGAAAGCCGCGAAAAAAGCCGCTGCTCCTGCTGCAGGAAAAGGCATCCTCGGCGCCTAAGCTTCGTAGATTTGGGCGGGCGCCGGGTCGTTGCGTTTCGCCCTTTCTGCGAACTCCGTTTCGAGCGGAGCGGGTTGTTTTCACTTAGTGTTTGTTGAGCCTCTTCAGCGAACCGTCCCCGCGTTTTCAAAAAAATTACCCCGTCCGGGAATGCTCTGGGCGCGAGTTCCTGCGTCCCGATTTCATGGATTATTCTGCGCCCGCACGAACGCACAGTGTCGCGCACGTACTGTTGCGTTTGCTGAATCGTTGCCGGAAGTTGAACTGCAACGCGGACAGGGGCGTCCGCGCCCTTGCGCGATTTACTCGGGTGTGGAGACGATCTGTTTCGCTTCGGCGTACAGAAACTCCAGATCCTCGTCGTCGATCTGCAGCGTTTCCAGGCTGGCGGCGCTGAATTTTGGCCATTCCTGGGTGAAGTCCAGTCCGAGTTGATGCTGCGAGAAGTGCTCGGCGAACTGGGTGGTTGCGATGAACTGGCGGTGGGTTAACGGCAGGGCAGAATCCTGGGCCAATGCCGACAAATCGTGATGGTGGCGGATAGCCAGACACATGTCTTCCGGTAGCCACCAGCTTTGCGCAAGGGCGCTGCCGACCAGGGCGTGATTGGTTTTCACCAGCGCCTCTTCTGCCGCGGTGAATTCGTTCTGGGTGTCGCGGTTTGCCAGCCCCAGCACATCCTTGTAGTTCGGAAAACGCACCATCAGCACCGGAATGCCGCAGTCGTGAAACAGGCCGAAGGTATAGGCGTCGTCGGCGTTGAAGCCGGGTATGTCGAGCTTGTGGGCCAGCCAGGCGCAAAGCCGTGCCGTGCGTGCCGAGGCATCCCAGAAGCGCACCATGCTCGGCGTGTTGGGGAATAGATTGCGCAGGATGATGCCCGCAATGGTGTGGCTGGCGACCCTGAGGCCGAGTACGGTCAGTGCATCGTGCACCGTGCGTGCGCGCTGCGCACGGGCAAAAAACGGCGAGTTGGTGGTCTTGATGAGCCCGGCCGCAAGGGCGACATCGGCGCTGATGATGGTGCTCAGACGATGGTAGTCCGGCTCTTCCTTGTGCAGTTCCGCCATGATGCGAACCAGAATTGCCGGGCAGGGCGGAATCTCAATATCCAGTAGGGAGCGTTCAAGCTGGGGATCGATTTTCGGAGGCTGGATGGATGGGCTATCAGTCATTTCTATGTCATGTGCGTGATAAGATCGTTTCTGATAATGCGTGACGCAAAATGTCATCGTGCCACTCCCGAAAAATAGCACACGACGCGTTTCGCTGGCTATAGATTTCGGCAACGATTGCGATTTGACATCGGCGCGCATTCTGTCCGGCATGTGCGCCATTATTCGCCCGCGGGCGATATAACAATAAAGATAGCCCGGTGTCGCCCGGGCAGGAGAGATTTTCCGCAATGAAAAAGCACGGGCCGTTCAGTCTTGTTTTCAACAAAGATGAACGGGATCAAAGATACAAATTCGTCTTTCTGAGCAGAGTGCTCCTGCTCGGCGGAGCCATTTCATTCGTGATGGCCTTCGCCCACTGGCCATCCGGCACGGCAATCGCCAAGATCGCGCTGGGATTCGCCGGACTTTGTTTCGCGCTGCTGGCCTATTTGCGCGGGCACCGGGCGCAGGTCGAGCGGCTGTCTTCGGTCGTGTTGGCGCTTTCGTTCGCGATGTTCTTCGCCATCTATGTTCTGGCTTCCTACAACTCGATGCGCCTGGCGCTGTTCTTTCTGCTGCTGGCGGGGGCGTTCTTTCTCAAGGGGCGCAGCACGGGACGTCTCTTTCTCGGCATCAGCCTGTTGACCATTGTGGCGGTGCATCTGCATCCGCACTTCGCTGCCGCTTACTCCCATATCGAAATATTCAGCACATGCCTGTACCTGATTGCGCTTTTTCTGATTTTCGAGAGCTACGAGTCGTTCAAGGAATCGCAGCACGCGAGCCAGGGCGAGCAGGAAGTGCTGCGCCTGACCGAGGAGCGCTGGCGGCATGCGCTGGAAGGCTCCGGGGACGCGGTATGGGACTGGAAACCGCAAACGGGGGAATTTCACTACTCGAAGCGCTTTGCCGAAATGCTGGGTTACGCAGACGGCGACTTCGGCAACGATGCGGATCATTTTTTCGGAATTGTCCATGCCGACGACGAGTTGCGGCTCAGGGACGAGCTGCAGGATTTTCTTGCGCGGAATGCGGGGCACTTCGTTTCGGAAGTGCGGTTGGTGTGCAAGGACGGCAGCTGGAAATGGGTACTCTGCCGGGGTACCGTCACGCGGCGCGACGACGCGGGTGCGCCCATCCTGATGGTCGGCACCTTTTCCGATATTACGCTGCTCAAGCAGCATGAAAAACAACTGGAGCGCATCGCGCATTACGATGCGCTGACCGGCATTCCCAACCGCGTGCTGCTGGCGGACCGCCTGCAACAGGCATTGGCGCACACCAAGCGCGAAGGCAGTCTGCTGGCGGTCTGTTATCTCGATCTGGACGCATTCAAGTTGGTCAACGACACGATGGGGCACGAGGCTGGCGACACGGTGCTGATCGAAGTGACCAAACGCATCAAGGCCACGATACGCGGCGACGATACGGTGGCGCGTTTGGGGGGCGACGAATTTGCGGTTCTCCTGCTCGGGCTCGGCGCGCCCGAGGAATGTTCGGCCAGCCTGAATCGCCTGCTGGAAGCGATCAGCCAGCCGATAGAGATCAGAAACAAGTTGTTCGAGGTCAGCGCCAGCATCGGGGTGGCGCTCTATCCCCGCGACGATCACGATGCGGACACCCTGTTGCGGCATGCCGACCAAGCGATGTACACGGCCAAGCAGTCCGGCAAGAACCGCTATTACCTCTATGATGCGGAAAACGATCAGCGCGCCCGCGCCCACCACGAGTTTCTGCGGCGGCTCGACCACGCGTTGGCCAACGATGAATTCGAACTGTATTACCAGCCCAAAGTGGACATGCGCACACTCCGGTTGGTGGGCGCAGAGGCGCTGATACGCTGGAACCACCCCGAGCGCGGACTGCTTTCGCCTGCCGAGTTCCTGACGGCAGTTGAGGGAACGACACTGGAAGTGGAGCTGGGCGACTGGGTTGTGACCACCGCGCTGGCGCAGTTGTGGGCATGGCATCAGGCGGGACTGCCGATGGAGTTGAGCATCAACATCTCGGCGCGCCACCTGCAGGCCAGCGATTTCACCTGGAAGCTGAAACGCAAGCTGCTGCGTTATCCGGATCTGCCCAAGGGTAGTCTGCAAATCGAAGTGCTGGAGACGGCGGCCCTGGAAGACATCCCGCTGGTCATCAGCACCATAGAGCGCTGCCGCAAAATCGGCATCAGCTTCGCGCTGGACGATTTCGGCACCGGATACTCCTCGCTGTCCTATCTGGGGCGGCTGCCCATCGACACGCTCAAGATAGACCAGTCCTTCATTCGCGACATGCTGCAGGATAAGGGCGACCGCGCTATTGTGCAGGGCGTGATTGCGCTGGCCAAGGCCTTCGACCGCAGAATCGTGGCCGAGGGCGTGGAAACGGAAGAGCTGTTCCGCGCGCTGCTGGAGATGGGGTGCGAGTGCGGGCAGGGCTACGGCATTGCGCGTCCCATGCCGGCGGGCGAGTTGCCCGTCTGGCTGGAAAAGTGGAACAGGGCGCCGTTCGGCTGAGTTGCATCAGATCAGGAAGATCGTCGCCAGTCCCAGAAAGATGAAGAAGCCGCCGCTGTCGGTGATGGCGGTCAGCATCACGCTGGCGCCGATGGCGGGGTCGCGGCCGAGGCGCTGCATCAGCAGCGGGATGCCGATACCGACCAGCGCACCAAGCACGAGGTTGAGCATCATCGCGCTGGTCATCACCAGGCCGAGCGGCACGCTGTGATACAGGAAATAGGCAAACAAGCCGGCGATGCCGCCCCACACCAGGCCGTTCAGGCCGCTGATCGCCAGCTCCTTGTACATGAGCCTGCGCGCGTTGCCCTGAGTGATTTGCCCCAGCGCGAGCGAACGGATGATGATGGTGGTGGTCTGGTTGGCCGAGTTGCCCGCGATGCCCGCGACGATGGGCATGAGCGTGGCGAGCGCGACGAACTTTTCGATGGTGCCCTCGAAAGCCCCGATCACGCGCGAGGCGAAAAAGGCGGTGCACAGGTTCAGCGCCAGCCAGGTCCAGCGGTTCTGCGCCGATTTCCACACCGACGCGAAAATATCCTCTTCCTCGCGCAGACCGGCCTGGTTTAACAGGTCGGTCTCCGATTCGGCGCGGATGAAGTCCAGCACCACGTTCACCGTCACCCGGCCCACCAGCTTGCCGTCCTCGTCCACCACCGGGGCAGACACCAGGTCGTAGCGCTCGAACGCCTGCGCTGCCTGGTCGGCCTTTTCGTCGGGATTGAGCTGGATGGTGTCGCTCAGCATCAGCTCGCTGACCACCGTCTCCGGCTCGTTGACCACGATCAGGTTGATCGGTAGCACACCTTTGAAGCGGTCGTCGCGGTCCACCACGAACACCTGGTCGGTGTGGTCGGGCAGTTCGTCGAAGCGGCGCAGGTAGCGCGACACCACTTCCAGCGACACGTCCTCGCGCACATGCACCATGTTGAAGTCCATCAGCGCGCCGACCGAATCCTCGGAATAGGACATCGCCGCGCGCAACTGCTCGCGCTCCTCGATGGAGAGCGACTTGAACACGTCGCGCATCACGTTCTGCGGCAGGTCGGGGGCGAGGTCGGCGATCTCGTCGGTGTCGAGCTGTTCCGTCGCCCCGACCAGTTCGTCGCGGCTCATGGTGGCGATCAGCGATTCGCGCACCGCATCCGACACCTCGATCAGAATGTCGCCGTCGCGGTCCGCCTTCACCAGTTCCCACACCATCAGGCGCTGGTCTATGGGCAGGGCTTCGAGGATGTAGGCGATGTCGGCGGAGTGCAGTTCTTCGAGTTTTTCGCGCAGCTCAGCCAGATGTCGCTTGTGCACCATCTTGTCGAGCAACTCGTGGCGTTCGTCGCGCGGCAACTCCTGGCGATGTGTCACCGTTTCCACCAATGCCTGCTTGTCCAGCAAGTGCTGCACTTGCTGGAGATGGTTCTGCACGTTCTCGGTGTAGTGGTGTTCGCTGTTTTCGGTCATGGCCTGGCCTTTGCGTTGGCGCGTATTGTAAAGAAATTGCCTGCCGCGAGTAACAGATTCTCGGCTTTGTCTGCCATCGGGCGGGCCGGTCTTGTGTTTGCGGGCGTTCTGTTTAACACTAGCCGCAAGTTTGACCGAACGTGACTGCGCGCTATCCGAACTGTCACGACCGGTCGAATACCGACTTTTACACGAAGGACATGCATGAGAATAATTTCGTATCCTGCCCTGGTCCTGGTCTGTGCCTGTGCCACGGCGGTGTTCGCAGCCGATGAGCCGGTCAATCTGCCCACCCCCTCGTCCTCCGCGCAACGCCTGTACGCTTCGGCCAAAGGCGATTTGCTGCAATTGCGCGTGCTGCTGAAAAGCGGACGCACCCAGTCCTCGGTGGGTTCCGGATTCCTGATCGGCACCGGCAATCTGGTGGTGACCAACTATCACGTCATGTCGCAGATCGCGCTGGAACCGGAAACCTATGTCGGGGAATACGTGGACACCAACGGCAAGCGCGGGGCCGTGGAATTGCTGGCCGTGGACGTGCTGCACGACTTGGCCGTGGTGCGCATCGAGAGAAAAGGCAGCGGATTCTTCAGCGTGCCGGACAAACTCCCCGCGCTCACGCAGGGGCAGTATCTGTATTCGCTGGGCAACCCGCTGGATCTGGGTTTCGCCATTTCGGAAGGTGCCTACAACGGCATCGTCAGCCGCAGCTTTTACGACCAACTGATGTTCACCGGCCCGATCAATTCGGGCATGAGCGGCGGACCGAGCGTGACGGTGGACGGGCGCGTGGCCGGCGTGAATGTATCCAAGCGGCTGGACGGTGAGCTGGTCAGTTTTCTGGTGCCGGTGCGTTACGTGCGCGATTTGCTGAAAAAGGTCGCCGCGCAGAAAAGCCCGCCCGGAGATTTCAAGCCGGTGGTAGGGCAGCAATTGCTGGAGCACCAGAGCGCGATGATGGCGCGCCTGGACAAAACGCCTCTGACCTTCAAGGTGTTGAGCCCCTACAGCGTACCGGTGTGGGAGTCGGATCAGTTGCGCTGCTGGGGTTGGTCGAATGCCAAGCAAAACAAGCCCTACCTGATCGACCAGGTGAACTGCGCCATGGAGTCGGCCGTATTCGTGTCCGGCCAGATGCAGACGGGGCGCGTCTCCATCCGGCACAAACTCATCCGCAGCAGCGATCTGGGCGCGTGGCGGTTTGCCGCGTTGTCGAGCAGCCTGTTCAAGAACCAGAGTTTCGGCAGCCACAAGGACATGCGCTTCACGCCGCCGCAGTGCGTCGAGGAATTCGTCGACAACGGCAAACTGCCCATGCGCGCGATGATTTGCGCGCGCGCCTACCGCAAATTTCCAGAGCTGTACGATTTCGCGCTGCTCAGCGCCAGCACCGACGAAAGCCGCATGAGCCTGCAAAGCCGGATCGACATAAACGGTGTGTCGTACGAAAACGGTCTGCGCATCTCGCGCATCTTTCTTGAAGCCGCCAGCCGGGAGGCCCAGCCATGAGCGGCCCCTACTTCGTCGAAACACTGGCCCGCAACGGCGACGTCAAGCAGCGCCAGCGCGCGGATGCCTTGCCCATCCGCATCGGGCGCGCATACGACAACGATTTCATCCTGGACGACCGGCACACTTCGCCGCACCACGCGGTGGTCGAGTTCGGTGCGGACGGCAGCCTGCAAGTGCGTGCGCTGGAAAGCAGGAACGGCGTGATCCACAAGGGGCGGCGCCAGACCACCCTGTCCCTGGATGGAAATGCTGTCTTCCGGCTGGGGCACACCAATCTGCGCGTGCGCTCGGTAGATTTTTGCGTGGATGCGGAAACGGCCGACACCACGCTGCACGGCTGGGAAGGCTGGCGGCCAGCCCTGACTGGTCTGACGATGCTGGTGCTCACCACGCTGGCGGGCGTCTGGATTTCGGATACGGAAAAAGGCGAAGCGATCCGCTATCTCACGGCGCTGGTGGCCATGTTAAGCATCGGTCTGGTGTGGAGCGGAAGCTGGGCAATGGTCAACCGCCTGTTCGAGGGCCAGATGCGCTTCGGCCGTCATATGTTCATACCTGCGTGCGGGCTGGTTGCGAGCGAAGTGACGTCCCTGCTGATCGCGATCGCAGCGTATGCATTTTCGCTGGAAACACTGACCCGCTATGACAATCATGTGGCCATCGCCATCGTTGCCGCCATGGTGTATTTCCATCTGATCACCATCAACCCGAACCGCACCCGGCGCTTTGCCCTGGCGGCCGTGCTGGTGTCGCTGCTGGGCTCGGGCCTGATGCTGATGGTCAATTACCAGAGCGGCGGTAGACTTGCCGACGAGCCGTACATGAGCGAACTGTTGCCCCCGTCGTTGCGTCTGAGCGCCGACAAACCCGTCAGCGAATTCCTGGCCGGTGCCGAACAAATGAAAGCCGACCTCGATATCGAACGCGGCAGGGATGTCGGCAACGACGGAGAAGGTGAAGAAGAGCCGGAATGAAGCGGAAGGCTAATGCTCCGGCAACTGTCGGGCAAAGGCCTTGATCCGCGCAAACACGGGAGCCAGCGACAGCAGCGGGATGACCAGGAACACGGGAGCCCAGGCGCTGTTCGGCGGCGGCGCGTAGTCCCGGCCGAGGTAGCCGAAGGCAAGCATGAATACGCCGAACGCAAGCAGCAGCTTGCCGCCGTATGCGTTGATTTCGTACCAGTTGCGTTGCGAGGCGAACGCCTCGCGCACGCGGATGCCGTACCGGCGATTCATCGGGATTATTCGCAGAACCAGCGGGAGGGAAAGCAGTATCGCCAGCACGCCGATTCCGCACTGCACATACGGTATTGGAATAATCATCGCTTCACTCTCTTTGCAGCGTTCAACAGTTGTTTCACCCGGCCTTAGTCAAGCGGTAGCGTAAGCCTGGCCTCAATTCCCCCGCCGTGGCGCGGCAGCAACTCGATCTTCCAACCGTTCGCATCCGCCAGTTGGCGGGCGATGGCCAGCCCGAGGCCGCTTCCGCCCGTGGTATTGCTGCGCGAAGTTTCCAGACGGTAAAAAGGATGGAACACATTTTCCAGTTCCTGCGCGGGTATGCCCGGCCCCCTGTCCAGTATGCCGATCACGGCATGATTGCCAGCGGCAGCCAGTTCGATTTCAACCGGTTTCCCGACGCCGTAGCGAATGGCATTGCCGAGCAGGTTGGTCAATATCCTGCGCAACGCCATGGGATCGACCGTAACCGACAAGTTCGCGTGTGTCTGCAATTGCACGCGGGCGCCTTCGTTGCTTGCGTTGTCCGCCAGTTCTTCCAGCAGTGCGCCGAGTTCGAGCCGTTGCGGAGGGCCTTTCTGCAATTCCCGGCTTAGCACGAGAAATTCGCCGATAAGCTGGTTCATCTCTTCCACATCATGTTGCAGGCGGGCGACCAACTTGGGGTCGGCGTTTGCGGGCAGCATTTCGATTGCCAGGCGCATGCGCGCCAAGGGCGTGCGCAGGTCGTGCGAAATGCCGGCCAGCAGCGTGGTGCGATTGGCGAGCAGTTCGCGCACCTGCAACGCCATCCGGTTGAAAGTCGCCGCCAGGCCGGACAGTTCCCGTATGCCGGTTTCCGGAAACGACTCGGGAATGTCACCCTCGCCGATGCGCTTTGCCGCCGCAGAAAATAATTCCAGCGGTTTGGTGATGCGTCGCGCCAGCACCAGCGCGGTGAGCAGCGTCAGCACCGTGGTTGCGACCAGTGCCAGCAACAGCATCATGGGCGGATTCACATTGAGGCGCTCCTTGGGGAAGCCGATGCGGATCAGTCTTTCGCCGGTATGTATCTCCGCCCAGAACCAGGTGGTTTCCAGTTCCGTCACGCGCACCGAAACGGGTTCGCCGGTGCGCGCCGTGAGTGCGCTGTCCAGCAGGGTCAGGTAGGGCAGAAATCCTTCACGCGGCGGCAACGGCGGGACGTCGTCGAACAGCATGAACTGGTGCTTGCGCGCCAATTCCAGTTCAAAGTCCTGGCGCGTTTCCGGCGGAAGCTCCACCCAGGTTTGTGCCGACAACACCAACAGCGCGGCCAGATCGTCGGCGGAACGTTTGGCCATCGGCAATAAAACGTAGTTTATGGTGGCGGCAATCAGGATGAATTCCAGCAGCAGGAGCGCCGAGGCGACCGTGACGGCAGTGCTGCGAAACAGGGTGCGGGAGCGTTGCATGCTTACGCGGCGCCGGAATCGCTGCCGGGCGCGAACAGATATCCCTCGCCCCATACCGTGCGGATAAACAAGGGGGCATTCGGATCGTTCTCGATCTTGCGCCGCAAGCGCGTGACCCGCACGTCGATGCTGCGGTCGAAGGGGGAGCGCTCGTAGCCTTTGAGCATGTCCATGATGTTGTCGCGGCTCAGCACGCGGTTGGGATGCTCGACGAAAATCCGCAGCAGATTGAATTCGCCTGCGGTCAACGGCACGTTGCTGCCATTCCGGTGCAAATCGCGCGCCTCGACGTTGAGTACAAAATCGCCGAAACGGCGCGTCTCGTGGGCGGGCTGCGCGGCATCGGCATGCGTATTCTCGCTGCGGCGCAACAGAGCGCGGATGCGGGCCAGCAACTCGCGCGGATTGAAGGGTTTGGACAGGTAATCGTCCGCACCCACTTCCAGGCCCACGATGCGGTCTACATCCTCGCCGCGCGCAGAAAGCATGATGATGGGCACGTTGCCCCGCGCCCGCAGCCTGCGCGCCAGCGACAAACCGTCTTCGCCCGGCAACATCAGGTCGAGGACCACCAGATCGGCGGTGCCGACGGCAAGATGCGCATCCATCGCGCCCCCGTCGGCAACCGCCGTCACCCCATAACCCTGCGCAGACAGGTATTGCTGCAGCAGCTCGCGCAAGCCGGCGTCGTCGTCCACAACCAAAATATGTCTGGTATCCATGCGGCTCACTATACCCGAGTGCGAATTGTGCTGTCAGCGGTGAATTTTCGACTGTTACACATCGTTACAATTTGCCGCAAATCGGAAATCGTTGGGAAACAGCCCCGGTGCATCATGGGCTCGTCAGGCAAGCAACCTGATTATTGCGGTATCACCCAATTGACAGGAGACCATCATGAAAACGAAGACATTGTTACTCAACACAGTATTGGCACTGGGTTTGGCCGCTGCGGGATCGGCTTTTGCAGCAGACGAACCGTTGCAGAAACGCGATCAGGTTCGGGATCAGGTAAGCGACCAGACCCAGTTGCGCGACCAGACTCAGACGCGTGATCAGTTGCGCGATCAGACCAATACGGGCGACCAGGTTCTGGACCGCGAGACAGTGCGTGCCCAGCACCGGGCCGAAACGGCGAACATGACCCAGGAAGAGCGCGAAGCCTATCGTGCCGAAAAGCAGGCCGAAATGACTCCGGAACAACGTGCCGCCATGCGTGCAAACGCCGGCAACAATTCCGGCAAGGCCAATGGCGCCAAGTTGCGCGACGGATCGGGAGCGGGTTCGCAAAGTCGCGGCAGCAGCGCACGGGGTGCGGGTGCCGGACAGGGCATGGGGCGTTGATCTGACCTTGTGCCATTCCTGCTCCGTCCCGGCTGAAGAAAATGGCGCGGACGGGGCGGGAACGGCCAATTCTGAAACGATTGAAATGCGGGCTACGGGAATAAACGAAAATGAAAATAGCTGATGCAATGCGCTTTTTGATGCCGGTCGTGTTCGTCGCGGCCATAACCGGGTGCGGCGGCGGCGGGGGAAGCGGCGAGGGCAGAACGATTGCCCTGGGGACCTTGCAACCACTGGTCGGAAACGAAGAGGCAACCATGCTGTTCATACGCGAAGAGGAAAAAATGGCGCGCGATGTCTATCTGGCACTATATAGCCAGTGGGCGGAGCCGACTTTCGATATGATCGCGACCAGGTCCGAACAAAAGCACATGGATAGCGTGAAGGCGATGCTGGATAATTTGTCCATCCCCGACCCTGTGGCGGACGACAGCGTGGGTGCGTTTACCAACACGGACATTCTTGCAATGTATGGCGCTTTGCTGGCGCGCGGTTCGGTCACGCTGGATGAAGGACTGGCGGTTGGCGCATACATTGAGGAATACGACATCGTCGATGTGCAAAGAGCCCGGGATGAAGTCGTTAGCGGCTCCAATCAGCTCCCCATCCTGCAGACCTACGATAGCCTGCTGTGCGGTTCGCGCAACCATCTGCGCTCGTTCGTCGGGCAAATCAGGGCGGGCGGGGCTGTCTATACGGCACAGCTCATGACGCAGGCTGCAGTCGATGCCATCGTCAACAGTTCAAGTGAGCAATGCGGAAGACAAATATAAGGTGTACGGGCGAGAGGCAATGCCCGGCGGATAAATGACGGGCCAAGCTGCGGACAAGGAATACGGCAATGAAACATTCAACCCAAATGACATGGAAGGCAAGCGCGGCATTGCTGCTGGGCGTGTGCCTGTTCAACTCAAACGCACTGGCAGCGGAAGCGCCGGTGCCGTTGAAAAGCATGAGCCAGGCGGAATACGAAATCTATCGCCAGAAACTCGACCTGCAGGTGAAAGACGTAGCAGCGGGGGCGTCCGGACAAAATTCGGCAGCAGTTGAAAAAGAGCCGGCGCCGGAGGCAACAAGCGAATCCGATTCCGACGCACCCAAGAGCGGATATGGAAAAGGCTACCGTGCGCGTATGGAACGGGGCGGCAGCACGGGCGGGACCGGCGGCTATCGCGGCGGCTCCATGAGTCGTGGCGGCGGCGGACGCAATCGATAACAAAGGATGCTCAAAATGAAACAGCAAATAAAATGGATCGCAGTTCTGCTGGCGGGCGCACAGGGATTCGTTCCCGGCATGGCGCATGCGCAAGATGAGGCTTATGTGACGCTGAGTGCCGGTTACGAATACAGTACCGGGAAATACGGCACGGACGCCACAACCGAAATCGTCACGATTCCGGTGACTGCAGAGTACGAGACCGGTCCGTGGGTACTGCGGCTGATCGTGCCCTATCTGCGAATTACCGGAGAGGGCGACGTCGTCGTGAGCGGCGGATTCAGGGGAGGACGCGGATCAACATCAACCGTGAGCCAAACAAGCACCACCCGATCCGGCCTGGGGGATGTGGTAACGATGCTCAGCTATAACCTGTATGCGGATGACGCGACCGCTTCCGGCCTCGACCTCGCCGGCAGGGTCAAGTTCGGCACGGCAAGCCAGACCATGGGTACCGGGGAAAACGATTATGCGGTTCAGTTGTCTGCCTATCGGGATGTCGGCAATTTCACGCCCGGCATCATGCTGGGCTATGAAATGCTGGGAAGCACCGAACTGCTGCCTTTGGACAATGTGTACTATGGTTCGGCGTGGTTGGGCTACATATTCAGCGAACAAGCGGACGCGGGGCTGGAATACAAGTACGTGCAAAGGGCCTCAGCCACCGCCGCAGAGCAGCGTCAGCTCACGTTCTACGCAAACTACCGGATCGCCGACGATGTGTATCTGCGGGGTTACCTGCAGAAGGGATATGCAGACGGCAGTCCCGATACCGGCTACGGAGTTTCGATTGCATCGGTGTTTTAGTGCTTGTCGCGGCTGAGGAGGTCTTCCACGATGATGGTGAATTGAACTGGTAGAAACCCAGATGTGTAGGTTGGGCAAAGCGCAGCGTGCCCAACATTTGCAACGATGCCTGTTGGGCACGCTACGCTTTGCCCAACCTACATGAATACATGACTGCAGTGAGCACCAAACCACATATTCCGTTATTTATGAATTGCAGTGCTAGTACTTGTCGCGAGCGCGAATATCATCCACGATGATAGACGAATCGAACTGGTAGAACTCCAGCACACCTTTCTGAAGCCGCACCGGATAGGTGTCGTCCTTGCCGAACTCGTTCCAGAATTTCTTCTTCGCAAAGTAGTCGATCACGGGCATGCCCTCGATAACCGGACGCAGCACGACGCCGTCCCTGCTTTGCGTCACGTAATAATCGTAAGTGGTGCCACCGTCGGAATCAGTGAGCGCATTGATGCGCAATGCACCCGGAACCATGGCAACCGCAACCAGCATGCCGATCAGCAATGCCAGTCCGTTATTTTCTGCGGCGGGTAACGTGCTTTTGTGCAGCCAGATGCGCGCCAGGATTGCGCCGACGATGCCTGCCGGAATAAACAGGTGCAGCAGGGCGGAGGGTTCGTCGACGTAGGAATAGGGGATGGCGACAAAGTCCGCGATGGCATACAGGATTAGCAGCGCGACGATGCCCAGTGCCATCCGCCCGTGAGGATGCTTCTCCAGGCTGGTTAAGACTTCCGCCGCGCCCGTGGCCTGCTCGATGGAGAGTTGGGGTAAGCGGTTCGAGATATAGCGTACGACCTCGGATGCCATGGCCGATTTGAAGATTTCGTCGCGTGCGGGCGACGCCAGCGCGAAGCGGAAGCGGAACGCGGGGCGCGAATAGTTTCCGGCGTTGACCCAGTGGACCGGGAATATGCGCTGCTTGCCCGCAGCGGAATAGAGCGTCAGCAGCACGAACTCGGGGTTGTTCAATCGCGCGTTGAGCGAGCCCAATTCGGCCTTGCAGACTTCGTTCCAGGCCAGCGACCAGTCCGGCTTGAGTCTCTTGAGTATGCGCGGCAACGGGGAGGTGTAGCGAATGCCGTCGGGAGATAGCGTAAGTCTTTCGAACTGCTGCGCCTGTTTCAGGTACAGGATCTGGCCGAGTATGATGCAGAACAGGAAGAGTCCATCGAGATGCCCGAGCAGGGCATCGCCCCAGTTCAGCTTGCTCAATTTCTCTACTATCAGGGCGGGCAGTTTGTCCCACAGCCCGTCGGGAAGGATCACGGTCAACGCAAAAACCATCGCCGCAATCATGGCCGCCAGCACCAGTGCGGCAGGCAGCAGCACGGTCTTCCGCAGATTAAGCCAGCGCCTGTCGCAAAGTACGATTGTGGAGGTGTCCAACTGCGCCTCCCGCTAATTAGGGAATCTCCGCATCCGGCATGCGATCCAGGATGACGATAGTCTTGGCCAGCATGCCGCGCGCCTCGCGGTTGCGGTCGTAGTAGCGCGGGTTGGGCACCATGGCGGCGAGCTTGGCGGCCTGCTCGGGGCTGAGCTGTGCGGCACTGGCACCGAAATAATGTTGAGCCGCCGCTTCCGCGCCGAACACGCCGTTGCCCCACTCGATGATGTTCAGGTAAATCTCGAGGATGCGCCGCTTGTCCATCACCGCTTCCAGCATCAGCGTGATGAGCGCTTCCTCGCCTTTGCGCCACGGTGTGCGTTTGGTGGAGAGGAACAGGTTTTTCGCGAGTTGCTGGCTGATGGTGGAACCGCCCGCCACGATCTTGCCCTTCTTCATGTTCTTCTCGTATGCCTTGGCGATGCCTTCCCAGTCGAAACCCTCGTGATCGACGAACTTCGCGTCTTCGGAAACGATGAGCGCGCGCTTGAGGTGGTTGGAGATTTTTTTGTAATCCACCCATTTGTGTTTCAGACCGGCCTTCGGATTCTTGTCCTGCATTACCTCCAGGCGGTCTTCCATGAAGGAGCTGGTCGCGGGATTGAATTTGACCCACCAGACCACATGCGCGAACAGCCACAACTGGTACAGCACCAGCAGCGCAAGCAGGGCCAGCAGGATGCGCCAGAACAGACTCTTGAAAAATCTCATTTGCGCAGCAAGTCGAGTACGGGTTGGGTATCCGGACGCACGTTGCGCCACAAGTAGAACGCATCGGCCGCCTGTTCCACCAGCATGCCGAGTCCGTCGGAGACAATCTCCGCCCCCTGCTTGCGCGCGTACGCCATGAACGGCGTCTCGCGGCCGTACATCATGTCGTAGGCGAGTGCGCCGGGTTTGAACAAGCCGTCCGGCAGCGGCGGCAGCTCGCCCGACAAACCGCTTGAAGTCGCGTTGATGACGAGGTCGTATTTTCTGCCCGCCAGCTCCTCGTAGCGCCGCGCGTACACGGTGCCTGAGCCCTTGAATTCATCGGCCAGCAGTTGCGCTTTTTCGATAGTGCGGTTGGCGATGTCCACGCCCGCCCCGGCGTTGAACAGCGGCCACACCACGCCCGCTGCGGCCCCGCCCGCGCCGAGCAGCAGCGCATCCTTCCACATCAGTTTGATGCCGAGATTCTTTTCGATGTCGGCCAGCAAGCCCGCGCCGTCGGTATTCGTGCCGAGAATCTCGCCGTCGCGGAAGACCAGGGTATTCACCGCCTTGGCATCGCGTGCGCGGTTGCCGAGCCGGTTGCACAGCTTGTACGCCTCGAACTTGAACGGTACCGTGACGTTGCAGCCCAGATAACCTTCGTCGCGCAGGCGCTGTATGGTCGCGGCGAAACCGTCCAGCGGAGATTCGATGGCTTCATAGCTCATGTCCTGCCCGGTTTGTTGCGCGAACAAGGTGTGGATGAGCGGCGACTTGCTGTGCGAGATGGGATTGCCGATAACGGCGTAACGGTCGGTCATGCGGGTGCGAGAGTCTTAAAAGGGTGCAGATTATAGCGGAAGCAGGCGCACAGGCTTGTCCGCGAAACGGCAACATCAATTTGTCCACGAAGTGGGGTAAGCAGGCAATCCGCGTAGCGGATGCTCGCAAAAACACGAAAGGCACGAAAATGGCCCACAGGGATCGGGGTTCTCTTTCGTGACTTTCGTGGACTGAAGTCCTTGTTTTGCGGCTTATGCGGAGAGAGGCAGCACGACATGCGCCTCCAAACCGCCCTCTGCGCGGTTAGTTAGCGTCAACTCACCGTTGTGGCGCAGCACAATGTTGCGGGCGATGGAGAGGCCCAGTCCGGTGCCGCCGCTTTCGCGCGAGCGCGAATGCTCGATGCGGTAGAACGGCGTGAACACGGTTTCCAGCAATTCCGGCGGGATACCGGGCCCGAAATCCCGGACGCGGATGTGGCAACGGCCTGCTTCGCGCGTCAGGGAGACCTCCGCGCGCTGGCCGTATTTCACCGCGTTGTCCAGCAGGTTGGACAGCGCGCGGCGCAAGGCCAGTGGATGTGCTTTCAGTTGCACCGCCGTGTGTTCGGTGTATTCCACCTGCTGTCCGGCTTCCACCGCATCGCTGCACAGGCTGTCCAGTAGCGAATCCAGATCCAGCAGTTGCACTGGCTCGCCGTTATCCATGCTGCGCGCCAGTTCCAGCCCTTCCTGCAGCATTTGCTGCATGGCCTGCATGTCGCCGACCAGCTTGTTGCGCAGTGCTTCGTCCGGCAGTTTTTCCAGACGCAGGCGCAAGCGCGTCAGCGGGGTTTGCAGGTCGTGGGTGATGGCGGACAGCATGCCGGTGCGCTCGCGCACGTCCTCGTAAATGCGCTTCTGCATGCGGTTGAAGGCGCGTGTGGCGACGCGCACCTCGGTGCTGCCCTGTTCCGGCAGCGGTTCCCCCGCCCGTGCGATATCGAGTTTGTCGGCGGCATCGGCCAGTTGACGCAACGGCCGCGTGGCGATGCGCGCCACCAGCCAGGCCAGCAGGCCGATACACAACGCGAATACCAGCAGGGAGAGCGGTGTCGGCGGCGTGTAGGCCGGTTCGCGCATTGGCGGCATCGGGATGGTCAGCAGCAGCGCGCTGCCATCCTTCAGGGTGAGCAGTACGCGCTGGCACAGCGGCGGGGCGGGGCCGCGCCTGGGCCGTCTTGTTTCGTCATTGGCGCAGGCCTGCTTGCCGGGCAGTTCGGCGTCGACGCGTACGTCGTCCAGTCGGCGGCGCAGGACTCTTTCCAGCAACTCGTCGCGGGCGACAAAGGACGGCGCGTCACCCGCCACCATGCGCCCGTGTATGCCCATGCCGCGCGGCACATGCAAAAAAGCGTCGCGCTGCGACGGCGGGAGTTCTTGCAGCGATTCCACCAACTCCTCGATCTCGCCGACCAGATGATGGGCGCGCACCCGTTCGAAGATCTCCTGCTGTCTGCCATGGGTGAACAGGATGGTGGTGGCGGCAGTTGCGATGATGCCCGCCACCAGGATCAGGAACAGGCGGCCGTGCATGGAACGGAAGATTGCAAACATGTCAGTTGCCCCTCTTTACGCTGGCGGCCAGCAAATAGCCTTCGTTGCGCAGCGTCTTGATGAGTTTCGGCGCGCGCGCATCGTCGCCCAGTTTCTGGCGCAGGCGGCTGATGTGCAGGTCGATGGAACGGTCCAGCGGGTCGGTCTCGCGGCCCTGTGTCAGGGTCAGCAACTGGTCGCGGTTGAGTGCGCGGTTGGGGCGTTCCAGCAGCACCTTGAGCAAGCGGTATTCGCCACCGGACAGCATGACCACTAAGCCCGTGCTGTTTTGCAGTTGCCGCGTCGTTTCGTCCAGTGTCCAGCCGGCGAAGTGCCAGAGCGCGGGTGAACTGTGGTTATCGCCCGGGGTCTGAGTACTGCGGCGCAGAATGTTGCGGATGCGCACCAGCAGTTCGCGCGGCTCGAACGGTTTGCACAGATAGTCGTCCGCGCCCATTTCCAATCCCAATATGCGATCCAGCGGCGCACTGCGCGCCGTGAGCATGATCACGGGAATGGCGGAACGGGCGCGCAGGTCGCGGCACAAGGTCAGTCCGTCGCTACCGGGCAAAGTGAGATCGAGCACGATCAGGTCTATGGGTGCGCTGTCGAGTACTTGTTGCATCTCCGTACCGTCCTGTGCCGTGCTGATATGCCAGCCCTGCTCGCCGAGGTAATCGGCCAGCAGGGTGCGGATATCTGCATCGTCGTCCACGATCAGGATGCGCGGCGCTGTGTCGGTGTGTGTCATGGAGCGGACATTACAACGAAATCCGAGTTCGCGGGTAACCGATACAAATCCGTACAAAACGTTCGTTGCCGGACATACGCCGGATACATGCGGCGGGTTAAATGGCACTGTGCTTCAACGCACTTCATTCAACTCAACAACGGAGAACTATCATGAAAAAATCAGCGAAGATGATATTGGCGGGTTTGGCGATTGTCGCTTTGTCCGCAGGTGCATATGCACGCGGCGGCCCGGATTGTGACTATGGCTATGGCGGCGGCCCGATGATGGGCCAGAAAGCCGAGCGCATGGAAAAGATGCACGAAAAGCATTTGGCCACGTTGCACGACAAGCTGAAATTAACGCAGCAGCAGGAAGCGGCGTGGAAGAAGTTTACAGCCAGCAGCCCGATGCAGGACAAGTCGGCGCGTCCCGACCCGGCCGAAATGCAGAAGCTGAACGCCCCGCAACGCATGGAGAAGAAGCTGGAGTTCATGCGCACAATGGAAAAGAAAATGACCGAGCATCTGGTCGCGCTGAAGGAATTCTACGCAGTGCTGACGCCGGAACAGCAAAAGGTGTTCGACGAGCAGGTACCCATGTACGGCAAACCGGGTATGAAACGCGGTCGTTGAGATCGGAGCGGTGCCGGGCAAATTCGTCCGGCACCGGACGACGCTAACATTGGTGCATTTTGAATACGCATGCTCATGTCTGGCATGTCGGTAACTGAAAGGAAATCATGATTATTCAACGCAACTGGGTCACACCACTGGCAGCCGGGGCATTTCTGCTTTCGGCAGTCACCGGCGTACTCATCTTTTTTCATGTGGATTCGGGCGCGAACAAATTCGTCCACGAATGGCTTAGCTGGGTGTTGCTGGTGGGCGTGGCGCTGCATGTGGTGGCGAATCTGGCCGGGCTCAAAATCCATCTCGCCTCGGTGCGGGGGCGGCTGCTGATCGGCGTGTTTGCGGCGGCGCTATTGGCCAGCTTCATGCAGTTCGGGGCTTTCTCCGACGAACCGCCGTTCGTGCAACCGATCCGCTCCCTGTCGCAAGCGCCGCTGTCTACGCTGGCGCTGGTGGCGAAAATTTCACCCGAGCAATTGCGCGAAAATTTGTCGAAGGCGGGTTTTCAGCCGGTGTCCGACCAGCAAAGCGTGAGCGACCTGGTGGGGTCGGATTTGAAACAGCAGATGCATGTGCTGAGCGCAGGCAAGTAACGCGTTTCAATGCTTGAGCGAGGAGGGCGCAGTTCTGCAAAGGGCTGCGCCCTCGTCGTGCCGATTCAGTCCGATTTGCCGGTTTCCACGACTCTTCTCATCGCTTCGACCAGAATTCCTGTCTCGCCTTTTTCGATATAACAGGCCGCGCCTTTGGCCAGTGCGGCTTCGGCGAATTGATCTTTTGCATGCGTGCTGAGCATGATGATGGGCAAGGCGGGTTTCGCTTTCGCGACTTCTTCAAGCACGGTCAGGCCGTCCTTCCCCGGCAAGGAGATGTCCAGCAACATGACATCCCAGTCTTCTTCGAGCGCCATCCGCACTGCTTCGACTCCGTCTGCCGCTTCGCCTTCAACAGAAAAATCGTCGGTCTCGTTCAATAACCGCTGGAGTGCATTGCGCACTAGCGCGTGATCGTCAACGACCAGCACCCGCTTCTTGTCCTTTTTCTTCGCGCTTCCGAGTGGAATTTTCAGATGCGCCGTCGTTCCCTTGCCTTCTTCGCTTTCAATCTTCATCGAACCGCCCAGGTTGCGGGCACGCTCCTGCATTCCGAATATGCCGTGCCCCGCCTTGCTTCGTCCGCGAGGCAAACCTTGTCCGTTGTCTTGTATTGTCAGTTCAAGGAAGCCGCCATTACACTCCGCCGTGACGACCACCCCGGTGGCTTTGGCGTGTTTGGCAATATTGGTCATGCACTCCTGGGCAATTCGATACGCCGCGAGTGAATATGGATTTTCAATGCCGATGTGCTCTGGCAGCGACGATTTCACGTCAAGGCCGGACCGTTTTCCGAACTCTCTGATCAGCCACTTCAATGCATCGGAAAAGCTTTCATGTTCGAGAACGCTCGGGTAAAGCTGATTGATTACATTCTGCTTGATCTGCACTGCGCTGGTGATAAGACTCTTGAGGACGGACAGGGATTTCAGGTGTTCGGGATCGGATATCTTGCCCTTCAGATGACCGACCTCCATACTCATTCCCACCAGTGTGCTGCCCAATTCGTCGTGCAATTCCCGGGCCAAAGCGGCCCGCTCATTCTCCACAATGGTCTGGACATGCGCGGCAAGCTCGGCCAGATCGGCGGTCCGTTCGGAAACTTCGAGTTCAAGCTTGCTGTTCATATGGCGAAGTTCCTGCTCGGCCCGTCTGATATCGGTAATGTCCTTGAACACGACAACAAAATATCCCTGGATCGGGCTGAAAATGGAAATCGAAAACCATTTGTTCAATGCCGCGATGATAGTCTCGAAGTTCGCCTCACCCCCTCGCGACGCGATCCGTCTGCCGAGTTCCAGAAACTCGGGAATGTCGGTCAGGATGCCGGGAACAAATTCACCGAACGACATGCCGGCTGCATCGGTGATGCCGCTCAGCCTGACGAATTGATCGTTCACATCGACAAAAATGTAGTCCTGCAGCGTGCCGTGATCAAATACACCTTTCAGATACGCAATGCCGTCCGGCATATTCTCGAACAGGGTGCGGTATTTTCTCTCGCTTTCCTGGAGCGCCATTTCCGCTTTCTTGCGCTCCGTAATGTCGATCAGGATGCCCAGGAGGTTGCCGTTTGAAAGTTGTCGGCCCCTGACTTCCCCGAGAAATATCGAGCCATCTTTGCGCAGGAAACGCCATTCGTTGACGATCACGTGCCCGCCCGCGTAACTTGCCACGGTCGCGCCGAGGCGTGGAATTTCCGCTGGGTCGACGACGTCCGCGAGCGTCAGGTTCAGCATCTCGTCCCGTGTATAGCCCAGCATACGGCAGCCCACGCTGTTGGCGTCTATGTAGTTGCCCTGAGAATCGGCCAGGAAAATCCCGTCGGCGGCCTGCTCCACAAGAGAGCGGAAATGCTCTTCGCTCTTGCGCAGCGAATCCTCGATCAGCTTGTATCCGGTGATGTCGCGTATGGCTGCAATGCGCCGCGTTACGGAACCGTCGTCGAAATTCTGGCCATGCACTTCGACGATGACGCGCCTGCCGTCCTTGCGGATGACCGAATACTCGAGTGTGCTTTCGACGCCGTCCGCAATGGCTTTCAATGCTCGCTCGTGATCGTCCGGAGCAATAATGTCGGCAACGTGCATGCCGAGCAGTTCCTCGCGCGTATAACCCAGCATATCCAGCAGTTGTTCGTTGGCATCGACAACGCGCCCCTGCTCGGTAATGGCGATACCCTCGAAGGTGGCCGAGGCGAGCAGCCGGAAACGCGATTCGCTTGCTCTCAGTTCGGCTTGCTGGATGTCGCGCGCTGCACGCAGGCGCAGTTCCTTTTCGGCTTTCTCGCGGGCACCGATTTCGGCGGTCAACTTGCGGGTGCGTACTGCCACCTGCCGGCGCAGCGTCCATGTCCACAAACCCAGCAATCCCAAAAGGCCGGCCGCAACTGCCACGCCCGTCGCGACCTGCTTCGAGGTGTAGCGGGGCGGGTCGTAGATGCCCAGCCATTTGCGATAGAGGCGGTCATACTCGCCGCTGGACTTGACCTTGAGCAATCCCTGGTCGAGACGGTCGCGCAGTGCGGTATCACCCTTGCGGACGGCGAAGCAGAATTCGCGGCGGTATTCGGAGAGCAGAGGCCCGGGAGAGATCTCGCCGCTCAGGCCGAGCAGACTGGTCTGCATTTGTCCCTGCAGACGCGGCGCGAGCAAGGCATCGTGCTGGCCGGAGGCGAGCAGCCGGAATCCATCCGCCAGATCATCCACCATGACGAACTGACTTGCGAAGCCCCGGGCTGAGAGTTGTTGTTGCGCGGCATCCGAACGCAGAACGATGATTTTCAGCGGCCGCGCCTGCTCGATGGTCGCGATGGGCGTGCGATCCTTGCGGGTGAAGAAACTGTCGTAGCCGAAAGTGTGCGGGTTGGTGAACTCGACCTGTCCTTCGCGCTCTGGAACCCTCGCGACCAGCGGCAATGCGTCGATCTCGCCGTTCTTGAGTTGATTCCACACGATGTTCCAGTGATTCGGGTGGAAACTGACTTCCAAGCCCGCCGCCCCGGCGGCGGCGGCAAACAGTTCGACTGCGAAGCCGGTGGCATTGCCTTGCTCATCCACATCGGCATAAGGCGCAAAACCGATTTCCGAGCCGATGTGCAGCGGCGGCGCTGTCGCAGCCAGTGCAGGACCGCCCGGAATTGCGCAGGCAGTTATCAGCACAAGAGCCGCAAGAATGTTCTGTATGCACCTGCTGAAAAACATGATGTGAGCTCCTCCCCGGAGGTATCGCGGGTATGTTTTTTTTCGCCAGTCTACGGGAAAATCGGCAACCGCCCAATACGCAAGCGCTGCCCGGGAGGGGGCGATCCCCCGCTGCGCGAAGGGTGATGCTTAACGAGGGCTCGTCTGCGGCATCAGCGCCAGCGTAAACACGCCCGGCCTGATTTCGGGGCCGATGTGGTGCAGCAGTTCGTTCAATTCGGCTTCCGCCGTGCCGGGCGCCGCTTGTGCGGTGCCGCTGAAGCGCATGCCTGCGGTCTGGTCGAAGCTGCCCGTGCCGTTCAACTGCAACTTGCCGGAGAGCGTGGAAAGCTGCGCATCCAGCGCCGCGCCCTTGCCTTGCACCAGGATGCGGTAGTCGCCCAGGGGGCGTATCTCGGAAAGTCCGGAAGCGGCCTGCAGCCAGTCCAGCGTGATCTGTCCATCCAGGCCGACGGCATCCAGCGTCAAATGTTCGCTGCCGGCCTGGAGCGTGCCCTGCAACTGGTAAGGCGCGAGCTGCGGTGCGCCGATTTCCATGATGGAGGCGGGCAGGGTGAGTTGCAGCTTGTCGATGCTGACGCGTCCCGCAAACGGCAGGTAGCGCACGGTCATCGGCGCGGCCGTCCCCGCCTGCACCTGCAGCGCCGCGCTGAGCACCATGAGCTTCCAGCGATAGCTGCCCAGCGTTTGCGAGCGTGATTTTTGCCGCAGCAGCAGCACGCCCGAACCCTGCCATACGCTGCCCGCCGTTCGCGCCAGCCGCAGCGTGCCGCCGGACGCGCGGTCGAGTGCGTAGCCCATCAATGATGCGGGAGCGAAAGCGAGCAAGCCGAGCAGGAATACGCCGCCGAACAGCAGCGCCAGCAAGGCGCGGCGCAAGGTCACAGATCCGCCCCGTTGGTCAGCGTGGCCTGGAGTTTGACCATGCCGGATTCGGGAGCCGCGACCAGCATTGCCGAAGATACGCGGATATGCTGTGTGGTTTCCAGCGTGCGTTGCCATTGCAGCCAGTTGGCGAAGGCGATGCTCTCGGCGCTGATGCGCACGCTGTTCTGTTCACCCGGCACGACCAGCAGCGGCAAGCCCGCCGCCTGCGCCGATTTTTCCACGGCGATCTTAAGCGCGTCGCTGTCCAGCACGGCGAGCTTCGGCTGCTGGCGCAGGGATTGTGCCTGTCCGGCGAGCGCCTGCATCTGGTCGGCCTGCGCGCGCAGATTGGGAAGCGCGGTCTGCAGCTTGGGTAGCGCCTCGTGCGCGGGTTGCCACAGCAGGCCGTACATCAACAGCGGCACCAGCACCCACGCCCCGCGCAGGATGGTCTTCTGCTCGGTGGCGCTGAGCGTGTCCCAGTGCAACGCTTTGTATTTGGCGATCAGCGCTTTCATTTCGCACCTCCCGCAGCAACTTGCAGTTGTATGTTGAGCGCGCTGCCGGCATCGTGCCGGTCGACCACTTTTGCCGTCAGGCCAGTTTCGGCGATGCGCAACTGCAGGGTGTCCAGCGCGGAGGCGTTGGCGAGCGTCATGTCGATATCCAGTTTGCCGTCGGCGTAGCGCAGGGTGCGCAGCGTGTTGCCGGGGATGCTGCCCGAGGCGCTGGAAAATTTCTCAAGTAGCGGCGAGAAATCCGCATCGTCGCTCACGCCCGCGCCGTGGCGCAGGCGCGCCACATTGCGGCGCATCTGCAGCGGCGCATCGACGATGGTGGCGTCCGCACCGAACGTTTCGCGGAAGGTCTCCGTCATGTCGTGCACCAGCCGGCGTTTCTCGCCGGCGAGCAGCGCCCATTCCAGATTGGTGATGAACACTTCCACCGTGAACAGCAACAATGCCGCCATCAGGGCCGGACGCAGCCAGGGCAGGAATTCGCTGATGCGCGGCGGCGGGGCGAACTTGCCCCACAGCAGGTTGGGCGCTTCGGCAGGAATGGCCGCCTTGCGCCAATCGAAACTCTGCTTCTCGAAAATGACGGGAACCTTGATGCCCCAGTTGGGCGCCTGCACTTCGCTGCCGAGCGCGAACAGGCGCAGCGCGGCGGGCGGTTCGTGTTGCAGACGCAATTGCAGCCCGACCGGCGCGCGCGCATCGTCGCCGCTGTCCAGCGCGCCGCCCATGCCGTTTGCGGTGGCGAGGAAACCCTGTGTGCCGTCCCACGCCAGACTCCATTCGGCGGCGCGCGCGGGCAACAGGCAAAATTCGGGAACGATGCGGCGCACGCGCACCTTGGCGGCACTGCTCGCATCGAGGAAACGCGACAGCCAGTTCTTGTTCAGCGTGTAGAGTACGCTGCGGCCGTCCGGCAATTTTGCGCCGGCGGTGACATGCGCTTCCGTCGCGTCGTCGATCAGCGTGTCTTCGAGCGCGAAGGGGAGCGCCGTTTCCAGCTTGCTGCGCTTGATCTTGGGCAGGATGGCGGTGGTCGCCAGCACGCGGTCGGCGGAAACGATCACCGTCGCGCTGTCGCATTGCGGCAGCGCGGCCAGATTGCCCGAGCCGGATTCGCGGACCTTGCCGTCGTCTTCGAGCAGCGCCCAGGCGCAGGGCGAAGCGGCGTCCTGCCAGTGTGCGGTGAGATAGATGCGCAGGTTCATTGCAGGCTCTTTCTGACCTGGCTTGCCCAGAGGCCGTTGCGGCGCAGTAACGAACGCGCCGACGACGCCCCGTCGCCCTGGGTGGCGCGCCCGATCACCATGAAATATTGGCTGCTTACGCTAAGGTTCATCGTACTGTCCTGTATGACGTTTCCGGGCAATTGCCGTAAAAAATCTGTTGTATTCTTGAACGGGTCCGTCTTGATCCGCGTCTCGATCTGCCGCGCATCCTGCAGCGTCAAACCCGGCAGCATTGCCATCAGCACCTCCGGTGGCGCGAAGTTCACATTCACTGCCGTGTTCGAATCCGGCAGCACGCTTACAAACGGCTGCAGGCGCTTGATGATGGTGGCGTCGAACCCCTTCACCCACGACAGCTCGCCGATATCCGACAGCGGGCGGTTGGCGCAGCGGTAGGGTTGGGCGAGATTCTGGTAGTACTCGTCTTCCGCACCGTTCTCCGACACCTCGCTGTTCGCATCCAGCCAATCCACCAGCGCGCCGCCGATTTCCTGCGGCAGGCCAAGCGCCGCGAGCAGGCGTTGAAAGCGCGCCAGGTCGGTAGCGCTCATCGTCCCGTTGCGCACCAGGTTGTTCAGGTTGAACAAGCCCTGCTGATCGTAGATGGTACCCTGCACCTCGCCGCCTTCCACCGGAATGGCTGGCAAGCGCAACGCCCACATTTCCTTCGCATTGTCGTTCGGGCTTTCCGACCTACCGTCAATATCCTTATCATCCGCCAGCACTGCGCGCGCCCAGTCTATGCCCGCCTCGGCAATACGCCGCGCCTGCGCCCGGTCGCGCCCGTTTTCCATCTCGCGCTGCCAGAAACCCTGCTGCTGCGCCATGAATGCCGCGATGGTCGTCGCCATGGCGACGATCAGGAGCACCATCACCAAAGCCACGCCGTGTTGTGTACGGATATTCATTGCAGCGAAAAAAACCGCGTCAATTTCTCGCCGCTCTTCAACACCAGCTCCACTTCCATCCCCTTGGGCAGAGTGGCATCGGCAATCGCGGGCGGCCATTGTTTTTCCCAGGTCATGCGGCTGGTCAGGTGGCGCACGTTGAATTCGCTCACGTTCTCCACTAACACGTCCACCGACGGCACATTGTACGGGGCGCTATCCAGCGCAGTCCAGCGCAACAGCTCCAGCTTGTCCAGCCGCAGCCGGTAGCCGATGCGCTGCGGCGGCAGCGGTGTGCCATCGGCATCGAAACCGCCGTTGCGCGTGAACGCCAATTGCACATCTTCCAGGCTGCCCGTGGCCGAAGGCGTGCCCGACCAGGCCGGGGCAAGCGCACCGGTTGCCGTGCGCACCGGGCGCTGCAGCGCCTGCGCCGTCTCGCCGTCCAGCCGCGCAAAGAAGCGTTCCAGCGCCTGCCACTTGCGCGTCTCCAGGTCGATGTGCGCGCGCGTCTGCGTCACCGCATTCAGGCCGCGATAGGCGGTGACCGCCAATATGGCGAACACGAACAGCGCGACCAGCAGTTCGATGAGGGTGAAGCCTTTGGCGGTGTTTTTCATCATCGCGGATACATCACCAGATACCCCGTCAACTCCCGCAGCGTATGCTGCTTATCGTTCGGCGCGTACACGTTGACGATGATGCGGCGCATGGTGGGGTTGGGGGTGGCGACGACTTCTTCCTGCCAGGGATAGGTTTGCCCGGCCTGCACTTCCTCGCCGGTGTGGATGCCGGGTACGGGAAAGTCGCCGCGCGCTTGGTGCTCCGCCATCCGGTTCTGCGCCACCCAGTCGGCGACGATGCGGGTGCGCAGGGCATCGACGTGGTGGATGCTGGAACTGGCAGTGCGCGATACGGCGGCCATGGTGACGGCGAGGATGAAGAGGGCGACCAGGACTTCGAGGAGGGTGAAGCCGCCTTGGTTTTTTGATTTTGATGGCGTTGAACTTGGAAGGCGTAACCCCAACCCACCCCAACCCTCCCTTTTCAGGGAGGGAGCGGATCCGCTCCTCCCCTGAGAAGGGGAGGTTGGGAGGGGTTTGCCGTTGAAGGGCCACACGTTCACGGCATTTTCCACGCCACAACTTCCACCTTGCCCAGCCCGTTGCCGACGATGTCGGACGACAGTTCACCGCTGTGCAAAGTCACGCGGAAATCTTTTGCCGACAGTTCGGGGCTGAGCACGACCAGCGAGCCGGGCTCGATGCGGCGACCGTTGAAACTGACTTCGCCGATGGTCACCGCTTCCGGCAGATTGCGCGAGTGCAGCAGATTATCGCGCTCGATGCGCACCCATTCGCCTTCCTTGGTGCGCAGCCAGAAACGGTAGCTGTTGCCGGTGCCGGACCAAGCCAGCGGTTGTCCGCCGGCTTGCGAGGCCATCGCGCCATTCTCCATCAGGAAGGCGAGGCGTTGCGATTCTTCGCGCAGCACGGTCTGCGCGCTCGGCATCAGGCTCAACGTGGCCACGGAAAGCATGATGCTGGCGACGACCAGCACCACCAGCATTTCCAGCAGCGTGAAGCCGCGCATCGGATTGTTGATATTCAGTCCTGCCACGAACCGATGTCTGCATCGTTGCCTTCACCGCCTGCAGCACGATCCGCACCGAAGCTGAAGACGTCAATGGCGCCGTGCACGCCGGGCTGCAGGTACTGGTAAGGCGTGCCCCACGGGTCTTTCGGCACACGGTCCAGATAGCCTTCGCTCTTCCAGTTGGTCGGGATAGGTTCGATGGTGGGCTTTTTCACCAGTGCCAGCAGGCCTTGTTCGGTGGTGGGGTAGCGCTGGTTGTCCAGGCGATAGAGGTTGAGCGCCTGGGTAACGGTGGCGATGTCCGACTTGGCGGCGGTCATGCGCGCTTCGTCCGGGCGGCTCATCACCTTGGGCACGACCAGCGCGGCCAGTACACCGATGATGAGGATGACGACCATTAATTCGATCAGGGTGAAGCCTTTTGCGTATTGCTGTTTAACCGTGGATTTCATGGCCTTTTGTCCTTGAGTTGAAGGAAGGGAGGAGTTTAGCAAATCTGCCTTTGGAAGATGCAAAACATGCTGACCCTGACTGCAGCAGGCAATATCGGGGGCGGACGGGCAAGCCGCAGGGATAACCGTTCCGGCTTTGCCGGTTTTGCAACCCGGCGGCGGAAAGCTCAGGGAAGGATGTAGCCGTCGGTCAGGGTATTGAGGAAAGCCACCACGTGGTCAATCTCGGCGTCCGTCAGCGCGGGCAGGTCTCCGGGGCGGCGGTCGTAGGGCGGTTCGGTGATGTTGACGTTGGTTTTGTACTGATCGGGCATGTCGTCGAATTTCACAATATTGCCGCTGCCATCCGGCGGATACCAGAGCTCCGGATTGATGTCGCGCGTGACATAAAATTTGACGACATCGCGCAGGTTCGAGAATTTCCCGTTGTGGAAATAGGGCGCCGTGACGGCAACATTGCGCAACGTGGGCACCTTGAATTTGCCGCACAGGGTGGGCGAGTTGAAGTCGGCGCGACCGCATAGGCCCAGGTCGAAATAGTTCGGGTCGCCGTTGGCGGGGATGGCGGTATTTCGGGGTACGCCCAGCGCATCGTAGGTGAAATCGGTGAACAGCGGCGGCGTGGCCGAACTCGGCGCAATACTGGGGTGGCAGGCGGCGCAGTTGCCCTTGTCGCGGGCGTTGAACAGGTTGAATCCGTCCAGTTCGTCGCTGCTCAACTGAACCCTGCCTTTGAGCCAATAATCAAATTTGGAGCTAAACGGAGCGAAGCGGGTATCCGTTTTTTCGAACTCGGCGACAGTGGCGGTGATCTTGCTATAGGCATCGGCGACGTTGTCGAAGACATCGTTGCCCCACACGCGTTTGAAATCGTCCGCATACGCCGCGTTTTTGACTTTGTCGACGTAACTGGCCATGTCCGGGTTGTGCATCTCCACCGGATTGGTGGGCGGTCCGCCCGCCTGATCGGCCAGCGTGGCAGCCCGTCCGTCGTGGAACAGGCCGCCGTACGGCCCCTCTTCGGCAAAGCCAAAGACGGGTGTCAGAACGTGGTAGGCAATGGTCGGGGTGTTACGCCCGCCGAACTGGCCGGGGATCACGCCCTCGGACACGCCCATGCTGATTGCCAGCGCATGCGAATCGGTGAAGGCTCGCGCCGGGTCGTGGCAAGTGGCGCAGGCCATACCGGCCGGCTCGGACAGACTGGTGTCGAAGAATATCTTTTCCCCGACTGCCGCCTTGGACACGGCTTGCGTTCCGGCGGTCGGGCTGGCTTCGCTGCCGCCGCCGCAGGCAGTGAACAACGTAAACAGCGCGGCGATTGAAACCGGCACGACAAGTTGTTTCAGCGTGGCCGTAAAAGTATTCATTGAGCGCATTGGGGCTCCTAACATTGCAGGGAGTAATCTGAAGGCATGTTCGCAGAGTGGTATTGCAGATTCATTAAGCCGGATAGTTCAATAGGGACTACAAAATCCCCTCCCCCTTGCAGGGGGATAACCAGCGACTAGGCTGGCGTTGTTTGCCAGCCTAGTCGAATGGCTAGTAGTTCCATCAGGGTTAGGGAGGGGGTAGAAGTGCTAGTGGTTCTCGACTCTACCCCCATCCTAGCCTTCCCCCTGCAAGGGGGAAGGGACTGTTCGGCTCTAATGGAATATTTGGGCTAACCCCGCAAAGAAAATTCCCCGGCCGCTTGTGGCGACCGGGGAATTCGGGGAACGACTGCTGCGAACGTCGTTTAATGCATGGCAGGCAGGCCGCCGAGATAGCCGATTTCCGCTTTGTTGGCGTTGATCAGCGGCTTGATGCGGTTATAGAGGGTTGGATCACCGATCGGGTCGGCGGCATGCTGGTAGTTGCTCATGATGTAGGCATGGCCGTTCATGTTGTCCACGACTTGCAGGCCGGTGGATTCCGCACCCATCGGCAGCGAGAGGATACGCACCAGGCTACCGGTGTCGACATGGTAGGCCCACAGGGCGTTGTTGACGTGGCTGCCGGAGTCTTCGCCGATGAACAACACGCGCATGCGGTCGGAGAACCACAGGTTATCCGGCGCGGAGATTGCGTTCAGGTCGGACTTGTTGCCATCTGCATCCGCCGTGATGTCCTTGCCGAGCACAATCGCCTTCATTGAGACCGGTACGAAGTCGCTGTTGATCGCGGCACCCAGAGAGTCGCCCTGATTGGGCTTGAGCGACATCTCGTATACACCGCCGGACAGGTTCTTCTTGATGCGGATATGGTTGGCCGGATCGGTTCCCACATCTTCCATGCCTTTCGACATGCGGGCAAACGCGGCGTAGGCCTTGTTCTCCTTGGCGTTGTAAGCCACGCCCTCGTACTTCTCGAATTCGGTCGTTGCGCCCATGTATGCGGCATAACGGCGGGTTTCGAGGAAGGCGGCCAGTGTGGCGATTGGAGTTGCTGCCACGCCGAACGTACCGGCTTTCAGTTGCAGATACTCGACTTTGGCGACTTCATGGCCGGTCTTGACTGCGATGTATCCGGCAGTGGGTACCGTGGCAGTCAGGAACAGGTCGTTGAAGGTCACGCCCGCATCGACAGCGGCCTTGAGTTCGGCATGGGTCGCATGCCCCAGCTTGATCCACGACAGGTTGGCTTCGCCGCCGTCCGTGCCCACGGGCGACATCTGGTTCCATTTCGCCGCATACAGGCTGCCCGCAGACAGGTCGCCCGCGCTGTCGGCAATGAACATGGTGAGGCTGGTGAAGGTTCCGTCGTCACCCTGGATCGCGGTGCGCGAGTCGCCGAACATCTGCACTTTCTCGCGCGAGATACGGCCCAGCGTGTACCATTTTTCCACGGTGGAGGTGCCGTTGCTGGCGATGGTCACTTCGGGCACTGCGCCGTAGTGGTAAGGAGAAGCTGTCGTTGCGCCGTAGATGGTACGGAAGCCATCCATGCGCGCAGTGTATTCCATGGCGAGGCATGAACCGCCGCCGATGGCGGCATAGGTTGCATCGACTTCGCAACGCGCATCCGGCTCATACTCTTCGGAACCTAGGTGGGTGTTCCAAGGCGAACGGCTGCCTGCGCAGGGAATCCACAGGCCGTTGACCGCGGAGAAATCGACCTGCTTGATCGAGTCGACGGTGAATTTTCCGTCAGTGCTGTTCTGCGCGAGTTTGGCCACGGTCATGACCATCGGAATTTTCCCGTATCCGGCAGCGCCCGTGCTGTCGACGTTTTCATATTCGAAATGGGTCACCAGATACGGCGTGCCGCCGATGTCCAGCAATGAATTGGCATCCGGGGTTTGCGGGATGTACGGGTTGCCATTGCCATCGTTCTTGATCACGCCATTCTTGTCGCGAACGACGGCAGCGGCGCTGCCGTCGGCGGTCTTGTCGGTGTCGGTGTTGTTGAACAGAGTCGAATACGACAAGGGGAAATTCTTCACGCTGCCGTCGGCATAGGTCACATTCACGGTCGACGTGGTGTAGGCGATGGCGCGGTTCGCGTCGGACAAGCCGGTGATGTCGGTCGGGGTGAAGGTCACCGATTTCACCTTGGCGGGCGCATTCAACAAGTGTGTCGTGACATTGGAGAGCGGGGCCGGAGTCAGTCCTGCGCCGGTCAGTGCCGTGTTGGCAGCAGCGAGCGAGTCGATGGTGGAGGCGGTAGACAGCAGCGCCGCGTTGGTGCTGACGTCGATATTCGTGGCGGTGGTGGTGGCGCCCGCGACAGTCTGGATGACTTGCGCAACGGCAAGCGCTTTCTGGTCAGTCTCGTCGGTTACGCCCGCGATATCCTTGGGGCGAACGACTTTCTTTCCGCTCAAGTCGCTCAGCGCGGTATTGCCCATGTTCACGGAACCCAGAGTCGCCTGACCGATCTTGAAGCTGACTGTATCGCCCGCAGCGTAGGTGAATTCGCCGTTGGTTCCGGTCACGCCGGAGGCGCCGCCGCTGGTGGAATAAGTCACACCTTTGACATAAGAGTCGGACAAGATTCCGGTCAGCGCAGTGCTGGCCGGAGAAGAGCTGCTGCCGCCGCCGCAGCCCGCCAGGGCCAGGGCCGATGCCACAGCCAGGTAAATTGTTTTCATGCGCATATCCATCTGAAGTCTCCAAGTGGTGAGTGGTAAGGAGACGGCAGATTAGTTTGCGAAGATAACAAGCCGATGAAACTTATATTGCTGCTGCGTGTGGGATTTGTTTCAGCTTACTTAACCATCTGGTTCATCTGGATGATGGGCAGCAGGATCGCCAGCACGATCAGCAGCACCACAGCACCCATGAACAGGATCAGCAGGGGTTCCATGATGGAGGTGAGGGCGGTGGTGAAGCCGGAGACTTCCTGCGTCTGCTGCTTGGCGACGCGGTCCAGCATGATGTCGAGGCGGCCGCTTTGCTCGCCGCTGGCGATGAGGTGCACCAGCACCGGTGGGAATAAGCCGGAGACGGCCAGCGCGCGGCTCAGCGTCACGCCTTCGCGCACCTTGGATGCGGCATCTTCCAGCGCGCGCCGCATGGGCAGGTTGGTGACCACGCCGCAGGCGGCGTTGAGCGCGGTGAGCAGACCGACGCCGCTGCCCACCAGAATGGACAACGTGCTGGCCATGCGCGCGGTGTTGCTGCCGCGTATGAGCTTGCCGACGACGGGCAACTGCAACAGTTTGAGATGCAGCTGGAAGCGCAACGCTTCCTGTTGCAGTGCGCGCTTCGCGACGATGCTGCCGACCACCAGCGCCGCAATCAAGTATAGCCAGGTCGCACCGAGGAAATCGCTGAGCGCAATGAGTGCGACGGTGAGGAAGGGCAATTGCTGGCGCGTCTGCTGGAAAACTTCCACCACCGGCGGCACCACGAACAGCAGCAGTCCGCCGACCACGAGGATGGCGACGGTGATGACGATGGCGGGATACACCATCGCCAGACCGATCTTCTGCTGCAAAGCCTGTTGCGCTTCCGAGTAGCTGGCGAGCTTGTCCATCACGTTGGCGAGTTCGCCGGACGCTTCACCGGCGCCGATCAGCGCGCGATGTATCTCGGGGAAGGTGTCTTTGTGTTTTTCCATGGCGCGCGCCAGCGTGTTGCCGGCCAGCACTTCCGAACGCATGGCGGCGATGACCTGGCGCATGGCCGGATTGTCGCCCTGTTCGATCAATACCGACATTGCCTGCTCCAGCGGCAATCCCGCTTCGAGCAGGGTGGCTAGTTGGCGCAGCATCAGGCTGACTTCGGACAACGGGATGCGTTTGCGGAACGACAGGTTGATGCTGCGCGCGGCGTTATTAGCGGGCGCATCGGACAGCGAATCCAGTTCGACCACGAACAGGCCCTTGTCGCGCAGTTGGGTACGGGCGAGCCGGGCCGAGTCGGCCTCAATCATGCCGTTGCTGGGTTTGCCTGCTGCGTCAAGCGCGTTGTAGTGGAATGCGGCCATGGTTTCGAAATTGTAGAAATCAAATACAAAAATTAGCCACAGAGGACGCAGAGTACACAGAGAAAGGGGGGCGTTTGCTCTCGGTGTTTTGAATTGCCTTTCTCTGTGGTCTCTGTGTCCTCTGTAGTTAATGTGCAGGATGGGTTGAGCGTAGCGATACCCATCATTTACCAATATTGGCGATGGGTATCGCTACGCTCAACCCATCCTGCGAGCTCAAGTCGGACGAGCCGAAAAATCTTTCTGTAGGTTGGGCAAAGCGCAGCGTGCCCAACGAGCTTATTCATCATTGTTAATGTTGGGCACGCTACGCTTTGCCCAACCTACGCTTGCTTTTCCCTGTGGCAAATGGGCTTGGAATTTCAGCAAGCAGCCCGGATGAAACACAGTGCAATCCGGGGATGAATATTGAAATACCCGGATTCCGCTTTCGCTGCATTCGGGCTGTGAATTTGTGCACTGAAGGTGAAGTGTGGAGACATAATGAGACTAGTCCCGCGTCACCCGAATCACTTCTTCCAGCGAAGTATTCCCGCTCACCACCCAACGCAATCCGTCATCCCGCAGATTCAGCATGCCGTTCTTCATCGCATAGTCGCGCAGGTGCTGTTCGCTTTCGCGCGAGTGCACCATGCTGCGCAATGTCTCATCCACTTCCAGCAATTCGTAAATGCCGGTGCGGCCGCGATAGCCGGTCTGGCTGCATTTGGCGCAGCCGACGGGGCGGTAGATCACATTTGGTTTGCCGAAGCGGGCGAGCAGTGCGAGCTCCGATTCGTCCGGCGTATAGGCTTCGCGGCAATCCGGGCACAGGCAGCGCACCAGGCGTTGCGCCAGCACGCCGACGATGCTGGAAGACAGCAGGAAAGGTTCCACGCCCATGTCGGTGAGGCGGGTGACGGCGCTCACGGTGTCGTTGGTGTGCAGCGTGGCCAGCACCAGGTGGCCGGTGAGGCTGGACTGCACGGCGATCTGCGCGGTTTCGAGGTCGCGGATTTCGCCGATCATGATTACGTCCGGGTCTTGGCGCAGGATGGCGCGTAGCGCGCGGGCGAAGCTCATCTCGATGCGCGGGTTGACCTGGGTCTGGCTGATGCCGTCGAGGTCGTATTCCACCGGGTCTTCCACGGTCATCACGTTGGTGGTGGTGGCGTCTATGCACGCCAGTGCCGCATATAAAGTAGTGGTCTTGCCGGAGCCGGTGGGGCCGGTGACCAGCACGATGCCGTGCGGTTGTTTGGTGAGACGCAGCATGGCTTCGAGCGCGGTTGCGCTCATGCCGAGTTTCTTGAGATCCAGGCGACCGGCTTCTTTGTCCAGCAGACGCATCACCACGCGCTCGCCGTGGCCGGTGGGCAAAGTCGAAACGCGCACATCCACGGGGCGACCCGCGAGACGCAGCGCGATGCGGCCATCCTGCGGCAGGCGTTTTTCGGCGATGTCGAGATCGGCCATGACCTTGATGCGCGACACCATCGCGGCATGCAGTGCGCGGTGCGGTTCGGCGATGTCTTTGAGCGTGCCGTCTAGGCGGAAGCGCACGACCGAACGGGTTTCGAACGGTTCGACGTGGATGTCCGAGGCGTTGTCGCGCACGGCCTGTGCCAGCAGCGCGTTGATCATGCGGATGACGGGTGCGTCGTTTTCGGATTCCAGCAGGTCGGCGGATTTTGGCAGGTCGTGCAGCAGCATGGACAGGTCCATGTCCTGCTCGGCATCGTCGAGCAGAGTGGCGGTGGAATCTTCCGCCTGTGAATAGGCGTCGCTCAGGATGCGTTCGAAATCGGCAGCATCGACCAGCGTGGCATCCACCGGCAGCGCGAGATGGCGCATGACTTCGGCAACCGCTTCCGGTTTGGCGTCGCTGCGCACCGCCAGCGCGGCGCGGCCGTTGCAGTCGGTGAGCACCACCCCCTGCGCTTTGGCGAAGGTGTAGGGCAGGCGGCGCGCGGCGCGGCGATTGATCGTCGTCTGGGTCACGGCTGACTGAAGAGGTCGTAAGTCGGTGCTGCAGCGGGTGCGCTGGCGGCGGCGGGTACGTCGGTTGCAGCCGGGACCGGTTTTTCCGGCTTGGGCGGCAGCGCCTTGTCCTTGTCGTCGTTGGGCAGGATCAGGTGATCGGGCATGCGTGCGGCTTCGCGGCGCTTGCTCATCAGGTCGTAACGCTCGTCGGTGATTTTCTGGTAGGCGTCCGCCTGATACATGATGTAGGGGCGGATGAATACCATCAGGTTGGTCTTGGTATGCTGGCGCGTCTCATAGCGGAACAGGTTGCCGAGCAGCGGAATGTCGCCCAGTAGCGGCGTCTTGCTCTGCACGTCGTTGACCGAATCCTGGATCAGGCCGCCCAGCACCACGATCTGGTTGTCGTCGACCAGGATGTTGGATTCGATGGAGCGTTTGTTGGTGATGAACCCGGCATCGGTGGTCGCGGACGCGACCACGTTGGAGACTTCCTGATAGATCTGCAATTTGACCGTGCCGCCCTGCATGATCTGCGGTTTGATCTTGAGCGTCAGGCCGACGTCCTTGCGTTCGATGGTCTGGAACGGGGTGGCGGTGGTGGCTGAGCCGGTCTGCGCATACGAGCCGGTGACGAACGGCACGTTCTGGCCGACCACGATCTTGGCTTCCTCGTTGTCCAGCGTCATCAGGTTGGGCGAGGACAGGATGTTGGCGTTGGTGTCGGTTTCCAGCGCGTGCGCCAGCATGCCGAGGTTGAGTATCGTGGTGCCGCCCAGCGTGGCAGTGCCGTTCACGAGGCCGATGTTGAGTCCCTGCCCGATCGTGGTGAGATTCTGGGCCGCGCCGATGATGTTGTTGGTGGTGCCGAAATTGGTGCCGCCGATGATGTTGGTGCCGCTCTTGTTCACGCCCGTCAGGTTTTGCCATTGCACGCCGAATTCGGCGGCCTTGTCGGCCGTGACTTCGACGATGAGCGCCTCAACGAATATTTGCGGGCGGCGCACGTCCAGCTTCTCGATGACGGAACGCAGGTTGTTATACACCGGCTCGGATGCGGTGATGATCAGCGCATTGGAGGCGGTGTCGGCCTGGATCATGCCGCCGCCGGAGGGCGTGCTGCTGGCGGCCTGCTGCGCGGCGGGCGTGCCGGAAGGCTGCGCGAGGGCGGTGGTGTCGCCGCTCATTACCGAGCGCAGCGTCTGTGCGAGTTTGGTGGCGTCCGAGTTCTTCAGTTGCACGACATGGATGTTGCCGGGCACGTTGGCGGCGCTGTCCAGTTTGGACACGAGTTCTTTGACGCGGGCGATGCGTCCGGGGTTATCCGAGCGCAACAGCAGGCTGTTGGTGCGGCTGTCCGCTACGAGCACGAAGCGCTGGTTGTCGTCGCCCCCGGCCTGTGCCGCCGTGGCTTCCGGCATCAGGCGGTTGACGATGCCGGCAAGGTCGACGGCCGAAGCGTGTTTGACCGGGATCAGCAGCGGCGCGTCGGCGCTCGGCTGGTCGATGGAATCGATGAGTTTCTCGATGCGGCGGATGCTGCTGGCGTAATCGGTCACCACCAGGGCATTGCTGGATGGGTAGGCCACCACCACGTTGTTGGGCGCGATCATGGGGCGCACGATGTTGACCAGTTGTGAGGCGGATTCGTATTTGAGGATGAACACGCGCGTGATCAGCTTGTCGCCCCGGCCCTGCGCCAGCGAGTCGATGTGCATCTTGGCGTCGGCTTCGGGGATGATCTTGGTGACCCCGCCCGCTTCCACCGCCGCGTAGCCCTGCAGGCGCAGAGCGGAAAGCAGGATGTCGTAACCCAACGCGGGCGAAACCGGCGTGGCGGAGACTATATTAATAGTGCCTTTCACGCGCGGGTCGACGAGGAAGTTCTTTTTGGAGATTTGCGAGATGGCGCGGATGACCTCCTGAATGTCGGCGTTGACGAAATTCAGCGAGACCAGCTCTTCTTCCGCCTGCTTTTCCGCATGGCACGGGATCGCGATAAATAACGCCAGGCTGCATGCCAGCAGAATTCGTCGCAAGTTGCTGTTAATCAATTTCTTCCCCTTATCAATTCGCGTTGCTGCTGCTGCATTATTTTTTGCTGTTCCGGCGTGAGCTGGTCCAGTAGTTGTCCGCCCGCAGGGGGAACGGTCATGCCGCGCACCATCGGTGCAGCCGGGCTAACCCCGCCTGTGGCAGCGGGCGCCTGGCTCAGGTCGACGCGCTGCTTGACGCCGTTGCGCTCCAGAATCACATGGTCGGCATGCGTTTCGACAAGGCGTATGCCCGGCGCGACCAGTTCGCCCAGCCCCACGCCGACCTGGCCGGTCTCGGTCATCATGACGGCGAAACCGTTCTTGCGGCTCGCAAAGATGCCGATGGGACGGATGCCGCTGAGCGACGAGGACGCGGCGACCGTGGTCACGGTACCGAACAATTGTTCCGTTTGTGCCGATTGCGTCGCGAGCGTGGTGCCGGGAACGGCATGTTCTGCGGGCGCAAACAGCACCCAGGCATGTTTTGCCAGCAGCAATGTCGCCAGCAGCCCCCCCCATAGCGGCCAGTTCATCCAGAGTCTGACGGGCGCGGCAAAGACCTTATTACCCAATGACATGCACGATCCCCTTATTGCGGAAGGCGAATATAGCATACCTCCCTTTAGCTGGATGTACGCAGTATCGAGTAGCAGGGGGCTACGGCGGACTGTACTTGAGCAATGCCGCGGCCGTGCCGCACAGCATCAGCGCCCACACGATGGCAGCGCCCGCAGGCAGGTCGAAGCGGACGGACAGCAGCAATCCCAGCACGTAGCCGGCGATGCCGACGGCGAAGGCGTAGAGATAGCGCCGCTGCGGGTGGCGATGCGTGGCCAGCGCGGGCACGATGAGGCTGGCGAACACCAGATAGATTCCGACCAGTTGCACCGAAGCGGTGACGGCGAGGGCGAACAGGGCGTAGAAGCCAAAGTTGCCCAGGCGTTGGCGCAAGCCTTTCCAGATTGCGAGCAGGGCGCCCGTGAGCAGCGCGGTAGCGATGAGTTGCGTGTTGCTCACCCAAAGAATCTGCCCGACCAGCAGGTCTTTCAGGTGCTCGCCCGCGTGCACGTCGCGGCTCATGAGCAAAATGCCCAAGCTGGCGGCGAGCACAAAGGTCAGGCCGATGCAGGCTTCCTTCACTTCCGGCGCGCCGCGCTCTATCCACGCCAGCAACGCCGCACCGCACAAGGCGCTGGTCGCGGCGACGAGCTGCACCAGCAGCGGTTGCGCCCCGAGGTCGAGCAATTCGGCAATGATGACGCCGAGCCCCGCGATCTGCGCCACCGCGATGTCGGCAAAAATCACCCCGCGCTGCAACACGCGCATGCCGAAGGGGATATGCGTGGCGAGCACCAGCAGGCCCGCGAGGAAGGCGGGGAAGAGGATGCCGAGTTCGAGGGTGTTCATAAGCAAATTCTTTCGAGGACCATGGTTCTTTATTTCAATCCAGCCAATAACCGTGCGATGGAATCATCGAACAAACTATACAAGTCCCTCGCCCCGTCGCTGCCGCCGACCGTGTAAGGCAGCACCACTGCCGCGATCTGCGCGCGTTGTGAAATCCATTCCGACGGCCGCCCGTCCTGATAGGCCGCGCGCAATACCATCTTTGCCGGATGTTGCTGCAATGTGCCCAGCACCCGCGACAAGTGGGCGGCACTCGGCTCCATGCCGGGTTTCGGTTCCAGCGTGGTCACTTTCTTGAATCCCAGCCAGGCGCTCAAATAGGGAAAGCCCTGATGCTGCACAACGACGGATACCCCGCGCAACGGAGCGGCCTGCGCTTCCCAGCGGACGATGGCGGCATTCCATTCCTGCGTGAAGGCGGCGAGACGTTGCCGGTATGCGGCGGCGTTTGCCGGGTCGAGTTGTATCAATCGCTGGGCCAACGCTTCGGCGACGGGCAGGAAATTGCGCGGGTCGGTCTGGATATGCGGATTGCCCATGCTGTGCACATCGCCCTCGGCGCGGTCCATGCGGGTCGGCACTTCCAGCATGTGGACCACGGACGCCGCTTCGAAATATCCGGTGCTGCCGGGTTGCACTTTGTTGTTGCCGGATTCGCGCAACACCACCGGCAACCAGGCCATTTCCAGATCCGCTCCGGTGCAGATCACCAGGTCGGCGCGGCGCGCCTTGGCGATCAGGCTGGGACGCGCCTCGATGTGGTGCGGGTCCTGCAGTGCGGCAGTGGCGGTGTAAAGGCTGACCTTGCCGCCCGCCAGTTGCTGTGCAAGCGCTGCCCATTCGGGTTCGCAGGCGAAGATGTTGAGGGCGGCGTGGGCTGTGTGGCTGAATAGAAACAATACGAAGAAGAAATATTTTTTCATGTTGTGACTCCAATATTTATTGCAATCAATTGGTATGTAGGGAACTGGAGCAAAACCCCCTCCAACTCCCCCTTATCAGGGGGAGAGCCGAGCCGCTCCTCCCCTGATAAGGGGAGGTTGGGAGGGGTTTGTTGGTTCACGGCTATTAATACTGATGCGCCCCGTGCGCCCCCAAACTCATGATGTACTGCACGAACAACTGGTTGTCGGCCAGGCCTTGCCGCGAGTTGTCGTGCGCCAGTTGCAGGCGCAGGCGCGAGAACTCGCTCGGGCTGTAGTCCAGCATCCAGGTGGTGCGCGTCGGGGTGAAGGCGTAATCGGCGATCACATTGCCGGCGTTTGCCGCACCTACCTGCGCCACGCCCGAATCGAGCCGGACGTAGCGCAGCCCGCTGAGACAGCGCGGCATGAACTGGTATACACCCTGTACATAGAAGCCGCTTTGCGTGACGGAGTAGCTGCCGGCAACATTTGCGCCGGCGGTGTCGTAAGTCAGTTCACCGTCTTCCTTGCGCCGGAAATACTCGGCTTGCAGCTTCATGTAACTGTTGCGCACGTTGCCGTCGGGCGCGTATTTCCACACCAGGTCCACGCCCACGGTGCTGCTGTCGCCGCTGAACAGGTTGGATACCGCGTTGCCGCCCAAGTCAGGTACGTCGGCGCTTTCCGCATCCACACGGCGCGTGCGGTGCAGCGAGGCGCCCGCGCGCCAACTGTGCTCGATGCCGATGTCGTCGCCGACATGCGCGAACAGCACGCCCGCGCCGCTGCCGTTTTTCTCGCGCTCCGTGCCGGGGAAGCCGCGACCTTTACCGGCTTCGACGCCAATCTCGAAGAACATCTCGGCCGGTGCCAGCCACTTCAGTTGCACACCGTCCTCGCCCAACTGGTTTTCCCAAAGCACGGCGTATACCAGCGGCTGGTCGGTGAAATCCCAGGCATGCGCGTGCTGCTCGTTGAGATAACCGAGGCCGGAGAAATAGCGGCCGAACTTCAGGTTGAATCCCTCGCCCAGCGCAGTGGTCTGCACGTAGGCATTCTCCACGCCGACTTCACCGGCCGGGTCGAACGCGAACGTGGCGACGCCGCGATATTGCGGATCGATATTGGCCGAAATGCCCATCTCCGATTCGCCGAGGTTGAAGCCGCGCTCGTGACCCGAATTGGGATTCATGGCGAAACCGGTGGCGGGAATGGCCGCATCCTGTTGCAGGCTGCCGTAAGTGCCGGACAGGATGAGCGAGAAGGCGGGGTTGAAAGAATTATCCGCGTTGACAGCATCGGCGGCGCAAGCCTGGATGGAATGACTCAACAATACGGCGATGGCCGCACTCGAAAAAATACGCTTGAACATGCTTTGCTCCAGAATAAATAGTGATCAAAGCCCATGTAATTTGTAGGAGCGAGCTTGCTCGCGAAAAATACCTTCGCCAGCAAGCCGGCTCCTACAGCGTGGGCTGTTAATGAAAACTAAGCGGAGTATGGCGGTGCGCGCGCCGCGAAGGCGGCAAACGCAATGGAGCGGAAAGTTGCGGAGTGAGTAGTGAGGGTTGCTGTCGCATCTACACCAAAATCGAAATCGACATCGCTGCTGCCGACCGCGCTGCCGATATGGGCATAGGCCGCGCATAGCTCGCATTGCCCGTCGTGCGGTAGCGACTGGTCTTGCGCTTGCTCCGCCAACGTATGCGCGATGCCGTGCATCACCGCACCTTGCTGGGCAAACAGCAGGGCGAAGAGGAGAAACAGCGGCAGGAACAGGCGGGACGATCTCATGGCGGAGCGACCTTAACAAAGGTGTGGATGTGCGGCAAGCGCTACTCGCTCTCCAGCTTGTCCGTCGAAGTGAATATCCAGGTGCGCGTGATGCTCAGAACGTCGGTGTCCTTGCGGATTTCCGGCGGGAAGGGCGGGAAGGGGGCGGAGAGTTTGACGATGCGGATGGCGGAGGCGTCGAGGATGCGCTGGCCGGAGGGACGGTTGACTTCGATGCTTTCCACGCTGCCGTCGGCGCGGATGGAGACGGTGAGGGCGAGCTTGCCGTAGATTTTGTCGCGGCGCGCGACTTCGGGGTAGTTCAGGTTGCCGATGCGTTCGACTTTGGCGCGCCAGTCTTCGACATATTGCGCAAAACGGTATTCCTGCGTGCGTGCGCCGATGAATTTGCGGCGCGGCAGTTTTTCGTACATGTCCAGACTCTTGTTGATCTGCGCTTCCAGGCGCGCGATCTCCAGCGAGCGTTGTACCAGATCCCGGCCGTTGGTTCCGGAATTTTCGCGCTGCTGTTTTTGGGTCTTGTTTTCCGCCACGAAGTAATCGCTCTTGCTGCGCGTCAGCAGGCGTTTGGTTTCCTGCTCCAGTTGGCGCAGGCGCTGCGCGGTTTGTTCCGGCGTGAATCGCTTGCCGTCGCCGAGCACCGGGAAAGGTGTCTTGGCGCGGTGCTCCTCTTCGGTGTTGCCGCCGCCATCGAGATTGCTCTGTGCATAGGCGGTGGCTTTGTTGGGCCGGTTGCTCGATTTGCTGTTAACCAGCGTCACTTCCAGCGGCTGGCTGATGACGGGGATATTTTTCCAGTCGGGCACGACGAAGCCGATGCCGAACAGGACGAAGGTGTGCAGGCCGAACGAAAACAATACGGAGAACGACAAGCGTTGCTTCGGTTGTCGCAGCGCGCGGGCGGCCGGGAATTTCATGCGGCCACTTCCACGTTGGCCTGATGACGGGCATCGAAATTCAGGTCGAGCAGGTCGACCGAGACGATCTCCAGCGTCACTTTGGTATTGGGCGGTGTTTCCGGCAGCGAAGAAATGCGCCCGATCAGCGGGATGTTGGCGAGCTTGACCAGGTTCTCGCGAAGTACGGAAGCTTCGACATGCTTCACGTTCTCCTGCAACAACCAGCGCAAACACCAGTAGCGTTCCATGTCGCGCTGGAATTCACTATATATAGTATAGGCGGCGTCGAAGCTGCTCAGGATGGCGAACAGCGCGGTGTCGTTTTTGGCGTAGGCGGGGGGGGCGCCGCGCAGCACGCTGATAATCTGGCGCTGGTTCACCAGGTCGACATAGCGCCGCAGCGGCGAGCTCGACCAGGCGTAGTGCGCCACGCCCAGGCCCTGGTGCGGCGCGGCGACGGTGCTCATCTTCACCTTGCCGTTGTTCTGGGTGCGGTAGATGCCGGCCACTTTGTGGTCGTCCAGCAGTTTGCCCCACATGCTGTTGGCCAGGATCATGAGTTCGGACACGACCTTGTCGATGGGCGAGCCGCGCAGGCGCTGGCCGATAGTGATGCGGTCGTTCTCGACATTAAAGGTGTAGTCGATCTGCTGCGTGCTGTTGTCGGCGGATTTGCCGCGACCGGCTTCCAGTTTCTGCGCGAAGTCCCACAACAGTTTGAGTTCGGGTGCGTAGGCATAGTCGAGCTTGCCCGCAGCCAGCGTTTCTTCGTTGAACAGCGGTTCCAGCGTGTCATGGCGCAGGTTGGCGGCGATGTGCAGGCGTTCGACGCGGCTTTCGCTGCTGACGACAGCCAGTGTTTCTGCATCCGCTTCCACATACAGCGAAAGCGCGGGACAGACTTTGTCTGCGCACAGCGTGAAAGCCTGCACCACGTTGTCCGGCAGCATGGTGATCTTGTCGCCCGGCATATATACGGTGGACATGCGCTGGGCGGCGATGGCGTCTATGGGCGAGTTGGGGGCGATGCCCAGCGTGGGCGCGGCGATGTGCACGCCGATGCGCCAGTTGCCGTTGGGGAGTTTTTCGACCGAGAACGCGTCGTCGATCTCGGTGGTGCTGGCGTCGTCGATGCTGAAGGCGTTGACGGCTGCCTGTGGCAGTTCGGGATGCTCTTCCACGCTCACTTCGGGGAAGCCGGTACCGCGCGGGAAGTTCTCGAACAGGAACTTGTTCAAATGGTAGTCATGCGTGGAAGGCAGGGCGCCGCATTTTTCCAGCAGATGTGCTGCAGAAAGGTGCGTGGCGGCACAGGCGGCTTCCAGCGCCTTGACTTCGATGGTGTTGCGGTCCGGTTTGTACAGAACCATGGACAGGTGTTCGGCGAACTCGGCCGGCATCTGGAAATTGCTTAGCTGCTCGGTGTAACGCGCCTGCAGTTCGGCTTGCAGGCGCTTTTTTTCCACGCTGGCGAGTGCGGACTTCAGCGCCTCGGGCGGTGCGGCCTTGTAGCGGCCCTTGCCCTTCTTGTAGAAATGCATGGGCGAGCTGTGCAGACGGATCAATGCCCCTGCCGCCTCGATGGGGTTGGGCGCGTGGCCGAAATACTCCTGGGCCAGGGTGCCGAATTCGAATTCGTCCGGCGGCGAGGCTTCCCACAGGAATTCCACGTCGATGTCGGCGGCCACTTGCTCCGCCTGCGTCAGGAACTCGGACAGGCCGGGCTGGGCGAAACGCAGCATCACGTTGGCCGATTTGATCTTGCTGCGCTTGCCGTGGGTGTTCTCGACCTGCAGGGAGGTGGTGTTGTCGGTAAGGATATTGCCGACCTTGAAACCACCGTCTTCTTCGTAAAATATGTTCATTGGGAGGTGCTGAAAAAATTCCGTCGGATTATAACCCGCCGACCTGCCGCTGAACTTCCCTCATGTTAATCTGTCTGCGATGGCACTGCCCGATAGACAGGCAGGCTCATCAACTACAAGGGAGAGTAAGGATGAAAGTAATATCAAAATTGATCGTGGCGGGCTGTCTGGTGTGCGCCGTCCCGATGGCGCAGGCCTGTGATGTGAAATATCAGGGGGCTGCAGGCGGGATGTATATGCAGGGAATGGACAAAAACGGCGACGGAGCCGTCAGCCGCAAGGAGTTCGACGCGTTTCACGGCACCCATTTCAAGGAAATGGACGCGAATTCCGATGGCAAGGTCACCCAGCTTGAGATGGATGCCTTGCACCGGAAAATGATGGACAAATGCGATGTGGGTTACGACAAGCGCTTCAACGAGGTCGATATCGACCATGACGGCGCCTTGAGCAAGGATGAGGCGGAAATCGGGATGCCCATGCTATTCGCCCGTTTCGACGATGCCGATGCCAACAAGGACGGCAAGATCAGCAAGGAAGAAATGAACGCCAGCATGAAGAAGATGCATGAAAAGATGCAGGAAAAGCACAAAAACGGCGGCATGATGATGAAGCGCGACCAGTAGCCGGTTGCAAAAACCGGTTATGGAGCAAACAGGCCAGCTTGAAGCTGGCCTGTTTGTTTTGCGGATGAGGTTCTTACTTGAGTGTGAGGATGTAGGCGATGGCGGTCTTCAGGTCGGCATCGCTCACGGTGGCCGGAGCTGGTGCCATTTGCACAGTTCCCCAGTTACCCCCCCCGCCTTCGCGTACCTTCTTCGCCAGCGTGGCGACTATGCCGGGAGTGCCCTTGTATTTGGCCGCGATATCCTTAAGTGCCGGGCCCACTAGCTTTTTTTCCACCGTGTGGCAGGCAAAACAGCCGCTTTTCCTGAGCAGGGCTTCATCGGCGAGCGCGTTACCGGCCAACAGCAGTCCGGCGGAGAGAATCAGCAAATGGCGTGACTTCATGGGTTGCTCCTTTGAATTGACTAACGGTATGCGCGGATTATAGCGGCAGATTCGCATTTTCCTTATACATGTTGGGGCATTGTGTGCAGGCGTTTTGGTCTATGCGGCGCGAAATGTTACCATCCGGCTTATTTTGCACATTCAAGGAATTATCATGGCCGGCCACAGTAAATGGGCGAACATCCAGCACCGCAAGGGCCGTCAGGACGCCAAGCGCGGCCAGATTTTCACCCGCCTGATCAAAGAGATCACCGTTGCATCCAAGCTGGGCGGCAGCGATCCGGACATCAATCCGCGCCTGCGTCTGGCGATGGAAAAAGCCTACGACCAGAACATGCCCAAGGACAACGTCGAGCGCGCCATCAAGCGCGGGGCGGGCGAGATGGAGGGCGTGGACTATATGGAGCTGCGCTACGAAGGCTACGGCATCAACGGCGCGGCGGTGATGGTGGATTGCCTGACCGACAACAAAACGCGCACCGTGGCCGATGTGCGCCACGCCTTCACCAAATACGGCGGCAACCTCGGCACCGACGGTTCCGTATCTTTCCTGTTCAAACACTGCGGCCACATGATCTTCGCCCCCGGCACCGACGAAAACGCACTGCTGGAAGTGGCGCTGGACGCGGGCGCGGAAGATATCGTCAATAACGACGATGGCAGTATCGAAGTCATCACCTCGCCGCACGATTTCGGCGCGATCAAGCAACGTCTGGAAGCGGCAGGCTTCAAGCCAGAAATGGGCGAAGTCACCATGCGGGCGGAAACCGAAGTGAGCTTCACCGGCGACGACGCGGCGCGCATGCAAAAACTGCTGGATGCGCTGGAAGACTGCGACGACGTGCAGGAGGTTTATACGACGGCGGTGATTGAGGAATGAGGCAAGAGAAGGGTAAAGGGAGAAGGGGGAAGGGTAAAACCTTGGAGCACCGATGAGTCACCCTTCCCCCTTCCCCCTTCCCCCTTCCCGTTTAAGGATTTTAGGCATCGACCCCGGCTTGCGTATCACAGGCTTCGGCGTGCTCGACAAAGAAGGCCAGCACCTGCACTACGTTGCTAGCGGCTGCATCAAGACGCCGGACGGCGACTTGCCGGAACGCCTGAAAGTCATATTGAGCGGTTTGGCTGAAGTCATTGCGCTGCACAAGCCCGGGCAGGCCGCAGTAGAAAAAGTGTTCGTGAACGTGAACCCGCAATCTACATTGTTGCTGGGACAGGCCAGGGGTGCTGCAATTTGCGCGGCAGTGCTGGCGGATCTGCCGGTGGCGGAATACACGGCGTTGCAGGTGAAACAGGCGGTGGTCGGCAACGGCCACGCCGATAAGGAACAGGTGCAGGCGATGGTGCAACGGTTGCTGAAGCTGTCCGGCACGCCGAGCCCGGATGCGGCAGACGCGCTGGCTTGTGCGATCTGTCATGCGCACGGCGGCATGGGCTTGGGCGCATTGGCGACCAGGGGATTTCGAGTACGAGGAGGAAGACTGGTCTGACGCAGCCGCTGGAACCGACGCTGGAACTATTTGCCAATCCGCTTGCGCGCTATTTCGCCGCGACCCGGCCGGCCTTTCTTTCCGCGAGTTTGATGGCCTGCCTGATCGGGCTGGCGGCCGCGTGGCACAGCGATCTCGTTTTCGATATCCCGCTCGCACTGGTCACCGCATTGTTCGGCGTCTTGGCGCATGCCGGGGTGAACGTGCTCAACGATTACTACGACGCGCTCAACGGCACCGATGCACAGAACACTGACCGCATCTTCCCGTTCACGGGCGGCAGCCGTTTCATTCAGAACGGCGTGATGTCGCCGGCCCAGACGCGCAATTACGGTTTTGCGTTGATGGCCTGCGTGGCGGTAGCCGGATTGTGGCTGATGGCGAACACGGCTCCGCAACTGATGTTTGTCGGGCTTGCCGGGTTGTTCATCGGCTGGGCCTAGTCCGCGCCGCCGTTCCGTCTGAACAGCCGCGGGCTGGGCGAACTGTGCGTGGCGGCCGGTTTTCTCGCCATCACCGTCGGCAGCGACTTCGTGCAGCGCAAAGGCTTCAGCGCGGAGCCGTTCATCGCGGGCCTGTCGTATGCGCTGCTGGTCGCCAACCTGCTCTACATCAACCAGTTCCCCGACCGCACCGCCGATACGGCGGCAGGCAAGTTGCACTGGGTGGCACGCCTGCAGATACATCAGGCACGCTGGGGTTATGTGCTGATCGTCGCACTGTCTTATATATTGCTGCTTGCCAGCGTACTGCTGGGCTGGTTGCCGCTGTGGGCGCTGCTTGCATTCCTGGCTTTGCCGCTGAGTGTGAAAGCCGCGCGCCTGCTGCTGCGCCACGCCGCACAACCGCAGCAACTGGGCGAAGCGATCAAGGCGACCATAGGCGCGATGATGGTGCACGGCACGCTGCTGTCGCTGGCGTTGATATTGACCAAGGGAAACACATGATCGGAAGACTGAGCGGCATTCTGCTGGAAAAGAACCCCCCGCAGATATTGCTCGATGTGCAGGGCGTGGGCTACGAGGTGGACGTGCCGATGAGCACGTTCTACAACCTGCCCGCCCTGAACGAGAAAGTGGTGCTGCACACGCACTTTGTGGTGCGCGAAGACGCGCAGCTGCTGTACGGTTTCGCCACCCATGAAGAACGCGTCGCCTTCCGCCAGTTGCTCAAGATCAGCGGTGTCGGCCCCAAGCTCGCGCTGTCGGTGCTGTCCGGTTTGAGCATCGGCGATTTGGCAGTGGCAGTGGCGAACAAGGATGCCTCGCGCCTCACCAAAATTCCCGGCGTGGGCAAGAAGACCGCCGAGCGCTTGCTGCTGGAGCTGCAAGGCAAGTTCGCGGTGTCGGGCGCAACCGCCTCACCGGGCGCAGCGGCCGCTTCGTCCGGCAGCGACATCGTCAACGCGCTGCTGGCCTTGGGCTACAACGAGAAAGAAGCCGACTGGGCGGCGAAGCAGTTGCCCAAGGATGCGGATGTCTCGGGCGGCATCCGCCAGGCGCTTAAGTTATTATCCAAAGCATGATTCACAACGACGACCTCTCCGCCGCCCCGCGCATCATTTCCGCCGCCCCTGCCTCGCCGCAGGAAGAGGCGCTGGAGCGCGCGCTGCGTCCCAAGCAGCTCGACGAATATGTCGGCCAGGAAAAGATTCGCGGGCAGTTGGAGATCTTCATCCAGGCCGCGCGCATGCGCAAAGAGCCGCTGGATCACGTGTTGCTGTTCGGCCCTCCCGGCTTGGGCAAGACCACGCTGGCGCAGATCATTGCGCGCGAAATGGGCGTGAATATTCGCCACACTTCCGGCCCGGTGCTGGAACGCGCGGGCGATCTCGCCGCACTGCTCACCAACTTGGAGCCCAACGATGTACTGTTCATCGACGAGATCCATCGCCTGTCACCTGTGGTGGAAGAAATTCTTTATCCCGCGCTGGAGGATTACCAGATCGACATCATGATCGGCGAAGGGCCGGGGGCGCGTTCGGTGAAGATAGATTTGCCGCCGTTCACGCTGGTCGGCGCGACCACGCGCGCGGGTATGCTCACCAATCCGCTGCGCGACCGTTTCGGCATTGTGGCGCGCCTTGAGTTTTACTCGCCGGAAGAATTGCAGAGCATCGTCACGCGTTCGTCCGGTCTGCTCGAATTGCCCATTTCGCAGGATGGCGCGCTGGAGATCGCCAAGCGTTCGCGCGGCACGCCGCGCATCGCCAACCGCCTGCTGCGCCGGGTGCGCGACTATGCCGATGTGCGCGCCGACGGCAACGCCACGCGCGAAGTGGCAGATGCCGCGTTGACCATGCTGGATGTGGATTCGCGCGGGCTGGATGTGATGGACCGGCGGTTGCTGCAGACCGTGATCGAGAAATTCATGGGCGGACCTGTTGGAGTAGATAACCTTGCGGCAGCGATAGGCGAAGAGCGCGACACCATTGAAGATGTGATCGAGCCCTACCTGATTCAGCAAGGCTACCTGCAACGCACGCCGCGCGGACGCATGGCGACGGCAAATGCGTATCAGCATTTCGGGTTGATCCAGCCCCGCAACGGCAACAACAAGGAACTGTGGGATGAGTAAACACAAAGTCTTCTCCTGGCCGGTTCGGGTATATTTTCAGGATACGGATGCGGGCGGTGTCGTTTATCACGCCAGTTATGTGAACTTTATGGAGCGTTCGCGTACAGAGTGGCTGCGTACGTTCGGTTACAGTAATGCGGGTTTGATGAAGGAGTTGGGTGTGATGTTCGTGGTGCGCTCGCTCAAACTGGACTACCTGAAGCCCGCGCTGCTGGACGATATGCTGGCCGCGACTTCGCAAATCAAGGATGTCGGGCGCAGCCGTTTGAACATACATCAGGTTGTGATGCGCGGGGAAGAGAAACTGGTCGAGGGCGAGGTGCATCTGGTGTGCGTGAACGCCGAGACTTTCAAGCCGGTGAGCATTCCGGATGTGTTGCGTAAACAGTGGGATTGAGCAAATGGACTTGATACAAGACTTGTCATTCATACATCTGATCGCCAACGCCAGTTTGCTGGTGCAGTTGGTGATGGGCCTGTTGTTGCTGGTGTCGCTGATGTCGTGGTGGTACATCTTTCTGAAGATGTTTGCGGTGCGCTCGGCAGTGCAGCAGGCGCGCGAATTCGAGGACGCGTTCTGGGGGAATCCGAATCTGAATGCGCTCTATCTGCAGGCGAACAGCCAGTCGCGACGCGACGTGGGTGCACTGGAGCGCATTTTCGCGGCGGGCTTTGCCGAATACGTCAAACTCAAGAAGACACACGGCGTGGACGGCGCGGCCGTAATGGACGGTGCGCGCCGTGCAATGCGCGCACGCTATCAGCGCGAAATGGATCATCTGGAATCGCATTTGTCGTTTCTCGCCACGGTTGGCTCGGTCAGTCCCTATGTGGGTCTGTTCGGTACGGTGTGGGGCATCATGAACGCGTTCCGCGGCCTGTCCAATGTCGGGCAGGCAACCCTGGCGCACGTTGCGCCCGGCATTGCGGAAGCGCTGGTGGCGACGGCGATGGGCTTGTTCGCGGCGATTCCGGCGGTGGTGGCTTACAACCGCTACGCGCACGATGTGACGCGATTGGCCTCGCGCTTCGAGAGTTTTATTGAAGAGTTTTCGAATGTGCTACAGAGGCAGCCATGACATGGTGTGCGAGAGCAACGAGTGCGGGAATGGCTGCCTGCACCTCCTCCCGCAAGCGGCTGGCTACGCCAGTAACGCGTCGGAGGTGCTGCCATGAACAATAGCCGCCGCACCACACATCAGCCGATGTGCCAGATCAACGTTGTGCCGTATATCGATGTGATGCTGGTGCTGTTGGTTATTTTCATGATCACTGCGCCGTTGATGAATCCGGGGCAGATCGACTTGCCCAGCGTCGGCAAGTCGCTGGCGCCGCCGGTGGCGCCGCTGGAAATTGTGATCAGGAAAGACACCACGCTGGCCCTGCGCGACCATACCCGTGGCGGGCAGGAGTCGCCGGTATCGCGCGACGAACTGGCGGATCGTTTGAAGCGAAGCATCGCCAAAAATCCGGACCAGCCGGTGGTGATCTCCGCCGACAAGAATGTGCGCTATGAGGAAGTGATCAACGTCATGGATATGCTGCAGCAGCAACACATTAAAAAGATCGGGTTGCTCGCCAAGAGCCGATGAGTGCCACGCTGAATTTTCGGGAGCCGTATCGTTTTTCCGCCGGGGCATTGGCACTGGCGGTGCATTTGGCGTTTTTTGTGCTCCTGTATTTTGGCGTACGCTGGCAATCGCAGCCGCCGGAAGAATTCATGGTGGAGATGTGGGAGAGCCTGCCGAATGCCGAAGTATTGCCCGAGCAGGAGCCGCCACCGCCGCCCAAAATGGAACCAATAGTGCAACCCAGGGTCGTAGCCCCTGTTCCGCCTCCGGCGAAGGCCGATATCGAGTTGCGGGACAAGAAGGCCAAGAAAGCTGAAGAGAAGAAAGCCAGAGAAAAAGCGGCGGCCAGGCAAGAGGCCGAACGCAAGGAACTGGAAGCGTACTCGGAACGAATCAGAAAGCAGGAGCAGGAACGGATTAAAGCCGAACAGGCGCGGGTTCGCGCCGAGGTGAGTGCGGCAACCAGGGTGCAGGTCGAGCGCTATCAGGATCTGATACGCGCCAAGATCCGGCGCAAAATGAGCAAGGTTGCGGATGTTCCCGAGAGCGCCGAGGCGATATTCAGGATCACGCTGTTGCCGGACGGGACGGTCATGGATGTTGCGTTGCAGAAGAGCAGCGGCTACCCCGCATACGACAATGCGGCGGAACGCGCGATTCGCCTGGCGGACCCGCTGCCGATGCCCACCGATGTCACGTTGCAGATGATGTTTCGCGAGTTGAAGTTGTCGATCAGGCCGTAGGAGAAAAGGTATATGCGTATTTGGGTAGCCATCGTTTTATTGTGCGCAGCGTTTTCCGCACGGGCCGAATTGACGATTGAAATTACCGGGGCGGGCGAACATCAGATCCCTATTTCGCTGGTGCGTTTTGCAGGCGAAGAACAGTTGCCCGAGCAGAAGATCAGCAGCGTCGTGTCCAACGATTTGCTGCGCACTGGTCTGTTCAAATTGATCGACCCACAGGGCAAGGCGCCGCACGAGCCCGGCGAGGTCAGCTACGTCGAGTGGCCCGGAGTGGAGGCGTTGCTGATCGGCAAAGTGCGCTTGCTGGACGGCGACCGCGTGGAAGTCAGGTTTCGATTGCTGGATATGGTGCGGCAAACCGAGTTGATCGGCCTTGCGGTCACTGCCAGGACCGAGCAGTTGCGCGCCATCGGGCACCGCGTTGCCGATCTGGTTTACGAGAAGCTGACGGGCAGTCCCGGCGTGTTCAGCACGCGCATCGCCTACGTGAACCGCGAAGGAAAAAAATACCGGCTGGTGGTGGCGGACAGCGACGGCTACGGCGAGCAGACTTTGCTGGCGCTGAACGAGCCCATCATGTCGCCGACCTGGTCGCCGGACGGGAGTCAGATCGCTTATGTGAGTTTCGAGCGCGGCCATGCGACGGTATTCGTGCAGTCGCTGGCGACGCGGCAACGCAGCGTGCTGGCGGATTTTCCCGGCAGCAATAGCGCGCCGGTCTGGTCGCCGGACGGCAAGCGGCTTGCCCTGGTGCTGACCCGCGAAGGCAGCTCGCAGATTTATACGGTACGACCGGACGGCAGCGATTTGCGCCGCATTACATTCAGCGACACTATCGACACCGAACCGAATTTTTTGTCCGATGGCAAGACTCTGCTGTTCACTTCGGACCGCGGCGGAAGCGCGCAGATATACAGCGTGCCGGTCGAGGGCGGCGCGGCCGAGCGACTCACTTTCGAAGGCAGCAGCAATTTCTCGCCTCGGGTCAGCCCGGACGGGAAAAAGTTCGTGTTCTCTCACTTCATCGGCGGCGTCTTTTATATCGCGGTGCAGGAGTTTGAGAGCAAACAGATGCAAATATTGACCAGCGGAGGTTGGGAGAAAAAGCCGAGTTTCGCACCCAACGGCAAGCTGGTCTTGTTCGCAACGGAGTCGCAGGGTCGTGGTATATTGGCGACCGTATCCAGCGATGGTAGGGTGAAGCAGAAGATGGTTGCTCAGCGCGGCGACATACGCGAGCCGATCTGGGGTCCTTTTATCAAGCAGTAAACATTTGGAGATCAAGATGAAGAAAATATTCCTGAGTATTGTATTGGTTAATCTGCTGGCCGCCTGCGCGAGCGACGTGGCGAAGGAAGAAGTAACGGAGCCTGCGACTCCGGCTGTCGCCGAAACACCCGCCGCCGTTGAATCGGCACCGACCGCAACCGCTGTCGCCGAGCCGGCACCCGTGGCCGCGAGCGACGAGGCCGATCTGACTGCTACCCGCAGCGTATTTTTCCCGTTTGATGTGGATGCGGTTCAGGAATCCGACCGTGCCGTGATTCAGGCGCACGGCGCATATCTGGCCAAGAACGGCAATGCCAAGGTTCGTGTGGAAGGCAATGCCGACGAACGCGGCAGCAGCGAATACAACCTGGCGCTGGGCCAGCGTCGCGCAAACAACGTGAAGAAATTGCTGGTCTTGTCCGGCGCCAAGGCCTCGCAGGTCGAGACGGTGAGCTACGGTGAAGAGAAGCCGCGCGACACCGGCCATGACGAATCGGCCTGGTCGCAAAACCGCCGCGCGGATATCCTGGCCAAGTAAGCAGTCTGCATATGCGTTTCTGGCTGTTGACCTTCTTGTGTGTCGCGAGCAGCCCCGCCATGGCGGGGCTGTTTTCCGACGACGATGCGCGCAAGCAGGTTAAAGAGCTGGAAGTGCGCGTTGTTGCTCTCGAACAATCTCTGGCATCGGCGGAAGCGGAAAAGGAGCAGTACATTCGCTCCACGCTGGATCTGCAGATACAGATGGAAGCTTTGAATACCGAATTGCGCAAGTTGCGCGGACAGAACGAGGAATTTCTGCACAGCCTGCAGGATGCCGAGAAACGCCAGAAGGATTTTTATATCGATCTGGACACGCGTTTGAGGCGCATCGAAGCGGGTGCAGTTGCCGCCACAGCGTCTGATCAAGCCGACGGTACAAAGGATGTTTCGGCCGACCCGGTCGGCGAAAACCGTGCTTTCGAATCCGCTTACACTTTCTACAAGTCGGAGAACTACAAGGGCGCCGTCACGGCGTTCCGCGATTTTCTGAAGAATTATCCGCAATCCGTGCATGAGGCGAACGTCCACTACTGGATGGGCAACGCCTATTTCCTGCTGAAGGACTGCAAGAACAGCATCGCCAGCTATCAAGCGCTGGTGGCGAAATATCAGGATCATCCGCGCGTGCCGGAAGCAATGCTCAACAGCGCGGAATGCCAGTTGAGCCTCAACAACAAGACGGCCGCAAGAAAGACCCTGAAGCAACTCATCTCCCAGTTCCCGGGTAGCGACGCATCGGATAAGGCCAAAAAGCGCCTTGCTGCCATCAAGTAGACGGAGCGTTTGTTATGTCCTCCGTGAACGATTCGTTGCGTATCAGCGAAATATTCTTTTCCCTGCAAGGCGAAACCAGCCGCGTCGGCCTGCCGACCGTGTTCGTGCGTCTGACGGGCTGTCCCCTGCGCTGCACCTACTGCGATACAACCCACGCGTTTACCGGCGGCCGGACCATGACGCTGGACGTAATTCTGTCCGAAGTGGCGCGTTACGGCGCGCATTACGTCACCGTCACCGGCGGCGAGCCGCTGGCGCAGAAGAATTGTCTGCCCTTGCTGCGAGCACTGTGCGATGCGGGCTACGACGTGTCGTTGGAAACCGGCGGGGCGCTCGATGTGAGTGCTGTGGATGAACGTGTGGCGAAGGTGCTGGACATCAAGACGCCAGCCTCTGGCGAAATGGAAAAAAACCTGTGGCGCAATCTGGAACACCTCAATCCGCATGACGAGATCAAATTCGTGCTGTGCGACGCGGAGGACTATCAATGGGCGAAACAGGTTCTGGAAGAGCGCAATCTGGCGCAGCGTTGTGCGGTGCTGTTCTCGACCGCGCAGGGGCAGCTCGCGGCCCGGGATGTCGCCGAATGGATATTGCGCGACCGCCTGCCGGTGCGCTTGCAGGTGCAGTTGCATAAATTGTTGTGGGGTAACGAGGTGGGGCGATGAAACGAGCAGTAGTCTTGTTGTCTGGCGGTCTGGATTCGGCCACGGTGCTGGCGATGGCGCGCGCGCAAGGGTTCGAGTGTTTTGCATTGAGCGTGGATTACGGCCAGCGTCATCACGCGGAGTTGGCAGCGGCTAAAAAAGTGTCGCAGGCGCTGGGCGCACGCGAGCATCGCGTGGTGAGCATCGATCTCACCGGGTTCGGCGGCTCGGCGCTGACCGATTCGAATATCGCCGTGCCGGAGCATGCCAGCAGCGGCATCCCCATTACCTATGTTCCCGCGCGCAACACCATCATGTTGTCGCTCGCCCTGGCGTGGGCGGAAGTGCTGCAGGCGCAGGACATCTTCTTCGGCGTCAACGCGGTCGATTACTCCGGCTACCCGGATTGCCGTCCCGAATATGTCGCGGCGTTCGAGCGCATGGCGAATTTGGCGACGCAGGCCGCTGTGGAAGGCAAGCCGCTTACGCTGCACGCCCCGCTGCTGCATCTTTCCAAGGCGGAAATCATCCGTCAGGGCGTGCAACTGGGCGTCGATTACGGGATTACCGTGTCCTGCTACCAGGCCGACGAGCAGGGCAATGCCTGTGGGCGCTGCGATTCCTGCCGCCTGCGCCGCGAAGGATTTCAGTCTGCCGGAGTGCCCGATTCCACGCGCTATCGAGCTGTATAAGCTATCCGCTGCTTCGTTTGACACTCGAAGTCAAACCCGTATAATGCGCGCTCCCTTTTGGGACGGGTCGGTAGCTCAGTCGGTAGAGCAGCGGACTTTTAATCCGTTGGTCGCGAGTTCGAATCTCGCCCGACCCACCAGTAGCAAACCCAATGCCGCTTTAGCTCAGTTGGTAGAGCAACCGCCTTGTAAGCGGTAGGTCGTCAGTTCGAATCCGACAAGCGGCACCATTCTTCAGTAAATCGGCCGGTCTCAGCGGCTTTGCCGCCCCTCCACTCCATTTCAACAGTCGCGGACTTAAGGAAGCCTTAAGTCTGGCCTTCTATTCTGCCCGCCTCGAATTGCTTGTCTAAAGAGGTCGGGATGTCACGCATTGCATATATATCGGGTCTCATGGCCGTTTCTGCTGCCATATTGGTGGCGGGCGCGTTAGCGCCTGTTGCGCGGGCAGACGATGACCATGGCCGGAAGCACGGCGGCGAAAATCGCGGCAAACCGGTGCAACCGGCGCAAATTAACGCCAAATGGCGGCAGGAGTGTGCGGCTTGTCATATCGCGTACGCGCCGGGGCTTTTGCCTCCCGAGTCGTGGCGCAAAATCATGGCAGGGCTGGACAAGCACTTCCACACCGATGCTTCGCTGACGGCGTCGGAGAATGCCGAGATTACCGACTTTCTGGTGCGCAACGGTTCCAACCGCTGGAGTGCGCCAACGTCACCTCTGACGATCACCGAAAGCGCATGGTTCAAGCGCAAGCATAACGAGCGCGAGATTGCGCCCGCCGTCTGGAAAAGCCGGCAAGTGACAAGTCCCGCCAATTGCGGTGCCTGCCACACGCAGGCGGAAAACGGCGATTTTCGGGAACGCAACATCAAAATGCCCAAATGGCGGTGAAGGGGCGCGTAGACTCGCCGGTTTCGAGGTTGACGAACCGGAAGCGCTCGTAATCGCTTCCGCGCGTGGCGGGGTGTCATAATGTCCGTTGTCGCGGTGACAATAATTATGTGCGGTTTGCCTGGATAAAATATGCGCGTGCTGCTGGTCGAAGATGATGCCCTGCTGGGCGATGCCATACAGGCCGGATTGAAACAATCCGGCTATGCCGTGGACTGGATGCGCGACGGCGTCTCCGGAGATCAGGCGCTCACTACCGAGGCGTATGCGGCCGTCGTGCTGGATATTGGGCTGCCGCGTCTTTCCGGGCTGGAAGTGTTGCGTCGGTTGCGCGTCCGCGGCGATCCGATTCCCGTGTTGATCCTGACCGCGCGCGATACGGTGAGCGACCGGATCGGGGGGTTGGACGCGGGTGCGGACGACTATTTGCTCAAGCCATTCGACATGGGAGAGTTGGCGGCGCGATTGCGTGCGCTGATCCGCCGCGCCAGCGGCAAGGCGGAACTGTTGCTGCAGCTCGCCGGAGTAATACTCGATCCCGCCGCGCACCGTGTGGTGTGCCGGGACAATCCCGTTGAAGTATCCCCCAGGGAATTTGCGGTGCTGCACGCCCTGATGCTGAATGCGGGCAAGGTCATGTCACGCGCGCAGATCGAGGAGCAGCTTTATGCATGGGGCGAGGAGATCGAGAGCAATGCGGTGGAGGTGCACATCCATCATTTGCGCCGCAAGCTGTTTCCCGAACTGATCGAGACGATACGCGGCGTGGGATACCTGATCCCCGCCGGCAAGGCGGGTTGAGATGCATCCTCACGTCTCCCTCAAGCAGCGTTTGCTGGCATTGTCGCTGACGACGGTGTTCGCGGTGTGGGTTGTGGCCGCTTCTATCATGTATTTCGAGGCGCGCGACGAATTCGACAAAGTGCTGGATGCGCATCTGGCGCAGGCGGCAGCGTTGCTGGCTGTGCAGGCCGAGCACGAGATTGATGAGTTGGATACCGACCATGCGCCGCTGCTGCACAAGTATGCGCGCAAGGTGTCTTTCCAGGTGTGGGAGCAAGGCAAGACGCTACGCCTGCATTCCGAAAATGCCCCGCGAGTGCGTTTATCGGGCGACGAGCTGGGTTACAGCAACAATACCATTGATGGAAATCGCTGGCGCGTGTTCAGCTTCTGGGACGAGAGCGGGCTATACCTGATTCAGGTGGCGGAGCAGGCGGACGTGCGCGACGAACTGGCGAACGATATTGCCATCAATCTGCTGCTGCCGCTGGCGTTCCTGTTGCCGTTGTTGGCGCTGCTGCTGTGGGCAGCCGTGACGCACAGCTTGCGTCCGCTGGATAAGCTGGCCAAGGAGGTGGAGCGGCGCGATCCGGAGACGCTGACACCGCTGGATACGGCAACGGCGCCGCGCGAAGTGATGCCGCTGATCGAGCGTCTCAACCGCTTGTTCGTGCGCATAGACGCCACCATGCAGAAGGACAGGCGCTTCACGGCAGACGCCGCGCACGAACTGCGCACGCCAATCGCGGCGATCAAGGCGCAGGCGCAAGTGGCGCGCGGTGCCACCGGTAATGCGGAGCGCCTCCATGCGCTTGACAACGCAATTCTGGGCTGCGATCGCGCCACGCATCTGATCGAGCAGTTGCTTACGCTGGCGCGGGCGGATGCGCCGGGCGGCGGCATGGCGGAAGCGTGCGATCTGCGGGCTATTGCCGCCGGGGTGATCGCGCTCATTGCGCCGTCCGCGCTGGAAAGAGGAACGCGCATCGAACTGGCTGAAGGCGATGTCATCGTGCTGCCGGGCAATCGTGAGTTGCTGCGCATACTGATGCGCAATCTGCTCGACAATGCGGTGCGTCATACTCCGGAGGGAACGACCATACTGGTAAGCATCGCGCGCGCGCAGGGCGCAGTGTGTCTGTCGGTGAGCGACAACGGCGGCGGTGTCACGGAACAGGAGATGGGCCGGTTGTCGGAACGGTTTTTCCGTCCGGCCGATACGCGCGGCAGCGGCAGCGGACTGGGGTTGTCCATCGTCAAGCGCATTGCCGAGTTGCACGGTGCAGCAATGCACTTGATGCCGTCGGAGGCCAGGCAGGGTTTGTGCGTGCGTGTGATCTTCGTGCGCTCAACGCACGTGCTGCACGAATAGCGCGCGTTCCCTCAAGTAGTCCCGAACTTGGTTTCAACCATCACGCCGATTTCCTTGAGCATCGGCGTGGGCAGAATGCCGCCGGCGCATACGATGACCGCATCGTTGGGGAGCGCGATCATTTTTCCTTCCTGCTCAATAACGACTTTGTCTTTTTCGACCAATTTCACGTTTGATTTCAGGCGCACGGAAATTCTGCCCCTGTCCGCCATTTCCTTCAGGCGGTCACGGTTTTTCGGTTTGCCGCGCCCGAATGCATCGCTGCGGTAGGAAAGCGTAACGGTGGTGCCGGGTTGCTCGGCGATGGCGATGGCTGCTTCCAGCGCGCTATCGCCGCCGCCGACGACCAATACGTGCTTGTTCTGGTATTGCTCGGCTTCAATCAGGTGGTACACGACTTTCGGCAGATCCTCGCCGGGCACGCCCAGTTTGCGCGGGGTGCCGCGGCGGCCGATGGCGAGCAGCACGGCGCTGGTTTCGTAGGAGCTCCTGGAAGTTTTGACAATGAAACCTTTGTCGATCTTCGTGATGCTCTCCATGCGCTCGTTGTAATTCAGTTTGATGCCGGTCTTGGCGATGATGCCGTGCCAGAACTCAAGCAGTTTTTCCTTGCTCACTTCCTTGAAGTGCATTTTGCCGACGACGGGCAGCTTAACCGGGGCGGTCATGACGATCTTGTTGCGCGGGTACTGGTAGATGCAGCCGCCCAGCGAGCTTTCCTGCTCGATGGTGACATGGCGCAATTTGTGTTCCATCGCACCCAGTGTGGCCGCAAGTCCGGCCGGCCCTGTGCCGACGATGACCACGTCGTAGGGGTGCTTGCTGCCTTTGAGTTTTGCAATGGATTCGATCGCCTGGGTGCCTTGCCCGGCCGCCTTGCGTATCAGCCCCATGCCGCCGAGTTCGCCCGCGATGAAAATGCCCGGTACGTTGGTTTCGAAGTTGGGGTTGACCTGCGGGATGTCCATGCCGCGTTTTGCGGTGCCGAACACCAGCTTGATCGCATCGTGCGGACAGGCTGTGGCGCATGCGCCGTGGCCGATGCAATGGGTCGGGTTGATCAGCACGGCTTTGCCTTTGATCATGCCAATTGCATCTTCCGGGCACGCCGCGATACAACTGCCGGCGCCCATGCAGATGTTGGGATTGATTTCAGGGTGTAGCGACGAGGGTTCGGTTAATCCGGCTTCGATGGCTTCGTTAAATACCTCGATGGCGGATGACTCTTTCTTGTATCGCCCCCGAAGATAGAAGAACACGATCAACGCGAGGGGGGCCAGGTAGATTGCAAAAGATTCGATATTCATAATAACCGTGGTAAGGAGGCAAATTGTGGATCGGGTTTCTGTTCGAAATTTCCAAGCTGCACCGGACTGTCCGCCCGCAGTCAGCAGGGGCATTCTATGGCGTGCTCGCACATCTGACAATTTGAAGCCGAGATTCGTTCATTTGCATGATGAGCTGTTTCGCCATTCCTGTTGAGCAACCAGCCTGTTTGCCTGAAACGGGGCGCCCAAATGTAATTTTCGCAGGATAAAATCTTGCCGCGAAACCGGGTTGTTGAATTCCCCTGCAAAAAAAAGTGCTTAAGCTTTTCTTAAGCTTGCTCCTATATTGTCAGAATCGAATAGTGCATGAGTGAATTCTTTAGCCATTTCAACAATATGGTTGTTGGTGGGGGGCGGAAAGCCATGCAATGGAACTCGGCATATATTCGTTTGCCGGAGACTGACGCAAAGCGACCTGTCGGGCAACATTGGTTTGTGCAGCAAGGCCAATTAGGTTGCCGGCTTGAAAGTGGTGTGTGTGCGGGAGACTCGCCCGGGCGAAGGGTTATTTAAGAAATTATGCAAAACAAATGAGAACAAATACTCAATCGGAACATCTGCACTGGATGCTGTTCATCGGCGTTGTGGGTGCCATTACGTTCGGGGGCTATTTCGTTCTGTACCCGCAAACGCTATACAAGCCGGGCGAGGAACTGTTCGATTTTGGATACAACCTCGGCTTGGCCGGCGGTTTGATGATGCTGGTGCTGCTGCTTTATCCCTTGCGTAAGCGCGTCAAGCTCTTCGATAAAATCGGATTTCTGCCGTCCTGGTTCAAATGGCACATGGTGCTGGGCATTCTGGGGCCGCTGACCATTCTGTTTCATTCCACTTATCATGTGTATATCCCTTTCATCCACCCCATGGGTTCCCCGAATGCGGCGGTGGCAATGCTGTGCATGGTGCTGGTTTCGGGCAGCGGAACGTTCGGCCGATTTTTCTATACCAAAATCCACCACGGTCTTTACGGGCGCGTGGCCACGGTGAACGAGCTGCAGGCCGGACTGGAGCAATCCGGTGATGTAAAGTCGCTGTTCAGTTTCGCCCCGGCAGTGGAGAAAGCACTGGAAGACTTCCGTGTGCGCGCCGACAAATATGCACGGCAGTCGGGCGCTGGATTCGTGAATTTCATTACGGTGGGCTTTCAGACCGCGCTGTTGTCCAGGTCGCTCTCCAGGGAGTTGCGCCAGGCCATGCAGGCGCAGGCTGCGCAGAACAATTTCAGCGCCGCGCAGATGGAAAGCATGGAGGCATTGTTCGAGGACTATCGGGACAAGATCGCTTCCTACCTCAAGGCGGTCCGCGACGCCGCGCAATTTCACACCTACGAGAGAATGTTCTCGTGGTGGCACATTTTTCACATCCCGCTGGTTTACATGATGGTGTTCAGCGCCCTTTATCATGTTTACGCGGTTCACGCATATTGAAGCGGGGCGCAGGCAAATGATGGCGCTCTTACGTACCCTTGCACTTGCAAGCTTCCTGCTTGCGCTTCCCCTGCAGGCGCAGGCTAACAAGTTGCTCATGCCGGGCGATGTCATCAAGGGTCATGCCAAGGAAGAAGAAGCCTGCGAGAAGTGCCACAAGAAATTCGACAAGGCGGCGCAATCGGGCCTGTGTGCCGATTGCCACAAGGAAGTCGGCAAGGATATCGCCGATAAAAAGGGTTTTCATGGACGGGCGGAGCCGGGCAAGGAATGCAAGGAATGCCACCCCGACCACAAGGGGCGCGACGCCAAGGTTGCGGAATTCGATCACGACAAGTTCGATCACGCCAAGACGGACTATCCGTTAAAGGGCGGTCACCTGAACGAGAAAGTGAAGTGCAAGGACTGTCACAAGCCGGAAAAGAAATTCCGCGAAGCCCCCAGTTACTGCAACGAGTGCCACAAGAAAGACGACAAGCACAAGGGAGGCCTAGGCACGGACTGCGCGAAGTGCCATGTCGAAAAAGACTGGAAGACGACCGAATTTAACCACGACAAGACCAAGTTCAAGTTGACGGGCAAGCACAATGACGTGAAATGCGCCAAGTGCCACATCGACAACAAGTTCAAGGACACACCGCTGGACTGCAAGTCGTGCCACAAGAAGGACGACGACAAGGCGCACAAGGGCAAGCTCGGTCCGAAGTGCGAATCCTGCCACACAGCGAAGGACTGGAAAGAGGTTCTGTTCGATCACGACAAGAAGACCAAGTATCCGCTGCTCGGCAAGCACAAGGAAGTGAAGTGCGACAAGTGTCACATCGACAAGAAGTACAAGGACACGCCCAAGGCATGCAGCTCCTGCCACAAGAAGGATGACGAAAAGGCGCACAAGAACAAATTCGGCAGCAAATGCGAGACTTGTCACACCGAAAAGGATTGGAAGGAAAGCATATTCAATCACGACAAGACCAAATTCAAATTGCTGGGCAAGCACCAGAAAGCCAAGTGCGTGACTTGCCACAAGGGCGATCTGTACAAGGACAAGATCAAGGACATGACCTGTCTTGCCTGTCATGAAAAGGACGACAAGCACAAAGGCCAGGAAGGCAAGAAGTGCGAGACATGCCATAACGAGGAGCTGTGGACCAAGACCACTTTCAATCACAACAAGATGTCGACCTACCCGTTGCTGGGGCGGCATGCACTGGTGGCTTGCAAGAAGTGCCATGCTGCGCCGACCTTCAAGGATGCGAAGTCGGACTGCTGGTCGTGCCATGAGAAGGACGATGTGCACAAACGCAAGCTGGGTACGGAATGCCAGACTTGCCACAATGCGCGCGACTGGAAGGCGTGGGACTTCGACCACAACAAGACCGGCTTCAGGCTGGACGGGGCGCACAAAAAAGGCGCCAACAACTGCTACGCCTGCCACAAGCGTCCGATGGACAAGAAGGTGCTGGTAATCAATACCTGCGGCGGTTGCCATGATCGTGACGATGTCCACAACGGCAGCTTCGGCGACCGTTGCGAGCGGTGTCATATAGGCAACGATTGGAAGCAAATCAAGATAGGCGTAACCACAAGCTCGCGCAAAAAATAGTATGCGGGCTGTGGGGCGGAAACGTTAATCGAGGGAGGGTGGATCATGAAACGACTGTTGACGATATTGGGTAATGTGCTTGCAGCGGTGCTAACCGTGTTTGCATTGCAGGCGAGTGCGGCGCCGCAAATGGCCGGGCGCGACTTCAGCCACATGACCACCGGCTTTCCGTTAACTGGAGTGCATGCAACTGCGGCGTGCGAAACCTGCCACGTGGCCGGGGTGTTCAAAGGCACGGCGAGGAATTGCGACGGTTGCCATGCCCTGGGCCGGCGCGTCGTGGCAACGCCCAAATCCAGCAACCACATCGTGACCGATGCGGAGTGCGATACCTGCCATTTCAATGCCGCCACGTTTCTGGGGGCGCGTTACAACCACGGCAATGCACAGCCCGGACAGTGCATGAGTTGCCATAACGGCAGGCTGTCCACGGCCAAACCGGCGAGCCACAACAGCGGAAACAAAGCGACCAATTCCTGCGACCAATGCCACCGTTCCTACACTTGGCTGCCGGCGAGCTGGAATCACATCGGTGTGGCACCCGGGACTTGTGCAAATGCGGGTTGCCATGTGCAGGGCTCCAACCAATATTTCCGGGGTTCAACCCATACCGGATTCCAACTGTCCCATCCCGTGTGCGACGATTGTCACAACATGTATGCCTGGAGTCCTGCCCCGTACAAGCACAACAGCCCGGCGCTGTGTTCGAGTTGCCACAACGGGACAACCGCCACCGGCAAAGGGCCGAGCCACGGATACACGACAGCCGAATGCAATACCTGCCACAGAAATACGATTAGCTGGGCGGGCGCCAGTTATCACTCGGGCGCCGTGGCGGGCATCTGCGGGACATGTCATAACGGCACGAACAACGTCAAAGGCACGGTGAACGACCCGAACGGAACGCATATTCCGTTGACGGCAGGCGGAAACCCGAACTGCGACCTGTGCCATACCAGCACCACGACATTCACCGTATACCGGATGAACCACGGCGGCATTGCGACCTGCAATAACTGCCATGCGTCCACTTCCCCGTATGTGGTCACCACGAAGAGAGTGCTGGGAAATCACCAGGGTTCGACAAGCTCCCAGGACTGCGTGAATTGCCATACTTCTACCAGCACCTGGGCAGGTGCGCTGGGCAGCAAGCCGAGCAACCACATTCCGGAAGGCACCGCGCCGTCGTGCAGTACCTGCCATACCGGATCGACTGTGTTGAGAGGAAGCTCGTTGCATGCTTACTTGCAGGGCATGGCTTGCACGACCTGCCACCTGAAGAGCAATCCATATTCCGGTAACGGACAGGATACGAAGTCGGTCGGACATGAGGGTATGAAGGCCGGGGATGATTGTTCCAAGTCAGGGTGCCATAAGCCGCTGGGTAACAAGGGCACTGCGTACACTAATTGGGATTAACGAAGAGCAGATCGTGAAGGTCGCTGTGCGCGGCCTTTGGTCAGTGTGTTGAGGCAGGATGCACCGTCACATCAAGATGGCGGGCAAAAATATCAGAGGGTATCGGGAGCAAGCATGAAGAGTTACTCAAATTTCCGCCGGGTGTGCGGACTGCTATTGATGTCGGTCGTTCCGGCGATCACAAGTGCGCAGCCGCTGGATGACGTGACGCTGGAGTACCAGAGTCAGGGCGTTGTCGCCACTATCCGCTTGACCGGGCCGGTGCAATACCTGCGCCACTTTCCCGAGAGCCACGGCAAAACGCTGGAAATCAATTATGACCGCGTTGCCGGCGCGACGAGTGCCGAGATATGGGTGGATGGTGAAGTGCGCAAATCACCTTCTTCCGGTCTGATCCCGAGTTTTACGGTGACGACGCGTGACCAACAAACCAAGCCGAGGCTGGTGATCGAATTCGCGCGCGAGGCGGAATACAGTGTCGCCGCCGGCAAGGATGGTCGCAGCCTGCTGGTCACCATCCGGCCTGAAAAGCGCCAAGTGAGCGATGAACCTTTGCCTTTCCTGCCCGCGGTCAAGCCGCTGCCGAAAGCGGCAGCGGGCGCAACGCCAACAGCGGAGCAAGCCGCCGCCGCGGATACCAACATGCAAGCGCATGCATTGATGGTGCAGGGCCGCGATGCGCTGGCTGCCAAAAACAACGAGGCGGCAGTGGATGCGCTGAACAAGCTGCTGCTGTTGCCGCCCAACGATTACACCCAGGACGGGCAGGAGTGGATCGGTGTGGCACGAGACCGCGCCGGGCAAGACGCCAAGGCCAAGGTCGAATACGACTTGTACCTGAGGTTGTATCCCGATGGTGCCGGGGCGGCGCGCGTAGCCAAGCGTCTGGCCGGTGTAGCCGGTGCGGAAGTCGGCAAACCGATGACCGAAGTGGCCGAGCCGAAAAAGAAGTCCAGCCTGATGACCTACGGCAGCGTGTCCACGCGTTATTACTACGGCAGAAGCACGATTGAATCGACGTACACGTTCAACAATGCGGTGACGACGGATACGCTGTCCCTGACCGACCAATCCATGCTCATCACCAGCGTGGACGCCTCCGAACGTTTCAGGAGCGAAGACACGGACGCGCGCTTGGTATTTCGCGATGTGGACACCCGCAACTTCCTGTCCAATCAGCCCAGCCGTAATCGCGTGAGTGCAGCCTACGGCGAGATCAAGGGCCGTGCGCAGGAATACCTGGTGCGCGTGGGGCGTCAGTCCTCCATGGGAGGCGGCGTGCTGGGGCGTTTCGACGGCCTGACGGGCGCCTACGGGAACCAGGATTTGCGCGTCAACGGCGTGGCGGGATCGCTGGTGGATTATTCGCAAGGCAGCAAGCCGCGCTTCGTCGGCGCGAGCGTGGATAAGGGGGAGTTCTCGGTGTACGCCATCGACCAGACCGTGGAAGGCGTACAGGACCGCCGCGCATTGGGGGCCGAGTATCGCTATTTCGACGACAAGAGAAGCGCGTTCGCGCTGCTGGATTACGATACCTATTTCAAGGCGGTGAATGCGGCGCAGTTTATCGGCACGTCCAGACTGAACGAGGCCACAGTGAATTTCATGGTGGATCATCGCAAGGCGCCGTCGCTGAGCATACGCAATGCCTTGAACGGTGCGAGCACGTCTTCCGTGAATGCGCTGCTGCAAACCATGTCGGCCAGCAGCTTGCGCGATCTGGCTCTGTCGCGCACTGCAGTCTCCAATATGGGGCAAGTCGGCGTCACTATGCCCTTGCGCGAAAAATGGCAGGCAGGCGGCGATGTGCGGCTGACCAACACGACGGGTTTGCCAACCAGCGGAGCCGCTCCGGTCAACGGAATCCCCGCGCCTGAAGGCTACCTGGAGGAGATACCGAGTCGCGGACTGGAAAAGAGCCTGACAGGTCAGATCATTGGCAGCGGCTTGTACAGACAGGGCGACATCTGGTCGGGCAGTGTCACGCTCAGCACCAGCAGTGCCGTGAACGGCCGTTTCGTCTACTTCTACAACCATACCCAGTTCAATAACGGATGGTCGCTGGACAGCTCGCTGCAACTATCGGGATATAAAGACCAGTACGGCGGCAAGACTACCCGTACCTCGCCCATGGTGCGCGGCGCCTATCGCATCAGGGAGCAACTGTATGTGGATGTCGACTGCGGTTACGAATACATCGGCTATAGTGGCGTTCAAATGAGCTCCAAGACCCAACGGTTTTCTTTGTCGACGGGATTGCGCTGGGATTTCTGAACCGGTTGCGGAGTATCATCGCGGCCTGAATGCGTTGCCCGGCGAGTCATGGGCAACAATCCCCATTGCAACAGTGTGGGATGCGGCGTCTGGCCTGCCGGCCGGAGGCAATTTAATAATGATTATTATTTAAGAGGCGTCTGCCAGTGCATCCGATGCGCTCTGGTAGATTCTTCACTTCCTAAAACAGGAGTCATCATGAAAATCCACGAATACCAGGGTAAAGAGATACTGCGCGAGTTCGGTGTACCGACACCGCGCGGAGTAGCATGCTTTAGCGTAGACGAAGCGGTTGCGGCAGCACAAAAGCTGGGCGGCAAAGTATGGGTAGTGAAGGCTCAGATCCATGCGGGCGGGCGCGGCAAGGGCGGCGGCGTGAAAGTGGCGAAATCGCTGGACGAAGTGAAACAGTTTGCGGGCCAGATTCTGGGCATGCACCTGATCACGCACCAGACCGGTCCCGAAGGCCAGGTGGTGCGCCGCCTGTTGATTGAAGAAGGCGCGCAGATCGTCAAGGAATTTTATGTGGGCATGGTGGTGGATCGCGCGTCGCAGCGCGTAGCGCTGCTGGCTTCCAGCGAAGGCGGCATGGAGATCGAAGAGGTCGCCAAGCACTCGCCGGAAAAAATCCGCACCGTGCGCATCGATCCCGTCACCGGTTTGACCGATAAAGAAGGCGCCGAAGTGGCGCGCTCCATCGGTATTCCCGAGGTGGCAAACGCCGAAGCGGTCAAGGTGCTGCAAGGGCTGTACCAGTCCTTCGTCGCGAAAGACGCGATGCTGGCCGAGATCAATCCCCTGATCATCACCGCAGACAATCGCGTGGTGGCGCTGGATGCAAAATTCAATTTCGATTCCAATGCGCTGTATCGCCGTCCGGAGATCGTGGCCTACCGCGATCTGAACGAAGAAGATCCGGCCGAGATCGAGGCGTCCAAGTTCGAACTGAGTTACATCCAGCTCGACGGCAACATCGGCTGTCTGGTGAACGGCGCGGGTCTGGCGATGGCGACCATGGACATTATCAAGCTGTACGGTGGCAGCCCGGCCAACTTCCTGGACGTGGGCGGCGGCGCGAACAAGGAAAAAGTCACCGAGGCATTCAAGCTGATGCTCAAGAACCCGTCGCTCAAGGCAATCCTGGTCAACATCTTCGGCGGCATCATGAAGTGCGACGTGATCGCGGAGGGTGTGGTCGCGGCAGCGCGCGAGGTGCATCTCTCGGTGCCGCTGGTGGTGCGCCTGGAAGGTACCAACGTCGAGCTCGGTAAAAAGATACTGGCTGAATCCGGCTTGCCCATCATCTCCGGTAACGATATGGCGGACGCGGCACAAAAAGTCGTTGAGGCTCCGAAAGGTTAAACATCATGTCCATACTTATTTATTAAGACACCAGAGTCATCACCCAAGGCATGACCGGCAAGGTCGGCCAGTTCCATACCTTCCACTGCAAGAGCTATGCGAACGGTGCGAATTGCTTCGTTGCGGGTGTGAATCCGAAAAAAGCCGGTGAAGATTTCGAAGGCATTCCGGTCTACGCTTCGGTGCTGGACGCGAAAAAGGCAACGGGTGCAACCGTGTCCGTGATCTACGTGCCGCCCTCGGGCGCGGCAGCAGCCATCGACGAAGCGGTCGAAGCCGATCTGGATCTGGTGATCTGCATCACCGAGGGTATTCCCGTGCACGACATGCTGAAGACGCGCTACAAGATGCAAGGCAAGCGCACCATCCTGATCGGACCGAACTGCCCCGGCCTGATCACGCCGGACGAGATCAAGATCGGCATCATGCCCGGACACATCCACAAGAAGGGCCGCATCGGCGTGGTTTCGCGTTCCGGCACGCTGACGTACGAAGCTGTCGGACAACTCTCCGCGCTGGGTTACGGCCAGTCGTCCTGCGTGGGTATTGGCGGTGACCCCATCAACGGCATGAAGCACATCGATGTGATGCGTCTGTTCAACGACGATCCCGAGACCGATGCCGTGATCATGGTGGGCGAGATCGGCGGCACCGACGAAGAAGAGTGCGCGCGCTGGATCAAGACCAACATGAAAAAACCGGTGGTCGGCTTCATCGCCGGCGTCACCGCACCGGAAGGCAAGCGCATGGGTCACGCAGGCGCTATCATCTCCGGCGGCCAGGGCGGCGCCAACGAGAAACTGGCAGTCATGGAAGAAAGCGGCATCCACATCACGCGCAATCCGGCTGAGATGGGCCGTACGATGCAAAAGATATTGAGGGGCTGATTTAGTGGTAAATTGAGAAGGGGAAGAGGGCAGCCTTTGTGAGGTGAGCTTTCTTCCCCTTTTTTCTATTCTGAAGGGAATGCTGTGCTGGAAATGTTAAATTCCCCCCAGTTCTGGGTGGATGTATTCAAGATCATCATGATCGACCTGTTGCTCAGCGGCGATAACGCGGTGGTGATTGCGCTTGCCTGCCGTAACCTGCCTGCGGCACAGCGCAAAAAAGGCATCATGTACGGCGTGGGCGGGGCGATTGGTTTGCGTGTCGTGCTGACTTTCTTTGCGGTGAGTTTGCTGGCGTTGCCTTATCTCAAGCTGGTGGGCGCATTGCTGCTGCTGTGGATCGGCGTCAAACTGATCCTGCCGGAAGAAGAGCACGGCGAAGGCAACATCAAGGCCGAAGCGCATCTGTGGGGTGCGATCAAGACGATCATCGTCGCTGACTTTGTGATGAGCCTGGATAACGTGCTGGGCGTGGCGGCGGCGGCGAAGGGTAATACCTTCCTGCTGGTTTTTGGTTTGCTGATCAGCATTCCCTTGATCGCCTGGAGCAGCCAACTGGTATTGAGACTGATTGACCGTTACCCGTTCATCATCTATGCGGGCGGCGCGCTGCTGGGCTATGTGGCGGGCGAGATGCTGGTCGGCGAAGCCCTGTTCAAACCCTTGATAGACGAACATCACTCATTGCATTTCCTGGTTCCGGCAGTATGCGCGGTGCTGGTATTGGCGCTGGGTAAGTGGCTGGCGATGCGCAAGGCAGTGTCGGAGAAAGCTGTGGATCTGGTGGACGAGCAGGTGCCCGCTGCCCGCGATAAACCCTGAACGGAGAAATGCACATGAAAATATTGATTCCGGTAGACGGTTCGGCTGGCAGCAACAGTGCGGTGGAACATGTGATCGCCAGCCTGGCCGGGCTGAAAGAGGCGCCGCAGGTGTGTTTGCTGAATGTGCAGTGGAAGCTGGCTTCCGGCAACGTGAAACTGTTCATCAATCAGGACACGATCAACGACTATTACCGCGAACAGGGCATGTCCGCGCTGGCGGAAGCGCGCGCCAGGCTGGACGCCGTTGGGCTGGCTTATTCCTACCACATCAGCATCGGCACGCCGGCTGAAGCCATTGTGCAGTACGCGCAGGAGCAGGCCGTGGATCAGATCGTCATGGGCACCCACGGGCAAGGGACGCTATCCCATGTGCTGCTGGGGTCGGTGGCCAGCAAGGTCGCGCATCTGGCCAAAACCCCTGTATTGCTGGTTAAGTGAAACGGCTGACAAATCAAACAGGTATGGTTTGGAGTTGAAAAATGTTTTAGTATTCCACCCCGTAGGCTCAGGGATTGAGTAAATCGGGCGTGGTGAATATGAAAAAAGCATTTTGGAAAACGGATTGGTTCACCGCTGTGCTGGTGGCATTTGTGTTCCTGTTCAGCGCCAACAGCGATCTGATACAAAGCCTGGAACGCAAGGCCTACGACCTTGCCGTGCGCGCCGAGTCTAAGATTCCGAGCGACAAGATTGCCGTAATCGCGATCGACGACGAGAGCATCGCCAACCTCGGACGTTGGCCGTGGCCGCGCGAAATCCAGGCCATGATGATTGATCTTCTGGCCACCGGAAACGTCAAGATCATCGGTCATACCGTCCTGTTCACCGAGCCCCAGGTCGATGCCGGTATGGGCTACCTGGAAAGGTTGAACGAAGTCCTCGCCAATTCTTCCCTGCAACGCGCCAACCCCAAAGAATGGGCGCAACTGAACGACATCATGCAGGATGCGCTTACCCACCTCGACAACGACAAGAAGCTGGCCGAGAGCATGGCGCGGGCGAACAAGGTCTTGCTGGGCGTGCTTTTCGAGCCGGGCGAACCGCAGGGCAAACCGGATTTTGAATTGCCCGAGTTTGTGGCCAAAAACGGCTTAACCGATATCAGGGAAGGTATGCCGGGCGCAGGACCGCCGGCAACTGCGGCGATTCTGATGCCCATTCCGTCGATCGGAGAGCAGGCAATCGGCCTCGGACACCTCACCATAGGCAAGGATGTGGACGGGGGTGTGCGTACCGAGCCGCTGGTGCTGGGCTACTACGACCAGTATTTCCCTTCCATGTCGTTGATGCTGGCGGCTAAAAGCCTGAACCTGGAACCCAAAGACATTCAAGTCACCTTGGGCGAATCGGTCAAGCTGGGCGGACTGACAATCCCCACAGACTCCGCCTCGCGCATGTATACCCACTTTTACGCCGACCGGGATGGTAAATCGGCGTTCCAGGTCGATTCTTTCTACGACGTCCTCTCCGGCAAGATCCCGCCCGAGAAATACCGCGACAAGATCGTGTTGATCGGCGCCACCGCCGCCGGTGTGGGCGCCTCGCAGGTCACGCCAATCTCTGCCGAAATGGCACCGGTATTGACGCTGGCGCACTCGGTGTCGAGCATCCTCAAACAGGACTCTTTCGTCGTGCCGGGCTGGGGCTTTTGGGCCGAGCGCGCCGTCTTCCTGATGGTGGCGCTGTACCTGATTCTCTTGATGCCGCGTCTGAGTGCGGGACTGGCCGCAGCAATCACGGGCGGTGTATTCGTGGTGTTGCTGGCGGTTCACTTCGTTCTGATGTCTATGCAGGCGATGTGGCTGCAGATGATGCTGCCCGCCGCCCTGTTGCTGGTCGGCCACTTGCTGCTGACCACCAAGCGCTTCCTGTTGACGGAGAAGGGCAAGATCAAATCCGACGCGGATTCTGCGGAGAGCAACCGCATGCTGGGTCTGGCCTTTCAGGGGCAGGGCCAGTTGGATATGGCGTTCGACAAGTTTCGCAAAGTGCCGCTGGACGACAGCCTGATGGACGTGCTGTACAACCTTGGGCTGGATTTCGAGCGCAAGCGCCAGTTCAACAAGGCCGAATCCGTGTTCAGGTACATGGCCGACCACAATCCCAAGTTCCGCGATCTGGAAGCGCGCACCGCGCAATCCCGGGCCATGGCGGAAACCATCGTGCTCGGCGGTTCTTCCGGCCGCAGCAACGACAGCACGATGAAACTGGATCAACCCGGCTTGGCCAAGCCCATGCTGGGTCGCTACGAGATCGAGAAGGAACTGGGCAAGGGTGCGATGGGCGTGGTGTATCTTGGTAAGGACCCCAAGATCAGCCGTATCGTGGCGATCAAGACCATGGCGCTGGCGCAGGAGTTCGAGGCGGACGAACTGGAAGACGTCAAAGCCCGCTTCTTCCGCGAAGCTGAAACGGCGGGACGCCTGAACCATCCCAACATCGTCACCATGTACGATGCGGGCGAAGAACACGACCTGGCGTATATCGCCATGGAATTCCTCAAGGGCAAGGATCTGGTGATGTACACCAAGCAGCCCAATCTGCTGCCGCTGCCCAAAGTGCTGAGCATCGTCGCCCGCGTGGCGGACGCTTTGAGCTACGCACACAGCCTGAACGTGGTGCACCGCGACATCAAACCCGCCAACATCATGTACGACCTGGAAAGCGATACCGTGAAAGTCACCGACTTCGGCATCGCGCGCATCACCGATTCATCCAAGACCAAGACCGGTATGGTGCTCGGCACGCCGTCTTACATGTCGCCGGAACAGCTGGCGGGCACCAAGATAGAAGGCCACTCGGACTTGTTCTCGCTGGGTGTGAGTCTGTACCAACTGGTGTGTGGTAAGCTGCCGTTCGAGGGTGATTCCATGGCGCAGTTGATGTTCCGCATCGCCAACGAGCCGCAAACGGATATTTTGAGCGTCAATCCGGATGTGCCGCCGTGTGTGGTGGCCATTATCAACAAGTCGCTCGCGAAGAAAGTCGCAGAGCGCTTTGAAAACGGCGGCGCGATGGCGGATGCGCTGCGTCAGTGCGCGGCCAGCCTGTGACGATCAGGCGCAATAACGACAAGACGTTCTCAGGGGTGGTTTGTGGACATACAAGATGCGCTTGAAATAGTCAGCCAGACCAATCCGGGGATGGTGCGCTCGCATAACGAGGACAGCGTCACTCATGACGCGGATCTCGGTCTGGTGGTGCTGGCGGACGGCATGGGCGGCTATAATGCGGGCGAAGTGGCCAGCGGCATTGCGGTGTCGGTGCTGTCCAGCGAGGTGCGACACCGTCTCGAGGGTGCGCGGCCGGAAGACTTGGATGCCGCCGGCGAGGAACTGGGCCCGGCACTGCTGCGCGACAACGTAAAGAAGGCCAATTCGTCCATCTTCCATGCAGCGCAGAGCCAGCCCCAATATGCCGGCATGGGCACGACCATCGTCACCGCGCTGTTCTACGACGATCGCGTTGCCGTGGTGCATATCGGCGATTCCCGCATGTACCGTTTGCGGGGCGAGGTTCTAGAGGTGATTACGCGCGATCACTCGCTGCTGCAGGAACAGATCGACGGCGGTTTGATCAGCAAGGCGGATGCGCGGCTGTCCAAGAACAAGAATCTGGTGACGCGCGCGGTGGGGATAGATGCCGACGTCGAACCCGAATTGCACATACATGAAGTCGAAGTCGGGGACATCTACCTGCTGTGCTCCGACGGCCTCAACGACATGGTCGAGGATGAGGACATCGGCGCGACGCTGCAGATGTTGCAGAGCAACCTGCCGCTGGCCGCGACACAACTGATACAGATGGCCAACGACAACGGCGGACGCGACAACGTGTCGGTCATTCTGGTCAAGGTTAAAGGACGCTTTGCTGCCCCGCGCGGATGGTGGCAGAAACTGCGTTCCTGGTTCGGAAATTGAGATAGCAAGAGTTAACTACGGGGATAGACGATATGCCGGCTAAATTGATACTCAGCATGGACGGAGCGGTGATGAAGGAATATCCGCTCAACAAGGAACGCACCACGATAGGCCGCAAGCCGCACAACGACATTGTCATCGACAACCTCGCGGTGAGCAGCGAACATGCGGCTATCGTCACCATCCTCAACGATTCCTTCCTGGAAGACCTGGATAGCACCAACGGTCTGGCGGTCAACGGCACGCCGACCAAGAAGCACTTCCTGCAGAACAGCGATGTGATCGAGATCGGCAAATACAAGCTGAAATATCTTAACGATCAGCCCACGCAGACATCGGCCGCAGATTTCGAAAAGACCATGGTGCTGCGCGCCCCGGTAAAAATTGCGCCCAGCGAAGCGGGATCGAAATCGCCGCTGGATGTGACGGCGACGCGCAAGACCGAAGCGGTGATATCCACGCAGTTCAACACGACCAACAGCGGCATGCCGCCTCCCGCCGGACAACTTCCCGCTGCGGTGGTGCAGATACTGAACGGTCCCAATTCCGGCAAGGAACTTGAACTCGTGAAAAACCTGACCACACTGGGCAAGCCCGGCGTACAGGTGGCGGTGCTGGCGCGGCGCCCGCACGGTTATTTCATGACCCATGTGGAAGGGGGGAGTTTCCCCACGGTGAACGGTTCGTCTATCGGCGAACAGCCGCACCAGTTGAAGGACCATGACCTCATCGAACTGGCCGGGGTAAAAATGGAGTTCTACTTCAAGACCTGATTACCCAAAGTGATCAGTCAACGCGCAAACCGAGGGGATGAAAGGCGGGGTGGCAGGTGAAGAAGCACGCACTTCTTATCGCGCTCGGTATGTCGCTGGTCCTGCTGTTCCTCGGCGATGCCGCCAAATTCTACCGCCTCGGCTTTGTCCAGTTCGTCGACGCGAAGCTTTATGACTATCGCCTGATCCTCACCATGCCGCGCACTGCGGACGAACGTATCGTCATCCTCGATATCGACGAAAAAAGCCTGAAGGAAGAAGGGCGCTGGCCGTGGAGCCGCGATAAGCTTGCCACGCTGATGGACGAACTGTTCGACCATTACGGCGTGGCGGTGGTTGGTTTCGACGTGGTGTTTGCCGAGAAAGACACGAGCTCCGGCCTGCACGTGCTGCAGGATCTGGGGCGCAATCAGCTCAAGGGCGTGCCGCAATTCCAGTCGGCGCTGGCGCAGATTCAGCCGCGTCTGGAGTACGACATGCTGTTTGCCGACAAGATCAGGAATCGCAATGTGGTGCTGGGGTATTTCTTCACCAACAGCGAGCGCGGTGCCGAGAAAAGCAACGCCGGGGTGTTGCCCGAGTCGGTGTTTCCCGCTGGCACTTTCAAGGGGCGGCCGATTGCCTTCATTCAATGGGACAGTTACGGAGCCAACCTGCTCGAACTGCAGGGCAGTGCGGCGCTGGCCGGGCATTTCAATCCGGTAATTGACTTCGACGGTGTGGTGCGGCGCGTGCCCATGCTGCTCGAATACGACGGGGCGTATTACGAGTCGCTGTCGGTAGCCGTGGTGCGTGCCGCGCTGGGCATGCCCAAACTGGTGCCGGGCTATGCGACTGCAAAGAACAAGAACTACGGCGGTCTGGAGTGGCTGACGTTGGAATCGGCGCAGGGCGATTTGCACATTCCGGTCGACGACAAAGTCAGTGCGCTGGTGCCCTACCGAGGGGCGAGCGGCAGCTTCCGCTATGTGTCCCTTACCGATGCCCTGCATGGACGTACCCCGCTGGCGGATATGCAAAACAAGATCGTACTGGTGGGAACCACCGCAGCCGGGTTGATGGACTTGCGGTCCACCCCGGTCGGGGAGATTTATCCGGGGGTCGAGATTCATGCCAACATGATCAGTGGCATCCTCAACCAGAATATCAAGCAGAACCCGCCCTACGTGCTGGGGGCGAACGTATCGCTGTTGCTGGTCATCGGCGTGGCATTGAGTTTGCTGCTCCCTATGCTGAGCGCGATCCGGGCGACCCTGCTCTCGGCGGGCATTCTGTTGCTGGTGATTGTTGTCAACGGCGTGGTTTGGCACTTCGGCAACCTGGTGATGCCGCTGGCGGGCAGCCTGATCATGGTGCTGATGCTGTTCGCATTGAACATGACCTACGGCTATTTCACCGAAACGCGCACCAAACGTCAGCTCGCCGGTTTGTTCGGTCAATACGTGCCGAGCGAACTGGTAGACGAGATGAGCAAGAATCCGGAGCAGGTGTCGATGGAAGGCGAAAGCCGCGAAATGACGATTCTGTTTTCCGACGTGCGCGGCTTCACCACGATTTCGGAGGGGCTGGAGCCGAAGGACTTGTCGCTGTTGATGAACGAGTTTCTGACGCCGCTTTCGCGCGTGATCTACAGCCATCGCGGCACAATTGATAAATACATGGGCGACTGTATTATGGCGTTCTGGGGGGCGCCGCTGCCGGATACGCGTCATGCCTACCAGGCCGTGCTGTCCGGGTTGGAGATGCAGCGCAAGTTGAGCGATTTGCAACCGCATTTCAAGGAGCGCGGCTGGCCGGAGATTCACATCGGCGTGGGCATCAATACCGGGCGCGTGAGCGTGGGCAACATGGGCTCCGAAGTGCGCGTGGCGTACACGGTGATGGGCGATGCGGTGAATCTGGCTTCGCGCCTGGAAGGCATTACCAAGGAATACGGCGTGGGCGTGCTGGTGGGTGAACACACCCGGGAAGAAGCCCCCGAGTTTCTTTATCGCGAACTGGATCTGGTGCGCGTCAAAGGCAAGGACAAGCCGGTCGCCATTTTCGAACCGCTTGGACTGGTCGGCGAGGTCGAACAGGCAACGCTGGATGAGGTCAAGCTGTTCCAGCAGGCGTTGCGCCTGTATCGCAAGCAGGAGTGGGATAGGGCGGAACTGCAGCTATACAACCTTATGAAGATTGCCCCGGAAAGCAAGTTGTACAAGGTGTATGCCGAGCGCGTTGCCCATTACCGCAACGAGTCGCCCGGGGAAAACTGGGATGGCGTATTCGTCTTCAAGACGAAATGAGAGTGGCAGGGACGCAAAAAATGAAACTGAGAGTCTTGGGATGCAGCGGCGGCATTGGCGGCAATTTGCGAACAACATCGCTGCTGCTCGATCACGACGTGCTGATTGATGCCGGTACCGGCGTCGGCGATCTGAGTCTGGCCGAGATGTGCGTGATCGACCACGTCTTCGTAACTCATTCGCATCTCGACCATATAGCCTGCCTTCCGCTGCTCATCGACAGCGTGGGTTTCATGCGCGACAAGCCGCTGGTCATTCATGCCACCGACGAGACGCTGTCCATACTCAAGCAGCATGTATTCAACTGGGAAATATGGCCGGACTTCGCCGAGATTCCGAATCTGCACCAGCCCATCCTGCGCTATGAGCGCATAGCGCTGGGTGAAACGGTGGATATGGGCGGGCGCAGGATTACGCCGTTGCCGGCGAATCACGTGGTTCCGGCGGTCGGTTTCCATATCGAAAGCGGCAAGACCAGTCTGGTATTCAGCGGCGACACGACCACTTGTGATGCCTTGTGGGAAGCGGTCAACCGTATTCCGAATCTTGAATATCTGATTGTCGAGACGGCGTTTTCAAATGCGGAAAAAGAACTGGCCGTCGTGTCCAAGCATCTCTGCCCCTCGTTGCTGGCGGACGAACTGCGCAAACTCAAGCTCAATCCGAAGATATATATCACGCACCTGAAACCCGGCGAAGTCGAACTGACCATGCAGGAAGTCGGCGAGTGCGTGCAGAATTTTGTACCGAAGATGCTGCAAAACGGCCAGGTGTTCGAGTTCTAGCGGGCGGGCGAAAACGACATGCAGGATATTCTGGACATCAGGGTACTCACCGCACTGGAGCCGATATCTTCGTTCAGTCCGGCACGCCTGCGCGAACTGCTCGATTATTGCCACATGGAAAGCGTGGAGCAGGGCAGCGATCCGTTCAAGGACAGGCCGCTGTCCGGGCAGTCCGTGTATTTGTTGCGCGGCGAGCTGGAAGTGGTGTACGAGGACGGCAACCGGGTGCTGATACGCTCCGGCTCGGAATGGGCGCGTCACCCCATCGGCAAACGCCAGCCGGATATCCGCTCGGCGCAGGCGCTGAGCAACGTGCAGCTGCTGCGCGTGGATGACGACCTGCTGGACCGCATGGTGACCTGGGATCAGTTTGCCTATCACGACGATGTGAAGGCCCTGAAGGACGGTTCCGAGGCCGCAGTGAAGAAATTGCTCAGTTCCGGCATGTTCAGCGCGGAGAACCTGAGCAACAGCCCGTTTGCGCATTTGCCGTCGGCCAATATCGGCAAGTTGCTCAACCGCATCGAGGCCATTGCGGTATGGGACAAGGACGTCATCATCCGCGAGGGTGACGAAGGCGACTATTATTATCTGATCGAAAGTGGCCGGGCGCAGGTGACGCGACTGGTGGGCGGGGCGAATCTGGTGCTGGCCGAAATCAAGGCGGGCGACGTGTTCGGGGAGGAAGCGCTGATCTCGGAAAGCAAGCGCAACGCCACGGTGACGATGAAGAGCAACGGCATGCTGCTGCGTTTGAAGAAGGAAGATTTTCTGGAGTTGATGCAGGAGCCGCTGCTGCGCCGCATCGCTTACCGGGATGCCAGGGAGAAAGTCGCGCACGGCGCGGTTTGGCTGGATGTGCGTCACCCGCCGGAATACCGTTACGACAAATTGCCGGGGGCAATCAATGTACCGCTCAACGACATCCGCAATGCGATCGGGGTGCTGAGCAAGGAGACACCGTATATCGCGTATTGCCAGAGCGGGCGGCGCAGTGCCGCTGCCGCGTTTATTCTGGCGCAGGCGGGCTACGATGTTTATGTTTTGGAAAATGGTCTGTGGTCTGTGCCCAGAGCGCAGCAACAATAGCAACCGAAAGTCGAAGGGGAAGATATGGCAATTCAGGGACAAGGCAATGCGAACGATATGGGGCTGCGGCTGGAGTTCACCAAGAACCTAAACCAGGTCACCAACAAGATCCACGCCACCAGCAACATCGACGAGATCATGCTGGACGTCAGCAAGGACATATGCACCCTGTTCAATGCGGACCGCCTGACCATATACGTGGTGGGCGACGACAAGGCATCGCTGATTTCCAAGGTCAAGACCGGCTTGAATTCGTTCAAGGACCTCAAATTGCCCATCGCCGAACAGAGCATCGCGGGCTATGCGGCCTTTCGCAAGAAAATGCTCAACCTCAAGGATGTTTACGACGAGCACGAACTGGCGGCATACAGCACGACCCTGCGCTTTCTGCAGGACGTAGACCGCCGCACCGGATATCGCACCAAGCAGATGCTGGTCGCGCCCATCGTCGACGCCGAAGGGAGCGACCTGATCGGCGTGATGCAGGTCATCAACAACAAGGCCGGCGTGCCGTTCCCGTCCATGGTGGAAGAGGGCGCGCGCGAACTGACGCAGACGCTGGCGGTCGCGCTCAAGCAGCGCCAACAGCAGGCGGGTACGGTCAAGACCAAATACGACTACCTCGTCTCCGACGCGGTGATGTCCGCCGCCGAGTTCGAACTGGCCACGCGCACCGCGCGGCGCAAGGGCGTGGATGTGGAGGACGTGCTGCTGGACGAATTCCAGGTCAAGCCGGATGCCTTGGGCAAGGCCTTGTCCAGCTTCTTCGGCGTACCGTACGAGCCGTACAAATCGGACCGGATCAAACCCTCCGAGTTGCTGCGCAATCTCAGGCGCGAGTATGTGGAGACCAGTCACTGGGTGCCGGTGGACGATACCTCCGAAGGCGTGGTCATCCTGACCACCGACCCGGAGCGGATACAAGCCTCGCGCGTGGTCAACAACATCTTTCCCAAGAACCGGTTGATCTACAAAGTCTGTACGCAGCGCGAATTCAAGTCCACGCTCGACCAGTTCTACGGCGGTGGCGGGAATAGCGTGGGCGATACCACGGGCAGCTTCGAAGATTTGGGGTCGATGGACGATTTGCTGACCTCGATGGCCGGAGAAGAAGAAGAAACAAACGGTGCCAGCCAGGACGATGTCAGTGCGGCGGCGGACAATGAACTGGTCAAGCTGGTCAACAAGATCATCATCGACGCCTACAAGATGGGTGCATCGGATATTCACGTCGAGCCCCAGCCCGGCAAGGGCAAGACGGGCATACGTCTGCGCAAGGACGGTTCGCTGCTGAACTACATCGAGGTGCCCGCCACTTACCGCAACGCACTGGTCACGCGCCTGAAGATCATGTGTGATCTCGACATCTCCGAAAAACGCAAACCGCAGGACGGCAAGATCAAATTCAAGAAATACGGACCGCTGGACATCGAGCTGCGCGTGGCAACCATTCCTTCGCAGGGCGGCGTGGAAGATGTGGTGATGCGTATTCTGGCGTCTGGCGAGCCCATCCCGCTGGACAATATGGGTTTCTCGGCGCGCAATCTGGACTTGGTCAAGAAGACCATCAACAAGCCTTATGGCCTGTTCTTCGTGTGCGGCCCGACCGGTTCCGGAAAAACCACCACGTTGCACTCCATCCTGAAACACATCAACAAGCCTGATACCAAGATATGGACGGTTGAAGATCCGGTGGAAATCACGCAGAAAGGCCTGCGTCAGGTGCAGGTCAACAAAAAGGCCGGACTCGACTTTGCTTCCATCATGCGTTCCTTCCTGCGTGCAGACCCTGACGTGATCATGGTCGGTGAAATGCGCGACAAGGAGACAGTGTCCACCGGCATTGAGGCATCGCTCACCGGCCACCTGGTGTTCGCTACTTTGCACACCAACAGCGCGCCGGAATCCATCATCCGCCTGCTCGACATGGGTATGGACCCCTTCAACTTCGCCGATGCCCTGCTCGGCATCCTAGCGCAACGTTTGGCCAAGCGTCTATGCAAAGACTGCAAGAAGGCGCATATTGCCTCCCAGGAAGAGATCAAGGCGCTGCTCACCGAATATGCCGAGGAAATGCGCAGCACCGAGACTTGGAAAAAGGATCCCAACCTCGCGTTCAAGAACCTGTACGCGGAATGGGTCAAGCTGTTCGGCGACGACAAGGGGCAGATCACCCTGTACGAAAAGGTTGGTTGCGAGAAGTGCTCGGGTACGGGTTACCGTGGACGCGTTGGTTTGCATGAGTTGCTGATCGGCACCGACCCGGTGAAGAAAGCCATCCAGGAGCACGCGCGGGTCGCCGAGCTGTTCGCGCTGGCACTGGAAGAAGGCATGCGCACCCTGAAGCAGGACGGTATCGAAAAGGTACTGGGTGGCATCACCGACATCCATCAGGTGCGTGCCGTTTGCATCAAGTGAAGAGGGCGCAGTGGAAACCGGCAAGGTCCAAACCTATATAGCGCAAGAGCAGGCACAGCGCGCCATGCTGGAAAGCCTGCTCAACCGCGTCAACGACCTCAACGCCATCGGCGCTGCGCTGTCCAGCGAGCGCGACATCAACCGCTTGCTGGAAACCATACTGGAGGCGGCCAAGAAGATCACCAACGCCGATGCCGGGACGCTGTACCTGGTCGATGCCGACAAGCAGGTGCTGACCTTCGAAATTCTGCACAATGACTCGCTCAATATCCGCATGGGCGGCACCTCCGGCAACCCGATCCCGTTCTACCCCATCGCGCTGTACCACGAAGGCGAGCCGAATCTGGCTATGGTGGTGAGTTACTCCGTATTGCGCGGCGAGACCGTCAATATCCCGGATGCCTACATTGCCGAAGGCTTCGACTTTTCCGGCACCAAGAGTTTCGACGCCAAAACCGGCTATCGTTCGCGCTCGTTCCTGTCCGTGCCGATGCGCAACCACGAGCAGGAAATCATCGGCGTGCTGCAACTCATCAATGCGCTCGACGAAACGACGCGTGAGGTCAACCAGTTTTCCAAGGACGACCAGCAACTGCTCGAATCGCTGGCATCGCAGGCCGCCATCGCACTAAGCAACCGGCGCCTGATCCAGCAACTCGAAGAGCTGTTCGAATCCCTGATCAATCTGATCAACACCGCCATCGACGATAAATCGCCCTACACCGGCGGACATTGCGCGCGCGTTCCCGCGCTGACCATGATGCTGGCGGAAGCGGCGAACCGCACCAAGCTGGGCGCGCTCAAAGATTTCAACCTGACCGACAAGGACCGCTACGAGCTCAAGATCGCCGGGCTGCTGCACGACTGCGGCAAAATCACCACGCCTGTGCACGTGGTAGACAAATCCACCAAGCTGCAAACCATTTTCGACCGCATCCATCTGCTAGACACGCGCTTCGAGGTGCTCAAGCGCGACGCCGAGATTGAAATGCTCAAGGGAAACCGGACGAACGCAGATTACGAAGCGCACATCCGGCAACTGGACAGCGACCGCGAATTCTTGCGTCAGGGCAATATCGGCTCGGAAAAAATGCAGGATGCCGATATCGCGCGCGTTAAGCAGATCGCCCTGTACCGGTGGCGCAACGAAGCAGGTCAGACGGCGGACTTCCTGAGTGCGGAAGAAGTGGAAAACCTCACCATCCGCGCCGGCACGCTCACCGCAGCCGAGCGCGAAATCATCAATCATCACATCAACGTCACCATCAAGATGCTGGAAGCGTTGCCCTGGCCCAGACATCTCAGGCATGTGCCGGAATACGCGGGTGGACACCACGAACGCATGGACGGCAAAGGCTATCCCAACGGGCTTACGCGCGAGCAAATGTCGATACAGGCGCGGGTCATGGGCATTGCCGACATCTTCGAGGCACTGACCGCCAAGGATCGTCCCTACAAGGAAGGCAAGACGCTCACCGAGTCCTTGAATATCCTGGGCAAGTTCAAGGAAAACGGCCACATCGACCCGGACCTGTTCAATGTGTTCATCCGCGAAAAGGTCTATCTCGCCTATGCCCGGCAATTCCTCAAGCCGGAGCAGATCGACGCGGTGGATGAGAGCAGGATTCCTGGCTATGTTCCTTAGTATTGGCCCTTTCGGAAATAGTGACAAAAAACGTCAGTATGCTGACGCATTTTGTTTCACATGCGTATCGATTTGAGCTTGGATATGCTCAAATAAGCCGTCAAGCCAATAACAGCGGCATTCCGGTGTGGGTTTACCGCTTGGCACGCGTTCTGCTACTATGCACATGCACACCTTGTGTGTAGCCCGCAACGGCAACCTTCAAATATTATGAGGAGAACAAAATGAAACAAGTTCAAAAAGGTTTCACCCTGATCGAACTGATGATCGTGGTTGCGATTATCGGTATCTTGGCGGCGATTGCAATTCCGCAGTATTCCGACTACACATCCCGCACGCGTGCTTCTGGTGCAGCTCAAGAGTTGAATTCCCTGAAAACCGCGATGGCCGAATGCTTCCAAGTGGACGGTGCATGGACTAACTGTGCAACCATGGGCGCTGGTAACATCCCGACCGTCGACTTGACGAAGTTTATTACAGCCGTGGCAGTTGATCCCGCCACTGGTGTGATCACGTCCACGACTGGTGCCACTACCACTGCCGGAGTTGGTTTGACTTATGTCTTGACCCCGCCAACGGCTGCAGCAATGATCGGAAAGGCCAATATGCCTTGGACCGCAAGCGGCACGATTTGTACCACTGCCTCCCGTGGCTTGAAAGCTGGCCAAGGTGGTTGCCCGTAATATGAACTAGCGGGGCGTACCATGATCACCAGTCGCCCGGCTGTTTCATAACACTCAAGCCCTGTCCCTCGCAAGGGGATGGGGTTTTTCTTTGAATGATGTAAAAACAAGAAAGTGGAGTGTCCATTGTTGTCTTTCTTCCGCTTTTATATTTTTTTCAAGATTTGTTTCGGGAGAGAAAAATGAAACAAGTTCAAAAAGGTTTTACCCTGATCGAACTGATGATCGTGGTCGCGATTATCGGCATTCTGGCGGCGATAGCGATACCGCAATATTCCCACTACATATCACGCACGCGCGCTTCAGGCGCGGCGGAAGAAATTAACTCCCTGAAAACTGCGATGGCCGAATGCTTCCAAGTGGACGGTGCATGGACTAACTGTGCAACCATGGGCGCTGGTAACATCCCGACCGTTGACACAACGAAGTTTATTACAGCCGTGGCAGTTGATGCCGCCACTGGAGTGATTACGTCTACGACTGGCGCCACTACCATTGCCGGAGTTGGTTTGACTTATATCTTGACCCCGCCAACTGCTGCAGCAATGATCGGAAAGGCCAATATGCCTTGGACGGCCACCGGCACCATCTGTGATCCAATCCGAGGCCTGAAATCTGGCCACGGAGGTTGCAGCTACTAAGTGTCAGGGTGCTTCTTGATGCTTCGCGATGCCGGGTTTGATGTCCAGAATGTCTACCATGTTACCGCTGCTTGCATCGATTACGGCTGTCAGCGGTTTGTTGTCGCTGGTCACAGGCAAGTAGCGCAACTTGTCCGCGTTGCGAGGCGATTGCGCCAGGTATTTTTTCAGTCTCTCCTTGTCTTCGGACTCAAGGGCTAAGTCGGCCAAAGGTCTGCTTTCCTTGAGAACCTGCTGTCGCTTGTCGGAATAAGGCACGTAATATTTCGGGTAGTGCTGGATACCAATTCCCAGAAAGCGGGTAAAGGCAATGTCGGATTGTTCTTGGGGGTCGGCAGGAGGTTCTGCAGCAACAAGCACGGGGCCAGTCAAGCTGAAATGACGGAAAGATTCAATGCTAGCCTTTGCCAAGTTCTTTTCGTCGATATCAACGGCAGAGACTACCGAGAACTCTTGTCCTGTGAACACGATGAACGCTGGGCGCGCGGCGTACATGGTGTGGATGCCATAACCCAGTGCTCCCAGTTGTAAAGCGACTACAACGGACAAGTCAAAAACCAGTCCCTTTTTTCGGGTGTCGAAAATAATTAAAGTAATCAAAGGCCCAAGAACTATATCCACGCCGACGATCAGCGCGGCCAAATTTTCGCCGCCCAACGCTGTGAAAAGAGGTGGTGGATACCACAAGGCGAGCATAATCAATAAAACTAGCGCGGCGATTGCGGCGCTGATTGCCAAGTGCGTTGAAGCTGCTTTGTAGCGGGATATGTTTTTCAATGTTATCAATTTGTTACCTCTGATAAGCGGATTCGACAAATGATCATCGTCCGGGTAGTCGCATCGTAAAGATCACAGCTATTACGCATTTTTTCACTTCGCAGCAGCCCTGTTCCGCGCAAAGTTGTTTGCCTGTCTCGGCAATATATAAACTAATTGCTGAATGAAGGTCAACCTAGCGTGGGGAAAATTTATTTTATTGAACACTCCATTTTCCGGAATAGGCGAGAATGCCCCAAATAATGTGCCACATTGATATTCAGTAACATCCAAGCCGATTTCTTGCGGAATGCCGTCGTGAGGATTGCATAACATACTGTATAAATTAAATATTAGCGCAACAAAAAATATTTAATAAATAGCCTAAAGTTTTGCAAGCTCCGGCCGATACATAGACTGTAAGCTTAACTGCGTCCCCTCGCGTTGGCTTGCGCAAACCAAGACACCCCTGCAGGCGCAAAGCCCGCAGGGGTGTCTTGGCTATTTTGTAGGTCTTCTTCCTACACGATAATCGGAAGATATCGGATGTTTTCCTAGGACTATTTCCCCGAAGATGCAAGCGTCGAAACAGGACATCACCATGTTCAAGCGAGGGGAAAGCAATGAACGCAAATCAAATGCACGAGGAAATCAAGGAAACCAACCTTTCATACATGTTGTTGGCGCAGCAGATGATACGCGACGACAAAGCCAGTGCGATTTTTCGCCTGGGGGTGAGTGAAGAGCTGGCTGATCTGATCGTCGGTCTGTCATCGGCACAAATGCTCAAAATGGCGGCGTCCAACATGTTGCTGTGCCGCTTCCGCTTCGATGAGCGTCTGCTGCTGAATATGGTTACCGACTACAACAAGGACCGGATGATGTCGCAGGCGCATGCCACCATCCTGATGGCAGGGCAACCCGCCGAAGTGCTGGCGCTCTGAGCCGGGTGGCTGCCATGCGAAACAAGAGCGTAGTGAACGAGGCCCGCGAGATCCAGATTGCGGTCGATCTCATCGAAATGGGCGCGCGCCTGCAGTTATTGCAGGAGGAAACGGACATCAGCCGCGAGCGCTTGCTGCGTTTGTACAAGGAAGTCAAAGGCGAATCGCCTTCCAAGGGCATGCTGCCGTACTCGACCGACTGGTTCATGAGCTGGCTGCCCAATATCCATTCTTCACTCTTTATGGGGATACACCAGTACCTGGTGAGGAATGCCAATGTGTCCGGCGTTGAAGCGCTGATCAAGAGTTACCGTTTGTACCTGGAGCAGGTCTCGGTCACGACGGGGGAGAGTGTGTTGAGCATCACCCGCGCCTGGTTCCTGATTCGCTTTTTCGATGCGCGCATGCTGCAACTGACCACCTGCAAGGAATGCGGCGGTGAATTTGTGGTGCATACCAACGAACTTTGTGAGAATTACGCCTGCGGCATCTGCCGTCCTCCGTCCCGGGCGGGGAAAACGAAAAAGGCTGCGCAAGCAGAAGCAGCGACCGTCTAAAGTTAACACTTCAAGCGCCGCTACTACTGACTCGGAGTATCAGCAGTGGCGGCGTTGTTGCGTCTGCAGTTGCTGAAAAGCCGAAATGCCTGTGAATTCGCGCCTTGTTCCCTGTATGAACAAGGCGACTAACTGCTACGATGCCAACATAACTTGGACGGGTGTCGACTCAGGGGAGCGTAACTATGCTGGTGATCGTTGGATACATAATTGTTGCCGCCTCCGTGTTCGGAGGTTTTGCCATCGCGGGCGGCCATCTGGCTGCGCTGTTTCAGCCTGTCGAGCTATTGATGATCGGCGGTGCCGCATTGGGCGCCTTCTTTGTGGGCAACAGCATGAAGGTGGTCAAGGCAACAGTCAAAGCGCTGCCGTCCGTGTTTAAAGGTTCCAAGTACAGCAAAGATTCCTACATGGAGTTGATGGCCCTGTTGTACGAGTTGCTCGGCAAAGTGCGCAAAGAAGGTTTGATGTCCATCGAGGGCGACGTCGAAAACCCGCACGAGAGTCCCGTGTTCGCAAAATACCCCAAAGTTGTTTCCGATCATCATGTGGTCGAATTCATGACCGACTACCTGCGCATCATGGTCAGCGGCAACTTGAACGCCATGGAAATCGAAAATCTGATGGACCTGGAGATCGAGACGCACCACCACGAGGCGCTTGTGCCTTCGCATGTGGTCGCCAAGTTGGGCGACGGCATGCCCGCGTTCGGCATTGTGGCGGCCGTGATGGGTGTGGTGCATACCATGGAATCGGTAGGTCTTCCGCCTGCCGAACTGGGCATACTGATTGCGCACGCGTTGGTCGGTACCTTCCTTGGGATTTTGCTGGCGTACGGCTTTGTGGGTCCGTTGGCGACTGTGCTTGAGCAAAAGGCCGACGAGGGCAGCAAGATGCTGCAGGCCATCAAGGTCGTCCTGCTGGCCAATCTCAACGGCTACGCACCCGCGATGGCGGTTGAATTCGGACGCAAGGTGCTCAATTCGACCGAGCGTCCGGGCTTCCTCGAACTGGAAGCGCATGTCAAACAGAAACGCTAGTCCTCGCCAACAACCCAGTCGATAGAACCAGATCATGGCGAACGAAGACAAAAGACCCATCGTCATCAAGCGTATCAAGAAGGTGACGGGCGGCGCCCACGGCGGCGCGTGGAAGATCGCCTATGCCGACTTCGTGACGGCGATGATGGCGTTCTTCCTGTTGATGTGGTTGCTGGGGTCGACGTCAAAAGGCGATCTCAACGGCATTGCCGAGTACTTCAAAACCCCGCTGAAGGTAGCGCTGGCGGGAGGCTCAGGCAGCGGCGACAGCTCCAGCATTATCAAGGGCGGCGGGCAAGATCTCACGCGTAGCGAAGGCCAGGTCAAATCGGGCGAATTGCCGCCGGAAAAGAAAATCATCAACCTCAAGGCCGCGCGCGCAGAATTTCTGCGGCAGGAGCGCATCCGGGAACTGGAAAAACTCAAGGCGCTGAAAGCTGCCCTCGAAAAAGTCATCGAAGCCGATGCCAAGCTGAAGAAATTCAAAAACCAGATTCTGCTCGACCTCACATCGGAGGGTTTGCGCGTGCAGATCGTGGATGAAAAAAATCGGCCCATGTTCCAGAGCGGCAGCGCGGAACTGGAGCCCTACACCAAGGATATCCTGCGCGAGATCGGCAAGATGCTGAACGATATGCCCAACAAGGTCAGCCTGTCCGGACATACCGATGCCCAGCCTTACGTTACGGCAGACGGGCGCTACAGCAACTGGGAGTTGTCCGCCGATCGCGGCAACGCCTCACGCCGGGAAATGATCAAGGGCGGATTGGCGGAAGGCAAGATCGTACGCGTGGTCGGCCTGTCGTCGGCCGTGCTGTTCGACAGCGCGCAGCCGCTCAATCCCATCAATCGTCGCATCAGCATCATCGTGATGAACAAGCGCGCCGAAGAAGCCGCGCTGAAAGACGGCGGCAGCGTCGATATCGACGCGGAAACGGGCGACCCCATCGAGGAGAAAGAACCGGACGAGGCTCCCTCAGTCGGCATGGCGGACGCTGCGCCCGCTGGGGCGGCAACAGGCGTCAGCCCGGGTGCGCCTCCGGCTGCAAATTAAAGAAACGCAAGCCGGTGCCGCTATCGAACATAGAGCCGGCATATAACAAGGCAGGAAAAAGCAATAAAGGGGGCAGGCATGAATACGTGGTGGAGCAAGCTGTCGCTACAGAACAAATTGCAGATACCGATCCAGCTCATTTTGCTGGCCATCATGGTGATGGCGCAACGTACGGCGTTGAACAAATTTGAAGAGCATGTGCTCGAAGGGGCCCGGGAAAAAGCCGTGGTGTCCGCCGACGGCGTATTGAACGGACTGAATATGCTGATGCTCAACGGCATCATCAGCGATGCGGATCAACGCAAGTTGTATGTGGATAAGATGGGCGCCTCCGAGCGCGTGCTTGATTTGCGCGTTGTCCGCGGCAAACCGGTGCAGGATCAGTACGGCCCGGGTTCGCTGTCCGAGCAGCCGCAGGACGATATGGACAGGCAGGCTTTGTCGACCGGCAAAGAGCAGACCCGGCTGGTTGACGGCGGTGGTTTGCGCGTGGTCGTTCCGTTTATCGCCAGGAAAGACTTTCGTGGCACCAACTGTCTGATGTGTCACACGGTGCCGGAAGGTTCGGTTAACGGGGCCGCTAGCGTCACGCTCGACATCTCGGAAGAATTCGCCGTGCTGAACCGCGCGAACAACGCGTTGTGGGGCGCGCAGGTTGTCGTGCAAATCGCACTGTATTTCATCATCGGCTGGCTGATCAGCTTCGTCACGCGTCCCACGCGCGAACTGCAGCAGGCCATGCAGGCCATGCAGGCCGACGGCGACCTGTCGAAGCGCGTCGTGGTGCACAGCGAAGACGAGATCGGGCAAACCGCGAAAGCGTTCAACAACTTGACCACGAGCTTCCAGGAAATTGTCACCCAGGTCGACGGGCATGCCCATCAAGTTGCCAGTGCCGCGCATTCCCTGGGCCAGGATGCCACGCAGCTTGCTCAAAGTTCGCAACAGCAAAGCGACGCAGCCGCCTCCACTTCCGAGGCGGTGGAGCAGGTGAGCGCCAGCATCGCGCAGGTCGCGGAAGGCACCAATGAAGTGGCCAGGTTATCCAACGAAAGCCTGGAGCGCGCCAATCGCGGACAGAAGAGTTTGCAGGAGATGGTCCAGGAGCTGGCGCACGTGGAAAGTTCGGTGCAGGAGATCGCAACCGCCGTCGGCCAGTTTGTCAATAACACGCAGAGCATCACCAGCATGACGCAGCAGGTGCGTGACATTGCCGAGCAGACCAATCTGCTGGCGCTGAACGCGGCGATCGAGGCTGCGCGTGCGGGCGAACAGGGACGCGGTTTCGCGGTCGTGGCCGACGAAGTGCGCAAGCTGGCGGAAAAATCCGCGCAGTCCGCGACACATATCGACGAAGTGACCAAGTCGCTGGGCGCGCAGTCCGGCCAGGTGGAAAAAACCGTGCAGCGCGGACTGGTGGCGCTGCAGGGCAGCCAGGCGCACATCCGCGAGGTCACCGCCGTGCTGAATGAGGCAAATGCGTCCGTGGACGGCGTAAATCGCGGCCTGGAAAATATTTCCGTTTCGATCAACCAGCAGCGCGATGCCAGTCTGGACATTACCCGCAATGTTGACCAGATCGCCGTCATGGCCAGCCAGAGCAACGCGGTGGTCAAACGTACGGTAAGTGCGGTTAAGTCGATGGAAGATCTGGCCGAGCAGTTGAACAGGACAATCGGCCGCTTCCGGGTTTGATGCAGTGACTAAGAAATACTAACCTGTAGAAGGTGATGAAAATGAGCGAATGGTGGAGCAGTCTGTCGATCAAGAACAAGTTGCAGATTCCCATCCAGCTGATATTGCTGGTGGTGATGGTGTTCGCGCAACGTTGGGCGTTCGACCGATACGAGGTGCGCGTGCTGGAAGATGCCAAGAATCGCGCGGTGATTCCTGCGGACGGGGTATTCAACGGTCTGAACATGATGATGCTGAACGGCACCATTTCCGACGTTGATCAACGGAATCTGTTTGTCAGGAAGATGGCGGCATCCAGCAAGGCGGAAGAGCTGCGCCTCATCCGCGGCAAGGGGATCGAAATGCAGTTCGGCGTCGGAGCGGCCAACGAGCAAGCCATGAACGATCTGGATCGTGCGGCATTGAGCACGGGCAAGCGGCAAAGCGAGTTTTTCGAAAAAGACGGCAAGCGTATCCTGCGCGTGGTTGAGCCTATCGCCGCTGCCAAGGATTTTCGCGGCACCGGAACAAATTGCCTGCAGTGCCATGTGGTGGAAGAGGGGGCGGTGCTCGGCGCGGTGACGGTCAGCCTGGACATGACCGACGAATACGCGGAAATGAGCAAGGCCAGTGCCGTGCTATGGGTGGGGCAGATCGCGGTGCAAATGATGCTGTTCTTCGTGATCGGCTGGCTCATCAATCAGGTGACCCGCCCCACGCGCGAATTGCAGCAGATCATGCAGGCGATGCAGGCCGACGGCGACCTGTCGCGGCGCGCGGTTGTGCATAGCAAGGATGAGGTGGGTCAGACGGCGGAAGCTTTCAACGCACTGATCGGCAATTTCAGCGCCATCATCCGCCAGGTGTTGAGCGGCGTGGACAAGATCAACAAGACCGCCAGCCACATCGCGGCGACTTCGTCGGAAGTGGCGGGCGGTTCGCGTGCGCAAAGCGAGGCGGTCTCGTCCACAGCAGCAGCGGTGGGTGAGGTGACGGCCAGCATTAATTCGGTGGCGGAAAATACCAATGCGGTGCGCGCATTGTCGGAAAAGAGTCTGCAGCAAACCGAGCAGGGAAATCGCAGCGTGGACGAGATGGTGCATGAAATCCAGAGCATCGAAAATGCGGTGCAGCAGATTGCCCTGACGGCCAACGAATTCGTCGAGAGCGCGCGCACCATCGCCAACATGACGCAGCAAGTAAAAGACATTGCCGACCAGACCAACCTGCTGGCACTGAATGCCGCCATCGAGGCGGCCCGGGCAGGCGAGCAGGGCCGCGGTTTTGCGGTGGTGGCGGACGAAGTGCGCAAACTGGCGGAAAAGTCAGCGCAGTCGGCCAGCGAGATCGACAAGGTCACCAGCAAGCTGGATGAAAAGTCCGCACGCGTGGAGCAAGCCATCGCGTCCGGCGTGCAATCGCTGGCGACCACTCACAAGCATGTCGAGCAGATGTCGGCCGTGCTGAACGAAGCGGGCGCCGCGGTCAAGGAATCGAACGTGGGCGTAGGCGAAATTGCCGTGTCGGTGGGCGAGCAAGGGGCCGCCAGCAACGAGATTACGCGCAACATCGAACAGATTGCCAGGATGGCCGAAAAGAATCATGCCGCTATCGAACAGACAGCGCACGACATCGGCGACCTGGAGCGCATGGGCGTAGAGCTGCAGAACGCGGTCGCCCGCTTCAAAGTTTGAATGACAAAAATTCGGAGAACGAAATGCTGGGAAATATGACGGTCAAAGCCAGATTGATCCTTTTGGTGAGCGCCATGCTGGCGGTGGTTTTGCTCAATCAGGCGGTCAGTTACAGGGGGTTGGTGCAGTTGCAGGATTCGACGCAGGACATTGCCGAACGCCGCATCCATTTGATTCGCACGATCAACCGCATCATGATCATCTGGCAGGAGCAGCGCAACGAGATGTATGCCGCGCTGAAGCACGACCCGACGTACAAGTATTCGAATCTGCACGACCATCCCACAAGCAAGCATTTCGACAAGATTCTGGATAACCGCTCCAAGATGAGCGGATACTTCGACGATATCGAAAAAAACGTCCATAGCGACGAGGGCAAAAGGCTGTACCAGGAAGTGAAAGATGCCCGCAATGCCTGGGTCAAGGAAGGCATGAATCCGGTGATCGAGTCGCTCAAGGCCGGGCGGTACGAGGAGGTGGAACGCACACTGGTGACGAAGATCAATCCGATACTGGATACCGCAATCGAGAAAGGGCGCGCATACGCCGCGCATGAGGATCAGGCATCCAGGCATGCCCTGGAACAGGCCATAAGCTCCGCGCATAACGCCGAAATGTTCATGGCGGCCGGTACGCTGGTCGCTTTGCTGGTAGGCGCAGGGCTGGGGTATTCCATTATTTCGGGAATCGTGCGCTCAACGAACGATATGAATGCAGCCATGTCCAGTACCGCAGCAGACGGTGATCTGACCCGGGCGGTTCCGGTGCATGGGCAGGATGAGTTGGCGCAATCGGCAAAAGCATTCAATTTGCTGATCGACAGTTTTCGCCAGACCATCCGCCAGATACATGCCAGCGCGGACACGGTGATTACAACCGCAACCCAGCTTGCCGCCAGCTCCACGCAGATCACCCAGGGTTCTCAAGTGCAGAGCGAGGCTGCAGCTTCCACGGCCGCAGCAGTGGAAGAAATCACCGTAAGCATCAACGCGGTTGCGGCCAATACCGAGGAAGTGCGAAAACTGTCCGAACAGAGCCTGCAGCAGACGCGCCACGGCAACCAGAGCGTGACCGAGATGATAGGCGAGATACACAGCGTGCAGGAAGCGGTGAACCAGATCGAGGTCTCGGTTAAGGGATTCGTGGACAGCACGCGCGCCATCGCCGGCATGACACAGCAGGTGAAAGATATTGCCGATCAGACCAATCTGTTGGCATTGAATGCCGCCATCGAGGCCGCGCGCGCCGGCGAGCAGGGGCGCGGCTTTGCCGTGGTGGCGGACGAAGTCCGCAAACTGGCGGAAAAATCCGCCCAGTCGGCCAGCGAAATCGACAAGGTGACGCATTCCCTGAACGAGAAATCCGCGCAAGTCGAGGCTACGGTGCAGAGCGGTCTGCGTTCCCTGAGCGCGACGCAGGCGCATGTTGATCGCGTTTCGGCCGTGCTCACCCAAGCGGGCGAGTCGGTGACCAAGTCCAGCAGCGGTGTGAGCGATATCGCGTCTGCAGTCAGCGAACAGAGCATTGCCAGCACCGAAATCGCGCGCAACGTGGAAAAAATCGCGCAAATGTCGGAAGAAAACCATGCCGCCGTCAACTCCAACTCGCAGGACATCGTGCGTCTGGAATCGCTGGCAAAAGAGATGCGTGCAGCAGTGGGGCGTTTCAAGGCGTAGTTCAGCCTTAAGGAGGTTGTAATGCAAAACAAGAACGCTTATGTGTCGCAAAAAGAAGTGCCGTATCCGGCAGGTGCCGTGCTGATCTCCAAGACCGACACCAAGGGGGTCATCACCTACGCAAACGATGCCTTCGTGGCCATTTCCGGCTACGACCGGCAGGAATTGATCGGCAGCAACCACAACATCGTGCGCCATCCGGATATGCCGCCGCAGGCATTCAGGTGGCTGTGGGACACGCTGAAAGCGGAGCGCCCGTGGCGCGGGCTGGTGAAGAACCGCTGCAAGAACGGCGATCATTACTGGGTGCGTGCCACAGTAGCCCCGATTATTGAAGGTGGTAAAACCGTGGGTTACGTATCGGTGCGCCGCGCGCCGACGCGCGAGCAGGTGAACGAGGTGGAAACGCTGTATCGCGAGTTGAATCGCACCGGCGCGGAGGTTGTTTCCGGGTACGAACGCTACAAATTCAAGAACTGGAAGTTGACGGCAAAACTGCAGTTCCTGATTCAGACGACGTTGATCATCGTGCTGACTGCGGCACAGTTGTTTATCGCGGCTAACATGCGCGAAGAATCGAAAGTGCTTGCCGGGGAAAAAGGCCAGCAATTGTCCAATCAGCTCATCGACAGTTCCAACATGCTGATGGTGACCGGGCAGATCGGAGATGCGGCGAACCGGAAATTGCTGATCGAGAAGGCCAGTGCCGGCGCGAACATAAAGTCGGTGCAGATCGTGCGCGCCAAGCCGGTGGTTGATCTGTACGGCGCCGGGCTGCCCGAAGAAGCGGTCAAGGACGATGTGCAGCGCTCGGTGATCGAGAAAAAGCAGGCCAGCATGGTGTTTGGCAAGGACGAGCACGGCGCGCCGATTTTGCGACTGGTCACCCCTTATCTGGCCGAGAAGAATTTCCACGGTACTGACTGCACCACTTGCCATGCCACGCCGGAAGGGGTTGTGCTCGGCCTCTCCGACGTGGTTATCGACCTGAAGCCGGATTACGACCGCATCAACCACATGGAAATGCAGACGATTCTGGGGCAAGTGTTGCTGCAGGTATTCCTGTATTTCTTCATCGGCTATTGTGTGAAGCGCTATGTGCGCGATCCGGCCGGCGTGGTCGACCGGGAATTCAGGAACATCATGGAGGGTAACCTCGATACCGAACTGGATATTACGGTCCGGGACGAAATGGGCAATTTGCTGTGCGAGATTCAGACCATGCAGACCTATCTGCGCACCATGGTGGACGAGATCGTCACCCCGGTGAGGAAGATGCAGGGACGCATTGTGGATATGGACGCCAAAGTCACCGGGGTGGCGAACAACGCGGTGACCGAGCAGGACCATATCCAGCAGATCGCCGCGACCATGGAGCAGTTCAGCCAGTCCGTGGCGGAAGTGGCGCACATGGCGGCTGATTCCCTCAAGGACACCGATGCGATGCGCCGGATTGTCCAAGAAAACAGCAGCAACATGGAGCTCAGTATCGCGGCCACGGGCAAGGTGGCTTCCACGGTGCAGTCTTCCAGCAAGACCATTTCGGACTTGAGTGTATCCATCCAGCGCATCGGCGTCATCGCCAATGCCATCAAGGAAATTGCCGAGCAGACCAACTTGCTGGCCTTGAATGCGGCCATCGAAGCGGCGCGTGCCGGCGAGCAGGGGCGCGGATTTGCGGTGGTGGCGGACGAAGTGCGCAAACTGGCGGAGCGGACGGCAGCCAGCACCAAGGATATCGCCCTGACCATCACGGAAATCAATGCGATCTCCGGTGCGGCCGTAAAGTCGATGCAGGGAGCGGTGGCCGAGGTCGAAGACGGCATCTCGCTGATACGCAAGAACGGCGAGGGCTTGAAACAGATCATGAGCGCGACCAAGAACGTATCCGAGCGCGTGGATCACATCGCCAGCGCGTCGAAAGAGCAATCGGCGGCGGGCGAAAGCGTGGCGCAGAGCCTGGAGCACATCACCGGATTGGTGGATAACAACACCCAATCGGCGCAAGATACCAAAGTCGCCGCTGAAGAATTGGCAAAATCTGCCGATGAGCTGAGTAGGGCTGGGTATCCGTTGACCAAATGTGCAACGGGCAAACAAGGATAGGGAGCGGGGCGGCAATACCCCTACCGTCCGAAGGAGAAAAAAATGTCTGAATTGTTAAAGAGCATCGATGCCCGCACCAAGCTGGCCGGCACCAACAAGCTGGAGATCCTGATGTTCACGCTCGGGCTGGACAAACGTTCCGGGCGCGAGGAAACATACGGCATCAACGTGTTCAAGGTGCGCGAGGTGATGCGTATTCCGCCGATCACCCGTGCGCCGGACATGCCGGAATCGGTGGAAGGCATGGTTAGCCTGCGCGGCGCGCTGGTGCCGGTGATCGATCTGGCAAAATATGCCGGCATCGAGACCGATGAAAAGGCCGACATCATGATCGTCACCGAATACAACGGTCACACCCAGGGTTTTCTGGTCAAGGCGGTGGACAACATCCTGCGCCTGGACTGGTCGGCGATGCGCGTGCCGCCCGCCATGCTGGTGGCGCAAATGGGCGGGCTGGTCACGGCGATCACCGAATTGAAGGACGGCAGGCTGGTGATGATGATGGACGTGGAGAAAGTCCTGTCCGAGACGGGGCATTTCGATGCCGACGAGATGATCTTCAAGAGCGTGAAGCCGCTGGGCAAGGACAGAACGGTGTTTTTCGCCGACGACTCCTCGGTGGCGCGGCACCAGATACAGCGCACGCTGGATGCGATGGGAGTCAAATTCATCGCGGCTATCAATGGACGGCAGGCGTGGCAGGAACTCACGAAAATGGCCGAATATGCCGACGCCTCGCATACCGCCGTGAAAGACATGGTGCAGGTGATACTCACCGACGTGGAAATGCCCGAGATGGACGGCTACATGCTGACGCGCAAGATCAAGTCGGACAAACGCTTCGCCGGCATTCCGGTATTGATGCATTCGTCCCTGTCCAGCGCATCCAACCAGCAACTCGGCAAGACGGTGGGCGTGGACGAATACGTACCGAAGTTCGAGCCGCAGAAGTTGGCGCAAACGCTGACCCGGCTGTTGGCGTGAGAAGGGGAGAACAAAAATGAGTTACGCAGAAGACATGTTGAGTCGTGGCCAGGACGGGATGCTGGATCAGATTGATGCCAGAACCAGTCTGGCGGGAACCAATAAAATGGAAATCTTGCTGTTCAGTCTGGGCAGCAACGAAAAATTCGGCATCAATGTGTTCAAGGTCAAGGAAGTGTGCCAGATCGGCAAGATCACCCGCACGCCGAACATGCCCGGCGGGGTAGACGGCATAGTGAGTTTGCGCGGCCATGTGATGCCGGTGCTGAACCTGGCCAATTTCATGGGCATGAAGCCCGGTGAAAAGCACGAGACCATGCTGGTCGCCGAATTCAACCGCCACATCCTGGGATTCCTGGTGAAGGACGTGGATCGCATCATCCGTGTCGATTGGGACAAGGTTCACCCCACCGAGGGCATGCTTTCCGACAAGGGCGCGCTCATCACCGCCATTACCGAGCTGGAAGACGGCACGCTGGTGTCTATCCTCGACGTCGAACAGATACTGGCCGACGCTTTCGGCGAAACGGTGGTCGGCAATGTCGAGCGCATCGAATCCGAGCATGAACTGTGCGTATTCTTTGCAGACGACTCGCTGGTGGCACGGCGCAAGATTATCGAGGTGTTGGACAAGATGGGGGTCAAGCATGTGCAGGCGAACAACGGGCGCGAGGCTTGGGACCGGTTGAAAGCCATGGCGGATTCGGCACAGAGCGCGGGCGTCAGCCTGCACAACCAGATTCAGGTCATTCTGACCGATGCGGAAATGCCGGAAATGGACGGCTATGTGCTGACCCAGCATATCAAGGGCGATAGCCGTTTCGACGATATTCCGGTGGTGATGCATTCGTCGCTGTCCTCGGATGCGAACCGGGCCATGGGCAAACGCGTCGGCGTGGATGCCTATGTACCGAAGTTCGATTCGGTGGTGCTGTCGTCGACGCTGCGGCCGTTGTTGACTTAGAGGCAGGAATTTGGAATTAGGAATTGGGATTTAGGAATTGGGATTTAGGAATTGGGATTTAGGAATTGGGATTTAGGAGAAGGTGATGGGCATAGAAAATACAAAATTCCTGGTGGTGGACGATTTCTCAACGATGCGGCGCATCGTGCGGAATCTCCTCAAGGAGCTCGGCTTCGTCAACGTGCAGGAAGCGGAAGACGGCGTGGACGCACTGAACAAGCTGCGCGGAGAAGCGTTCGATTTTGTGGTGTCGGACTGGAACATGCCCAACATGACCGGCATCGACCTGCTGCGCGAGATTCGCGCCGATGCCGGCTTGAAGCATCTGCCCGTGTTGATGGTGACGGCGGAGGCGAAGAAGGAAAACATCATCATGGCGGCGCAAGCGGGCGCTTCCGGCTATGTGGTGAAACCGTTTACCGCAGCGACTCTGGACGAGAAGCTGAAGAAAATTTTTGCGGCATTTCCGCAACTTAACAAGTGAGGCTGGCCATGGCTACCAATACTGCATCACAAGATTCCGACGATCTCGAAGCGCTGTTCGACAGTATCATCGCGGGCAATGCCAAAGAAAGCAAACCGGCGCCGGTCACGGCGGCCAATTCACCCGTGGCGACAGGCGACGGCGATCCCGCCCATGTCATCAACCAGATCGGCCATATGGCGCGCGCGCTGCACGACACCTTGCGCGAGCTCGGCTTGCACAAGGAAATCGAGAAAGCGGCTTCAACCATTCCCGATGCGCGCGACCGCCTGAACTACGTGGCCACCCTGACGCAGCAAGCCGCCGAGCGCGTACTGAACGCTACCGAAGCGGCGCAACCCGTGGTCGAGAAGCTGGGCAGCGAGGCCCAGCAACTGGCCAAACAATGGGACTTGCTGTTTGAAAAGAAACTCGATGTGCCCAAGTTCAAGGATCTGGTCACCCAGACGCACGCCTATCTGCACGAGACGCCCAGACACACCAAGGCCACAAACGCCCAGTTGACGGAAATCATGATGGCGCAGGACTTTCAGGATTTGACCGGACAAGTCATCAAGAAGATCATCGAACTCACGCAAAGCATGGAGCAGCAACTGCTGGCGCTGCTGTTGGAGAATGCACCGCCCTCGGTGAAAGCCGAGCTGAACGCCAGCCTGCTCAACGGTCCGGTGATCAACGCCAAGGGCCGCACGGATGTGGTGACCAGCCAGGATCAGGTGGACGATTTGCTGGAAAGTTTGGGGTTCTGAGAATCAGGATTTGGGATTTGGGATTGTGCAGGAGGTAAGGATAGTGCGAGTGGGGATGTTGGCCAATTCCAAAATCCTAATTCCCAAATCCTAATTCCTACTAGGAGAAGAATATGAACGATTTCGTGGGAATGGAAGAGTTGCTTCAGGACTTCCTGATGGAGGCCGGAGACATGCTGTCCGACGTGGACAGCAAGCTGATGGAACTGGAGAAGAGCCCGGACAACGCCCCGCTGCTCAACGAGGTGTTTCGCGGTTTCCACACCATCAAGGGCGGCGCGGGTTTCCTGAATGCGACCGAACTGGTGACGCTGTGCCACCTCACCGAGAATCTGTTCGACAAATTGCGCAACAACGAACTGAAGCTGACGGCGGAGTTGATGGACGTGATCTTTGCCGCGACGGCCGAAGTGCGCAAGATGTTCAGCGCGCTGCAGCAAAGCCAGCAACCTGCCGCCGCCCCCGCCAATGTGATCCAGGCCTTGAAGGATGTATTGAGCGGCAAGGCGATCGCGGCGGTTTCCAAGAGCGCAGCCAAACCGGCCGCAGCCAGCCCGGCACCGGCTGCACCACCCGCTCCCGCAGCAACCGACAACGTGGACTGGAATGCGCTGTATAGCGCGATCACGGGCGGCACCGACATCGTCAAGGAAGTCGGCGCGGAGCGCGACGAGAAAAAGATCGCAGAGGCCATCAACGAAGAAGAGTCCACCAAAAAGGCATTCGGCCGTCGCTCCACCGACGTGCCGGGAGCGACCGTGGGACGACGCGCCGGCGACGTACCTGCCGTTGAGGCAAAAGAGACGACCATCCGCGTCGACACCGACCGTCTGGATCAGGTGCTCAACCTGTCCGGCGAAATCGGGCTGACCAAGAACCGCCTCACCCATTTGCGTTCCGACATCCTGCAGGGCCATAACGATGCGGACACCCTGCGCGAACTGGACCAGTCGGTCAGCCAGCTCGACATGCTGGTGGTGAGCCTGCAGAACGCGGTGATGAAGACGCGCATGCAGCCCATAGGCCGGCTGTTCAAGAAGTACCCGCGTCTGGCGCGCGATCTGGCGCGTTCGCTGGGCAAGGATGTGGAACTGGTGCTGGTCGGCGAAGAGACCGAGATGGACAAGACCATGATCGAGGATTTGAACGATCCGCTGGTGCACTTGGTGCGCAATGCGGTGGATCACGGCGTGGAAACGATTGAAGATCGCGTCGCGGCCGGCAAGCCGGAAAAGAGTTACGTCGAGCTTTCCGCCCGCCAGGAAGGCGACCATATTCTTATCACCATCACGGACGACGGCAAGGGCATGAGTCCGGAAGTGATCCGCAACAAGGCCGTCGAAAAAGGGCTGATCACCGCCGAGATGGCGAACACGCTGGACGAAGCCAGATGTTTGGAACTGATACTGCTGCCCGGCTTCACCACCAAGAGCGAAATCTCCAGTGTGTCCGGCCGCGGCGTCGGCATGGATGTGGTGAAGACCAACATCCAGAAACTCAACGGCACGGTCAACATCCATTCCGAAGCGGGCAAAGGCTCGACCTTCTCCATCTCGCTGCCGCTCACGTTGGCAATTCTGCCGGTGTTGGTATTGCGCCTGGCCGACCAATCGTTCGCCGTGCCGCTGTCCATGGTGCGCGAGATATTGCCGGTCACGCAGCAGGAACTGCAGCAGGTTTCGGGCAAGGCGACCATGGTGGTGCGCGGCGAAGTGCTGCCGGTGCTGCCGCTGGCACAGTTGATCGGCTGGGGCACCAGCGATAACTCCGAAGTCGGCGTGCTCATGCAGTTTGGCAACAACAGCTTCATCCTGACCGCCGACGGCTTCGTCGGGCACGAGGACGTGGTGATCAAATCGCTGGACACTTTCCGCCCCAAAGGCGTGGCCGGCGTCACCATGTCCAGCGAGGGGGAAATCGTGCTGATTCTGGACATCAAGGAATTGCTGAGTGGTGTAAGCGGAAACTAAGGTGTAGTCTGTGCAACAGAGATGACGCCACGAGCGTCATCTTATAAAAATAGCAGTCCACAAGAAGATGGCGACCATGAGCGCCATCGCGCATCCCAGGAGGGTGACCATGCACGGCCCGGAACTTTCGCGGAAGTTTTTGCTTCCGTTCGTCGTGTCCCATACAGGCTCCGTTAGCGCGAACGCCTTTTCCCGTATTGCATTATCCGAAGTCGAACCGAATGGCCCGCATTGCGTTTGCTCCGGGCTTCGCCCCCATTTTCCAGCGCTTGTGTATTCCGCTTTAGCACCCGGACACGGACGAATCGAGTGCGGCCGTCGCAGTCATGTCCGACGACGACGGCATTGTGCAGGGTTGGGCAAGAAGCAGTAGCGTGCAGCAGGCGCAAATTATAAAAAAGAGGATTTCGAGGAGAGTTGAAATGTTCAGCGAAACGAAAGTCGCAACGCGGCTTTACGTGCTGGTGGCGTTCTTTGGCGGTTTGCTGCTGGCAATCGGGTTGTTGGGTCTGCACGGCATGGGCTCGGCGCGTGCAGGACTGGAAACCGTCTACAAAGACCGCGTGGTGCCGTTGCGCGATCTCAAGCTCATCGCGGACAAGTACGCCGTCAATATCGTGGATACGTCCCACAAGATGCGCAACGGCAATATCAGCCTGGAGCAGGGCCGCAAGAATATAGAAGATGCGCAGTCGGCAATCAAGCACGCGTGGGACGGGTATCTCGCCACGGTACTGGTTGCGCGGGAAACGGAACTGGTGAAGGAGCTGAAGCCGCTGATGGCGGCGGCAGATGTTGCCACGGCAAAACTGCTGAACATCGTCAAGGAAAACAACCGCGAACGCCTGGTGAATTTCACCGTCCAGGAGTTGTATCCCGTGATGGATCCGGTCAGCGACAAGATATCCGAACTGGTGGAAGTCCAACTGGTTGTGGCCAGGGAAGAATACGATGGGGCTTCGGCCCTGTACGAACGCAACCTGGTTATCTCGGTGGGGACGATCGCGCTGGGCTTGCTGGCGGGGGCCGCGGTTGCGGTGCAGATTGTGCGCAACCTGATGCGCCAGCTCGGCGGTGATCCCCGCGAAGTTGCCGCAGTGGTGAACACCATGGCCGCTGGCGATTTCTCGCATCTGTCGTCCATGCAGTCCCCTGCGGGGAGTCTGCTGGCAAATGCCTACCGGATGCAGACCCGGTTGCGCGACATGATCGTCGGGGTGAAAGACCAGGCCGGACAGGTGGGCGACATGGCGCACAGTCTGGCGAGTTCCGCCAACCAGATTGCCGAAAACGTGCATCACGAGTCCGACTCGGTCTCCAGCATGGCCGCCGCCATCGAGGAATTGAGTGTCTCCACCACGCATATCAGCGACCAGGGCACAAACGCCAAGCGCATCGCCACCAATTCGCGCAGCAACGCGGAAGAAGGCGCCAAGGTGGTGAACAAGACCGTCGCCGGTTTGCTCGAGACCGCCAAGGAAATCGAAGCCGCGTCGGGCGAGGTCTCGCGCTTGGGGGAAGATGCCACGCACATCAGCGATGTGGTCAAAGTCATCAAGGAAATTGCCGACCAGACCAATCTGCTGGCCCTGAACGCCGCCATCGAAGCCGCGCGTGCAGGCGAGCAGGGGCGCGGATTCGCCGTGGTGGCGGACGAGGTGCGCAAGCTGGCGGAACGCACCGCCAGCGCGACCAGCGAGATCAACCAGATGTCCGGCAAAATCGGCGAAGTGGCAAGCCATGCATTGGACGGCATGGACAAGGTGGTTAAAACCACGCGCCAAGGCGTGGGCGATGCCGAGATCGCGCAGACTTCGATCAGGAACATCCAGACCAGCTTCGGCGAGGTGAGTGCCGTGATCGACGAGATCGCCCCCGCACTGGAAGAACAGAATGCGGCAGCGTCCGAACTGGCAAAAAGCACAGAGCGCGTCTCGCAGATGTCGGAAGAGAATTCCGGCGCAGCGCACAGCTTGCTGAATCTGGCGAACGAACTGGAAGGCAAGGCCGGGGAAATGCGCAAGGCGGTCGAAGTGTTCAAGGTATGAATGCCCGGACGGACAGCGCGATATTGACGCGGGCGCGGTGAATCCGAATTTACCGGCGGCGGAAGGATATTGCAGCCTGTCCGGTCATTCCCCAAGCTAGAATGGCGATATGAACACCGCACATTCCCGCGAATTCGAATTCACCGACCAGGACTTCCAGCGCATCCGCAAGCTGATCTACGAGCGGGCGGGCATTGCGCTGGGAGAGAACAAGCAGGAACTGGTATACAGCCGCCTGGCGCGGCGCCTGCGCGCAACCGCCAGCCGGAATTTCGCCGAGTATCTGGACGGCCTGCAACGCGGTAACGAGGCGGAGTGGGAAGCCTTCACCAACTCGCTCACCACCAACCTCACCTCGTTTTTTCGCGAACCGCACCACTTTCCGCTTCTCGCCGAACACCTGCGCAAGCAGGACAGGTCGCGGCCGCTGACGCTGTGGTGCTCGGCCTGCTCAACCGGCGAAGAAGCGTACTCGATGGCGATGACGGCGCTGGAAACGCTGGGCGGCGGCGATCATTCCGTGCATATCATCGCTTCCGACCTGGATACCAAGGTGCTGCAAACGGCGCGCGAGGGACTGTACCGGGCGGATGCAGTGGCCAAATTGCCGCCGCAGCAGGTCGAGCGTTTCTTCCTGCGCGGCACGGGCCTGCAGGCTGGCTATATGCAGGTCAAACCCGAGCTGCAGAAGATGATCGACTTTCGCTGCATCAACCTGCTGTCGCCGGTGTGGCCCATCCACGCGCCGGTGGACGCGATTTTCTGCCGCAACGTGATGATCTATTTCGACAAGGAAACGCAGCTCTCCATACTCAGGAAATTCGCCCCGCTGCTGCGCGACAACGGCCTGCTGTTCGCCGGACACTCCGAAAATTTCTATCATGCGGCCGCCCTGTTCAAGTTGCGCGGCAATACCGTGTACGAACTGGCCGCGCAGCCCAAAGGCGGATGATGGGAGAGAAGATCATCGTGGTCGGTTCTTCCACCGGGGGCACCGAAGCACTCAAGGTGTTTTTGTCCGGCATGCCGGAACGCTCGCCCGCCATTCTCGTCACCCAGCACATGCCGGAACTGTTCACCAAGTCGTTTGCCGAGCGGCTGGACCATTTGTGCGCGATGCAGGTGCGCGAGGCGGAACACCAGGAGGCCATCGTGGCGGGACGCGTCTATCTGGCGCCAGGACACTCTCACCTGTCGCTGGAGCGTGTTGCGGGAAAGTATCGTACCGTGTTGAGTCAGGACCCGCCGGTGAACCGTCACCGTCCTTCGGTGGAAGTGCTGTTTCACTCAGCGGCCAAGTATCTGGGCGCGGATGCCATCGGCGTGATGCTGACCGGCATGGGCAAGGACGGCGCTGCTGCAATGCTGGAAATGAAGAAGGCGGGCGCTTACAACCTGGCGCAGGACGAGGCCAGCTGCGTGGTATTCGGCATGCCGCGCGAGGCCATTGCGCTGGGTGCGGCGGATGAGGTCGTGCCCCTGCCCAGAATGGCGGAACGGGTACTGGCACGGCTTTCAATAGGCAGGTAGCCGTAGGGTGCCCACCCTGGAGGTAGATAAGCCGTATTTCCCCCGCTGTTCGGCGGATTGGAATTGCCCGCTTTGCCGATAATCGCCATGTGCAAAGGATTCCGCCATGGCCGAACAAGACAGTGACTTAGAAAAAACCGAATCGCCCTCGCAACGGCGCCTGGACAAGGCGCGCGAAGACGGACAGGTTGCGCGTTCGCGCGAGCTTTCCACGTTTGCCGTGGTGATGGCGGGCGGCGCTGGCATCTGGCTCATGGGATCGGCGCTGGGGCGGCAGCTCATCTTGCTGATTCGCGAAGGGCTGACGCTGGATGCCGGACTGGCCTTCCAGACAGATCAACTGCTGCCGCGTTTGCACGATTTGAGCGTGGCGACGCTGCTGGTCTTCCTGCCGTTGTTGGGCTTGCTGCTGGGCGTCGCCCTGTTTTCGCCGCTGCTGCTCAACGGCTGGCTGTTCTCGCTGAAGCCGCTACAACCCAACTTCGGCAAACTCAATCCCTTGACCGGTATCGGCCGCATGTTCTCCGTCAACAGCCTGATGGAACTGGCGAAAGCCATCGCCAAAACGGTGCTGGTGGGCGGCATCGGCGCGTGGGTGATCTGGCACAACAAACAAGAGGTGCTGCTGCTGGTGAGCGAACCCATCGCGATCGCCATCCCGCATCTGGGCAGCCTCGTGTGGGGCAGCTTTGCCGCCATCATGGGCGGCTTGCTGCTGATTGCGGCAGTGGACGTTCCATTCCAGTTGTACGAGCACAACAAGAAACTCAAGATGACCAAGGAAGAGGTGCGCCAGGAGTCCAAGGAAACCGAGGGCGACCCGCAGGTCAAGGCGCGCGTGCGCAGCATGCAGCGCGAGATGGCAAGACGCCGCATGATGGCGGAAATCCCCACCGCCGACGTGGTGGTGACCAATCCGACCCACTTCTCCGTCGCGCTCAAATACAGCGAAAACAAGATGCGCGCGCCGGTGGTGGTGGCTAAGGGATCGCACCTGATGGCGGCACGCATCAAGGAAATCGCCAAGGAACACAACGTACCCATACTCGAAGCGCCGCCTTTGGCACGCGCGCTGCACAAGCACTGCGAAATCGGGCACGCCATTCCGGAAGCATTGTTCAGTGCCGTGGCCGAAGTGCTGGCCTACGTCTACCAGTTGCGCCGCTACAAGCAAGTGGGCGGCGCCTATCCGCAGGAACCGCAGGAATTGCCGGTTCCCAAAGAACTCGATCCGGCGACGCAGGCGGCGAGTGCTTGACCCCGCAGGCGTTGCTGTCTGTTCGCAACGGTTGGCTATTGGTCATTTCGGATACACGGCGAAATCTCTATACTGGCACACAAACATGCGGACGGATTGAGCGCTGAATCCCGATGTCGGCGTCCGCAAAATTCGGAAATGCAAAACAGGAGAAAGTGCCATGCAAGTCAGTCAAATGCGTTGGTCCGGCAAGTCGGGCTGGAATCCGCTTCCCGGATTTGCGGCAAGCGCCGATCTGGTACTGGTTTTTGCCGACAACGAATATTATACAAAAGAGGCTTGTTATACCGAGTTGCGCAAGATGTTCCCGCAGGCGCATATCGCCGGATGCTCCTCGTCCGGCAGCGTGATGGGTGTCGAACTCAGCGACGGGGATATTGTCGCGACCGTGGTCAAGCTGGAGCGTGCCAGCGTTCGCCTCGTGGCGGTGGATATCGAACCGGGCAAAGGGGCGCGGGAAGCGGGAATGCGCCTGATGAAAGAACTGATTGCGGCAGATTTGCGCCACGTGCTGGTGTTCTCGGACGGCCTGCAGGTCAACGGCAGCGAACTGGCACAGGGACTCAACCAGGCCGGTATTCCGGTGACCGGCGGCCTGGCGGGAGACGGGACGCGCTTTGGGACCACCTGGGTGATGGCGGATGCGCCCGCCAAGAAGGGATGCGTCGCAGCCCTGGGATTCTACGGGGACGCCATGGTCAAAAGCGGATGTTTCGCGGGGTGGAAGGAGTTCGGTGCGGAACGCATCGTCACCAAGTCGGCGGGCAACGTGGTGTACGAGATCGACGGCGAACCAGCCCTCGATCTGTACAAGAAGTATCTGGCCGAACAGGCCAAGGATTTGCCGGCCAGCGGTTTGCGTTATCCGTTAAGCATACAGGCCAACGTGTCGGAGCCGCCGTTGATCCGCACCTTGCTGGCCGTGGACGAAGCCGCACGCAGCCTGACATTTGCGGGGGACGTGCCGCAGGGCTATATGTGCAAGCTGATGCGCACCGATCTGGATAGTCTGATCGACAGCGCGGGACTGGCCGCAGAAGCGGCGCGCTCCTCCAGCCAGAATATGGCCGGCTTGTGTCTGGTGGTGAGTTGCGTGGGCAGGCGGCTGGTGATGGGGCAATTGACCGAGGAAGAACTGGACATCGTGCAGAAAAAGCTCGGGCTCGCCACCGCGATCACGGGCTTCTATTCCTACGGCGAACTGGCCCCGTTCAGTGACGTACTGCAGTGCCAGTTGCACAACCAGACCATGACGCTCACGACCGTCTACGAATAGGTTTCCTGCATGAAACTGGAGGCGGAACGCTCCCCCTTTCCGGGACCAAACAAATAGCCGCATAAATCCCCCTCTATTCATGTCATCGACTTGACGCCCGTTTCAGATAATACGCACAAGAGAAGTGGTCCTTGCGGACCGCAAAAATAAGCCCAAGAGGTGCGTATGAACATGCTGGAAATTCTGAAGACCGCGATGATGCGCGGGGGGGTACGGGGTCTGGCCGGTCCCATTCTGATCGTGATGATCCTGTCGATGATGGTGCTGCCGCTGCCGCCGTTCCTGCTCGACATCCTGTTTACCTTCAACATCGCGCTGGCGATCATGGTTCTGCTGGTGGCGATGAACACCACCAAGCCGCTGGATTTTGCGGTGTTCCCCACCGTGCTGCTGATCTCCACCCTGTTGCGCCTTTCCCTCAACGTGGCTTCCACCCGCGTGGTGCTGCTGGAAGGCCACACCGGTCCGGCGGCGGCGGGCAAGGTGATCGAATCGTTCGGCCACTTCCTGGTCGGCGGCAACTACGCGGTGGGCATCGTGGTGTTCGTGATCCTGGTGGTCATCAACTTCGTGGTCATCACCAAGGGCGCCGGGCGTATCGCCGAAGTGGGCGCGCGTTTCACTTTGGACGCGATGCCGGGCAAGCAGATGGCCATCGACGCCGACCTCAATGCCGGCCTGATCGGCGAAGATGTGGCGCGCAAACGCCGCGCCGAGATCGCTCAGGAAGCCGACTTCTACGGGGCGATGGACGGTGCCTCCAAATTCGTGCGCGGCGATGCAGTTGCCGGCATCATCATTATGCTCATCAACGTGGTGGGCGGTCTGATCATCGGCGTGATGCAGCACAATCTGGATCTGGCGACGGCGGCCCGCAATTACACCCTGCTCACCATCGGCGACGGCCTGGTGGCGCAGATTCCGGCACTGGTGATCTCCACCGCTGCGGGCATGGTGGTGAGCCGCGTTTCCAGCGAAGACAACATCGGCCAGCAACTCGCCAAACAACTGATTTCCAGCCCGCAAGTATTAATCCTGACCGCCGTCATCATCGGCATGCTGGGCGCGATTCCCGGCATGCCGCACTTTCCGTTTCTGTTGCTGGCGGGCGGAATAGGCTGGTTCGCGTTCTACTTGCTGCAGCGCACCAAGATTGATGAAGACAAGGCGGCTGCAGCGGAAAATCCCGTGATCATGCCGAGCAGTGAAGCGCCGGAAGCCAGTTGGGAAGATGTGGCGCAAGTGGATGTGCTGGGTCTGGAAGTCGGCTACCGCCTGATTTCTCTGGTAGACAAGGCGCAGGACGGCGACCTGCTGCGGCGTATCAAGGGCATACGCAAGAAATTCACGCAGGACATGGGATTCCTGCCGCCGGCCGTACACATCCGCGACAACCTGGATTTGCGCCCCAACGCCTATCGCATCACGCTCAAAGGTGCGGAGATCGGCAGCGGCGAGGCCTATCCCAACATGTTCCTGGCCATCAATCCCGGCAACGCGAGCGGTGCGCTGCCCGGCACCCCGACCAAGGACCCGGCCTTCGGCCTGCCCGCCGTCTGGGTAGATGCCGGGGCGCGCGAACAGGCGCAGGTCATGGGTTACACCGTGGTCGATGCGGGTACCGTGGTGGCGACGCATATGAGCCACCTGATCCATACGCATGCCGCCGAGTTGCTGGGGCGCCAGGAGTTGCAGCAACTGCTGGATCACCTCGGCAAGCTCGCGCCCAAGCTGACCGAAGACCTCATCCCCAAGCTGTTGTCGCTGGCCACCGTGCAGAAGGTGATGCAGAACCTGCTGGACGAGGGCATGCACATCCGCGACATGCGCACCATCCTGGAAACGTTGGCCGAGCACGCGCCGCAAACCCAGGATTCCACCGTGCTGACCGGATTGGTGCGCGTGGCGCTGGGCGCGGCCATCGTGCAGCAGTTCTATCCGTCATCGCAGGAGCTGCAGGTCATCGGCATGGACAAGGAGCTCGAATACGTGCTGGCGCAGGCGCTGCAGGTGGGCGGTTCCGCCATCGAACCCAGCCTCGCCAACACACTGTTGCGCGAAGCGCGCAGCGCCACGCAGACGCAGGAACAGATGGGCCTGCCCACGGTACTGCTGGTGCCGGGACATATCCGCGACCTGCTGGCGCGCTTCCTCAAGCGCTCGTTGCCGCAACTCAAAGTGATTTCACAAGAAGAAGTACCGGGCTTCAAGACGGTACGGTTTACATCCATGGTAGGGGGTAGAGTATGAACGCCAGAAAATTCATAGCGGCCAGTTCGCGCGATGCGCTGAAGCTGGTGCGGGTCGAGCTCGGCGCAGACGCCGTGATCCTGTCCAACCGCAAAGTGCCGGAAGGCGTGGAAATCGTGGCGGTGGCCGGTTCGGAACTCGCGCATTTGAGCGAAACGCGCACGCCGGACAAGCCGGGCAAGCCGGCGCGTCCCGGCGTGCTGTCCGCGCAGGGCGCAACGCAGGCTGCCGCGCTGGGAGCCAAAGTGCTGGAAGCGAACACCCAACGCGAAAGCGTGGCGGTGCACGAGACCAAAGACACGACGGCAGAACAGCAAAGCCTGCTGTCCGAGATCAAGAGCATGCGCAACATGATGCAGGAACAGATGGCGCGTCTCTCCTGGTCGGACATGCAGCAGCACAATCCGGTGCGCGGCGCGCTGCTGCGCGACATGCTCAATGTCGGCTTCAGCCCCATGCTGTCGCGCCAGTTGCTGGAAAAGATACCCGCTGACGGGGGCGTCGACTGGCTGCGCCGCCTGCTCGGCCACAATCTGCGCGTGGCGACAATACAAGAGGATGTGGTGGCGCGCGGCGGCGTGTATGCGCTGGTCGGCCCCACCGGCGTCGGCAAGACCACCACCACCGCCAAAATGGCGGCGCGCGCCGTGGTGCGCTACGGCGCGGACAAGGTCGCGCTGGTCACCACCGACAGCTATCGTATCGGCGCCCACGAACAATTGAAAATCTACGGCAAGATCCTGGGCGTATCGGTGCATGCCGTGCGCGACACCGAAGATTTGAAACTTACCCTGTCCGGCCTCAAGCACAAACACCTGGTGTTGATCGACACCATGGGCGTGGGCCAGCGCGACAGCCGCGTGGCGGAGCAGGCGCAGATGTTCGACGCAGTGGGCGTGCAGCGCCTGCTGCTGCTCAACGCCACCAGTTCCGGCGGCACGCTGGACGACGTGGTGAAAATGTACGGCGGCAGCGGCGTGATCGGCTGCATCCCGACCAAGCTGGACGAGGCGGTGACGCTGGGCACGGTGTTGGACGTCGTGGTGCGCCACAAGCTGACCATGCACTACATCGCCAGCGGCCAGCGCGTGCCTGAGGATTTGCACGAAGTGAACCTGGAGTATCTGCTACATCGCGTGTTCAAGGACGCGGGCAAGACCGGTTCGGCATTTGCCATGCAGGATGCGGAACTGCCGGCCTTCATGGCCGGGATGGGCAATGCAAAGACGACAAGGGGGCAATATGCAATTTGATATCCAGGATCAGGCTGCAGGTTTGCGCCGTCTGTTGTCGCGTTCAACTTCGCGCGTGGTGACGGTGGTTGGTGCGCGCGACGGTCTGGGTTCGACCAGTATCGTGGTGAATCTGGCGGCGGTGCTGGCGGGTGCCGGCAAGGATGTGCTGGTGCTGGACGAAAACCTTTCGCACGACAACGTGGCCAATACGCTGGCCTTGAAGTCGCGCTACGATTTGCTGAATGTGGTGCGCGGCGACAAGACCCTGCAGGACGTGATGCTGCGCGGCACGCAGGGCGTGCGCGTATTGCCCGTGGCCAGGGCGATGCAAAGCCTGCCGACGCTGGATGTCGCGCAACGCGAGTGCCTGCTGGAGTCGCTGAGCGCCGCCTCCAAGGACATGGATGTGGTGCTGGTGGACGCCGCGCGCGACGGGCATTCGGTGTGCGCCAGCCTGTCCGGAGACGAACCTTTGCTGCTGGTGCTGAACGCCACCGCCAGCGGAATCACCGAAAGTTATGCCTTGCTCAAGCAGATGGCGATGCATAATGGCAGGCAGGCATTCGATATCGTGGTCAACAAGGTCGGCAGCGAACGCGAAGCGCTGGCGATATTCGACAACATGTCGCTGGTTGCGCGCGTGCACCTGCAGGTACGTTTGGAATATCTGGGTTATATTCCGGTTGATGAAAAGCTCAAACGTGCGACACAATTATGCCGTCCGGTGATTGAGGCTTTCCCGGCGGCCCCGTCGTCGTACGCCATGCGCGAGGTTGCACAGGGTTTGATGCGTGTGCCGAGCGCGGTGGAAGAAGGACATGATGTACTGGGCAGTGTGATGCAGCGCGTGATGCGGCAGGCGCGCCCGGCGAACAATAGAGCGGCGACGATCCCATGAGAATCGCCGGCAATCTTAAGACCAAGGCCATGTATACGCCGAACGGATTGAACGACAAAGAAGAGTGTCTGATGGAATATGCGCATCTGGTGAAGCGCATCGCCCATCACATGATGCTCAAGCTTCCCGGTAGCGTCGAAGTGGATGATCTTATCCAGGCCGGCATGATGGGGCTGCTGGATGCCGCCAGCCGTTACGACGAACTGCGCGGTGCGCAGTTCGAAACCTATGCCGCCCAGCGCATACGCGGCGCCATGCTGGACGAGTTGCGCGGGGCGGACTGGCTGCCGCGCAGCATGCGCCGCGACATGCGCAAGATCGAAACGGCAATCAGCCGCCTGCAGCAAAAGCTGGGCAAGATGCCGAGCGAGACCGAGATTGCCAAAGAACTGGCTGTATCCCTGCCCGAATACCAACAGATGCTGCAGGAAGCGCGCGGCGCACAACTGTTTTATTACGAGGATTTTCACGGCGACGGGGAGGAGGATTTCTTCGACCGTTTCGTGTTCGATAACGACAGCAACCCCTTGGAATTATTGCAGGACGGACGCTTCCGCGAGGCGCTTGTCCAGGCCATCGAGCGCCTGCCCGAGCGCGAACGGCAGTTGATGGGCATGCATTATGAGCAGGACATGAATTTGCGCGAGATCGGCGAAGTGATGGGCGTCTCCGAATCGCGCGTGTGCCAGTTGCATAGCCAGGCCGTGGCGCGTTTGCGCGCCTCCATGAAAGGCTATTGATGGACAAGCTCAGCCTGTTCGGACTGCTCGTCGCCCTGGTCGGTATCCTCGGCGGGCAAATGCTGGAAGGCGGTTCCGTTTCAGTGCTGATGCAGATGGCGGCATTCCTGATCGTGTTCGGCGGCACGATAGGCGCGGTGATGCTGCAACACCCGCACAAGGTGTTCATGACCGGCATCAGAATGGCGGGCTGGGTATTTGTCACACCGCAAATCGACACGCAAAAACTGGCCTACCAGATCACGGCCTGGGGCAGCGTGGCGCGCAAGGACGGCATATTGGCGCTGGAGGCACAACTCAAGAACATCGACGATCCTTTCGTCCACAAGGGACTGCAGATGCTGGTGGACGGCAACAGCGCGGAAAAAATTCGCGAGGTGATGGACGTCGACCTGCAGACTTATGAAACGCTGCGCTGGCAAGCGGCGCGGGTTTGGGAATCGGCCGCCGGCTACGCGCCCACCATCGGTATTCTCGGTGCGGTGCTGGGGCTGGTGCACGTGATGCAGAGCCTGGCCGAACCGGCAAAACTGGGCGCCGGCATCGCCGTCGCCTTCATCGCCACCATCTACGGCGTGGGCTCCGCCAACCTGGTGTTCCTGCCCATCGCCGGCAAACTCAAGATACTCATCCAGGATCAGGTGAACATGCGCGAGATGCTGATCGACGGCCTGTGCATGGTCGCCAATGCCGAGAACCCGCGCTTCATCGAGAACAAGCTGAAGGGCTACGTCGAAGAGGCCTCCTGATGGCGCGTCGTCCGAAAAGACCCGAGCACGACAACCACGAGCGCTGGATGGTTTCCTACGCCGACTTCATCACCCTGCTGTTCGCATTCTTCGTCGTCATGTACGGCATCTCCTCGGTGAACGAGGGCAAATACAAAATCTACGGTTCCGCCATCAACAAGGCCTTCGGCACGAAAGCCAATGAGGCTAACGGCGGAATCATGCACCTCACCGAAGACGAAATCTTTTTCAAATCGCTGGTGGACAGACGCGACGCGCGCCTGGCGGAGAAACAGCGCAAGCAAAACGAGCGCATGCAAATTCTTGCCAAAACCCTCAACGAAGCCATGGCCAAGTTCGTCAAAAACGGCCAGATGAACGTGTCGCAAACCGGCCGCGGCGTGGAACTGGAAATCAACGCCAGCGCCCTGTTCAACCAGGGCGAAGCCGACATCCAGCCGGAAGCGAAAAAGACGCTGGCCGATGCGGCAAAAGTGCTGGTGGAAAACGAATACGCCATCGAAGTGGAAGGCCACACCGATAACCTCCCTATCAGCACCGCCAAGTTTCCCTCCAACTGGGAACTGTCATCAGCGCGCGCCAGCAGTGTAGTGAGGTTGTTCATCGAACAGGGCGTTGTGGCAAAACGCCTGAAGGCAGTGGGCTCGGCGGACAATCTCCCGGTGCTGCCAAACGATAGCCCGGAAGGCCGCGCCCGCAACCGGCGCGTGACCATCACGGTGCTGACGCCGCAGGCGGAAGCGGAGCCTGCGGTGGCTCCCTCGACAGAGCAAACAATAATTCCGGAATGATTGAGAGCAGGGTTAGACGCTGCCCAGCGTCCGGCTGGCCGTGGGCTGGTTGGGTTGGCCGTCGGCGCCGTACAGGCCGGCTGTGCTTTGAGTGGCGCTGAAGAGTGCGCCCAGGGCTTGCTGGTTGTAGCGCAGTTTGATCTGGATCAGTTCGCCGTTGGTCTGGTTGAGGCGTTGCACATGCGTGGCCAGTTGGCGCGCTTCCTGCCAGGTGGGCAAAGCTTGCGGCACATTTTGTTTGAGCCATTCCGCCAGGTCGCGGGAGCCCTGCGGCAGGTGGCGCTGGAGCGCGGTGGAGAGCGTGGAGATTTTGTTGGCGAGCTGTGTCTTGGCTTCGGCCATGGAGAGCAGTTCTTCGGTGTGCTGGCCGAGCAGGATGCGTTGCTCGTCTTCAAGCAAAACGACGAATGCGCGCAAACTTGCACATTCGTCGTTCAGGTTGGACAGGATTTCTGTCGCAGCGGGATTTGCCGGTTTTGCGGTCAACGTTGGCTGGCGGCAATCAGTTCGCGCACGGAGCTGATCAAACGATCAGCCACCACGCCCGAATTCACCTGAAACCGTCCCTCACTGATGGCCTGCTTGATTTCCGCGACCTTGTGCGTATCGACCACCGGGGTGCTGGCAATGCTGCCCTCGATGCTACGCAACTGGGCCGTGGTGGAACCCAGATGCACGCTGGTTCCGCTGTTTTCGGTTGCGGCGGACTTGTTGCCCGCGGTTTGTGCCGTCGTCGAGGCGCGCGCTTTCGCATCTCCCACTGTGGAGGCCGGCGACGGACTGCTGGTTTTTTCGATCTTCATTGGGCTTTCCCCTTCTCACTTACTCGGTTAGTCATATCATCGGCAGATGATAGACAAACTTTAGGGCATATATCTGACTGCTTGTCATTATAGGCCTTTCAGGGGCGCACTTCCACGCTGCCGTCCGCAACTGCGGTGCCGCTGATGACCCGGCCGGAGGCCATGCGCACCTGTACGCGTTGTCCTTCCGCGCCGTTGTTGAGCGATTGTCCTTCGGCGCGGATGGAAAAGCCCGCGTTGCGCACCTTCACCTGCGTGGCATGCCCCTGAGTCACGACAAAGGGCGCGCGCAGCATGTCCTCGCGCAACACCTGTCCTGCCCCGATGCCGAACTTGAGCGTTTTGCCGACCGCCTGGTCCGGATCGGTGAGGAGGCCGGGTTGCCCCAGTTCGCCGCTTTGCAGGCTGAAATCGTTTGCATTCAATACGGTATTTTGCGACAGGGGGCGGTTGGCGACCAGCAGGCTGGCGCTGACGCGGATGGTTGCCTGTAGGTAGATCGACCATCCCGGTTTTTCGTTGCAGCGCACGCCGATGCTGGTCTTGCCGATCTGCTTGGAACCGTCGGGCCGGAATGCTTCCGGCGCAGCGCAGGCGCGCAGGACGGTGCGGGGGTCGATGTCGCCGATCTGGATGCTGACCTTGCCGGGCAGCGTTTGCACTTGCTGCTGCGCGTAGGCCAGCGCAACTTCGCGGATTTTTGCGTGACTCTGCGTGCCGGCCGCCTGTGCGAGAGGGGCACACAGCAGCAGGGTTAATAGCAGTATCGAGCCTTGGTTTTTCATGGCGTTATTGTGGAACCGGGGGGCGTTTTCTAAAGCGGGAAATGAAACGGATTTCCGCCCTTAATCCGGGGATGAGGGGTGACACGCGGTGATTAGTATGCAAGACGTGAAAAGGAGTAGCGGCTGCGGTGCGGTGTTGCGGTCGGTGCAGAAACAGACTGACGGGAGGGCAAGATGAGCAGCAGGATAGACGATATGTTCCGGTTACACCAGACAGCCCTGAATCTGCGGGCTGCGCGGCAGGAATTGCTGGCGTCCAACATCGCCAATGCCGATACGCCGAACTACAAGGCGCGGGATATCGACTTCGCCAGCGCGATGCAGGGTGCGCTGACGGGCGGCGGCGCCAAATTGCAGGTGGCGGCGACCTCGGCGGCGCATCTGTCCGGTACGACGGGTGAAAGCGTGATGGGCGCGCCGGTGCAGTACCGCACGCCGGTGCAACCGAGTGCGGACGGCAACACGGTGGATATGGATGCGGAGCGGGCGCAATTTGCCGACAACGCCTTGCGTTACGAGGCCAGCGTCCGGTTTGTGAGCGATAAAGCCAAGGCTGTGCTGGCGGCATTGCAAGGTTAAGAGGAGCGATCATGTCATTGTTCAATATTTTCAACATTTCCGGTTCCGCCATGGCGGCGCAGGCGCAGCGCCTCAATGTGGTGGCGAGCAACCTCGCCAACGTGGACAGCGCCACCGGGCCGGACGGCCAGCCCTACCATGCCAAGCAGGTGGTGTTCAGCACCGCGCAGACTCCGGGCCAAGTCGGGACGGGCGTGAAAGTTTCCGCCGTGGTCGAGGATACTTCGCCCATGAAAGTGGTTTACGACCCCAAACATCCCATGGCGGATGCACAGGGCTACGTGACCATGCCCAACGTCAATCCGGTGGACGAGATGGTGAACATGATCTCGGCATCGCGCTCGTACCAGAACAACGTGGATGTGATGAACACATCCAAGAGTCTGCTGCTCAAGACGCTCACCATCGGACAATAAAGGAGATAAATCATGACCACCGTCAATTCCGCCACTGCAGCACAACAGACGGCCGCTACTGCGGCGACTTCGCAGGCGGGCATCACGCAGGATCGTTTCCTGAAACTGCTGGTGACGCAGATGAAAAACCAGGACCCACTCAATCCGATGGATAACGCGCAGGTCACTTCGCAGATGGCGCAGCTTTCCACGGTGACGGGTATCGACAAACTGAACGCCACGGTGCAGGCGCTGAGCGCCAGTATGACCTCCGCACAGTCGTTGCAGGCCGCTTCCATGATCGGGCACGCAGCGTTGGTTCCGGGCGAAGAGATTGCCCTGGCGGCGGGGAATTCTGGCGCAGCAGTGGAGCTGGACCAGCCGGCGGACAAGGTCACAGTGACGATCACCGATGCCGACGGCAAGGTGGTGCGTACTCTGCAACTGGGTGCGCAGGACGCCGGGGTTGTCGGCTTCACATGGGACGGAATGGACGATAACGGCGTGGCGGTGGTGGACGGGAAATACGAGTTCAGTTCCACGGCGGTGCTGGACGGAAAGAGCAGCAGTCCGACGACGCTGTCTTACGGGGTGGTAAACAGTGTCTCGCTGACCGCCGGCGGAGCTATGTTGAATATGGGCAGTCTGGGTGAAGTGGGGCTGGATGAAGTCCGGCAGATTTTGTGAAAAGCATCGCGCCAACAGCGTGTGATCGTTACTAATTAGGAGGATGTCATGGGTTTCCAACAAGGTCTGAGTGGTCTGAGCGCAGCAGCCAAGAGTCTGGATGTGATCGGCAACAACATCGCCAACGCGGGCACCGTCGGCTTCAAGCAATCGCAGGCGCAATTCGCCGACGTCTTTGCCAACTCGCTGGCCGGTTCCGGCGGCGGGGCGTCCGGTATCGGTGTGAGCGTGGGAACGATCGCGCAACAGTTCACGCAAGGCAATATCACCACCACCAACAATTCGCTGGATATGGCGGTGAGCGGCAACGGGCTGTTCCGCATGAGCGACGGCGGATCGATCACCTATACGCGCAACGGGCAGTTCCAGCTGGATCAGAACGGATTTATCGTGAATAGCGCCGGCGCGCGCGTGACGGGTTATCTGCCGAATGCGGCTGGAGTCATCGTGCCGACCGCGCCTGCCGACATTCAGATATCCACTGCCGACCTGTTGCCCAATGCCACCACGACAATCGCGGCCGGACTCAATTTGAATGCAAACTCGGCCGTTATTCCGGCTGCACCTGTTTTTGACCCGACCAATCCCGCGACATTCAACAACTCCACTTCGACCACGGTCTATGACAGCCTGGGCGGCAGTCACGTGGCTGCGCTGTATTTCGCCAAAACCGGGACGAATGCATGGAATGTCTACCTGACCGTGGATGGCGTCAACACCCAGGCGGCCAATGCACCGTTGTCGGCGATGACTTTCAATACTAACGGTACTTTGGCGACTCCGGCGACGGCAGTGACCTCGACCGCCTTCGTACCGGCCGGGGCTGCATCGCAAACTCTGGCTATCAATTTTGCCAGCACCTCGCAGTTCGGCAGCGCCTTCGGCGTGAATGCGCTGAATCAGAACGGCTACACCTCGGGCACCATGACCGGCTTCAGCACCGGTTCCGACGGCATCATCTCCGGCCGCTATTCCAATGGACAGACCCAGACGCTGGGCCAGGTTGTGCTGGCCAACTTCAGCAATCCCCAGGGCCTGGAGCCGCTGGGCGGAAACCAATGGGCGGAGACATCGACCTCGGGCGCGCCGCTGGTGGGTGCGCCGGGAACGGCCGGTCTGGGCGTGCTGCAGTCTTCGGCTGTGGAAGATTCCAACGTGGATCTGACCGCAGAACTGGTGAACATGATCACCGCGCAGCGCCTGTACCAGGCCAACGCGCAGACGGTGAAGACGCAGGATCAGGTGTTGCAGACCATCGTCAACCTGCGTTAAGCGATTTGAGGCCGGGAGAGTGACATGGACAGACTGATCTACACCGCGATGACAGGCGCTTCGCACACGCTGCAAAAGCAGGCGTCGGTGTCGCAGAACCTGGCCAACATCAACACGCCGGGATTTCGCGCCAGCATAGACGCATTCCGCGCCGTGCCGCTGCAGGGCGAAGGCCTGGCAACGCGCACCTTCGTGGTTGATTCGACGGCGGGCACCGATTTCACGCCCGGCGTCATGCAGACCACCGGACGCGAACTCGATGTGGCCATCGACGGCAAAGGCTGGATCGCGGTGGAGGATGCCAACGGCAACGAGGCCTACACCCGCAACGGCAGTTTCAGGGTGTTGCCCAGCGGCATTTTGCAGACGAACAGCGGCCAGAACGTGATGGGTGACGGCGGACCGATCACCATTCCTCCCGACACATCGGTAAGCATCGCCAAAGACGGCACCATTTCGACCGTGCCCAGCACGAGTCAAAAAAACTCGGTGATCGTGGTCGGGCGGCTCAAGTTGACCAACCCGCCGGAAAGCCAGTTGGTGCGCGGCGAAGACGCCTTGTTTCGCACCAAAGACGGCAGCGCTGCCGACGCCGACGCCAATGTGACGGTGATGGCGGGCAGCCTGGAAGGCAGCAACGTGAATACCGTGGACGCGATGGTCAGCATGATTTCGCTGGCGCGCCAGTTCGACATGCAGATGAAAGTGTTGCAGACGGCAAACGAAAACGCCAAATCGGCCAGCAGCTTGCTCAACATCAGCGGCTAAACACTGAAAGGATACTCATCATGATTCGCTCCCTGTGGATTTCAAAGACCGGTCTGGAAGCGCAGCAGACGCAGATGGACGTGATCTCCAACAACCTGGCCAACGTCGGCACGACGGGGTTCAAGCGTTCGCGCGCGATCTTCGAGGATCTGCTGTACCAGAACATCCGTCAGCCCGGCGCGCAGTCGTCGCAGCAGACACAGGTGCCCTCGGGCCTGCAGATCGGTACCGGCGTGCGCCCCGTTGCGGCCGAACGCATCCACACCCAGGGCAATTTGCAGTTGACCAGCAATCAGCTGGACGTTGCAATCCAGGGTGCGGGTTTCCTCCAGGTGCTGATGCCGGACGGCACGACGGCGTATACGCGCGACGGCTCATTGCAGAGGGACAACCAGGGGCAGATCGTGACTTCCAACGGTTTTGTGGTGCAGCCCGCCATCACCATCCCCGCCAATGCGACCTCGGTAACCATCGCCCAGGATGGTGTGATCACCATCACCCAGGCGGGCGTGCCCGCACCGGTGCAGGTCGGCAGCCTGCAACTGGCGACATTCATCAACTCATCCGGCCTGGAAAGCATGGGGCAGAATCTGTATCTGGAAACCGCATCTTCGGGCACCCCCAGCACCAATGTGCCGGGCACCAACGGTACGGGTACCCTGAGCCAGGGCTATGTGGAAACGTCCAACGTGAATGTGGTGGAAGAACTGGTGAACATGATCCAGACACAGCGCGCGTACGAGATCAACTCCAAGGCGATCAGTACTTCGGACCAGATGCTGCAGAAACTGTCGCAGATGTAAGTGAGGTGTGACATGCGTAAATTTATCGGAACAATCTGGCTGCTGGTGTTGGCATCCATGCTGACGGCATGCGTGCCTTCCACCAGCATCAAGCAACCGTTGACCGCGCTCCCGGTTGCGAAACCGGCTCCGGAACTGACGAACAACGGCGCGATCTTCCAGGCCGGCGTGAACGACCGGCCGATGTTCGAGGACAGGCGCGCGCGCAATGTCGGCGATGTGCTCATTATCAACATCGTCGAAACGACCTCGGCTTCCGGCAAGTCCGGGCATAACGACGACAACTCCGGCAGCATTGCGGTGACGACCCCGCTCATCACGGCCGGCGGTGTGGCAAAGAACACATCGTTCGGCATGGCGGGCACCAGCAGTGTCAAGTCTTCAGGCAAGAGCGACAGCTCGGGCAGCAACACCTTCTCCGGCGCGATCACCGTGACGGTGACCGAAGTGCTGGCCAACGGCAACCTGCGCGTGGCGGGCGAAAAACAGGTGGCGATCAAGCTCACCGAGGAATATGTGCGCTTCTCCGGCGTGGTGAACCCGTCCACCATCAGCGGCAGCAATACCGTGCAATCCACCCAGGTGGCGGATGTGCATGTCGAATACAAGGGCGCGAACCGGATTGATACTGCGGCGGTGGCCAGCATGTTCAACCGTATCTTCTTCTCGGTATTGCCGTTCTAGCGAGGTCTCATCATGAATATCAGATCGTTTACTTTCGCGTTGTTGATGCTCGTTTCACTGGGTGCGGCAGCGGAACGCATCAAGGATCTGGCCACCGTGCTGGGCGTGCGCGAGAACCAGTTGCTGGGCTACGGGCTGGTGGTTGGTCTGGACGGCAGCGGCGACCAGACTACGCAAACGCCGTTCACGGTGCAGAGCACGGTCACCATGCTGGCGCAGATGGGCGTCACGCTGCCTCCCGGCACCAGCCTGCAATTGAAGAATGTGGCGGCGGTGACGGTGACGGCTTCGCTGCCGCCGTTCATCCGCCCCGGCCAGACCGTCGACATCACAGTGTCGTCCATCGGTAATGCAAAAAGCCTGCGCGGCGGTACGCTGGTGATGACGCCGCTGAAGGGCGCCGACGGACAGGTTTATGCGATGGCGCAGGGCAATCTGCTGGTGAGTGGCGCGGGTGCGGCGGCGGGCGGTTCCAAGACGCAGATCAACCACTTGAGCGTGGGGCGCATTCCCGGCGGGGCGACGGTGGAACGTTCCGTGCCGACGGCATTGGGGCAGGGCGAATACATCTATCTTGAATTGAATACGGCTGACTTCACCACGGCGACGCGCTTGGCGGATGCGATTGATCGCGATATTGCTGCACCGGTCGGAACTGCCGCAGCGCTGGATGCGCGCACCATACAAGTCAGGGCGCCGGAAGGCAGCGCGCGCGTCGTGTTCATCTCGCGCATCGAGAATCTGGAAGTCGATGCGGCGGCGGGCAGCGCCAAGGTCATCGTCAATGCGCGCACCGGCTCGGTGGTGATGAACCAGCATGTTGCGCTCGACAATTGCGCGGTGGCGCACGGCAATCTCACCGTGGTAATCAGTTCCGAAAATACGGTGAGCCAGCCCGCGCCGCTGTCCGGGGGGCAGACGGTGGGCGTCACCAATGCCAGCGTGGAGATTACGGCCGACAAAGGCAGCTTGCTGAGCCTCAAGCGCGGCGTGGACCTGGGCGAAGTGGTCAAGGCGCTCAACTCCATCGGCGCGACGCCGCAGGACATGCTGGCGATCTTGCAGGCGATGAAAGCGGCGGGTGCGCTGCGCGCCGAGCTTGAAATTATCTAAGGACTTCGATCATGGCGATTACGGGAGCGGATGTTAGCAGTCTGGCCATAGACAGCCAGAGTCTGAGCAAGCTGCGCCTGCAGGCCAGGCAATCGCCGGATCAGGCATTGAAAGCGGTCGCGCAGCAATTCGAGTCCGTGTTCCTGAACATGATGCTGAAAAGCATGCGCGACGCGACGCCGCAGGACGGCATGTTCGATAGCGAGCAAACCAAGATGTTCACCGGCATGCTCGATCAACAACTGGCACAAAACATGGCAGCGCGCGGCGTGGGACTGGCCGAGGTGATGGTGCGCCAACTCAGCCAAAACCAGCCCGCCAGTGCGGTCACTCCGGCCTTGCCGGCGAATGCGCCGGCGCCATCGGTCACGCAGGAGACAAGCAACGCGATTCCATCCGCGTACAAGGCGGATGTGCAGCAGGCCTTCGTCGACAGGATGAGACCGCATGCCGAACGGGCCAGCCGCACGACAGGCATACCCGCCCATCTCATCGTGGGGCAGGCCGCACTGGAAAGCGGATGGGGCAAGCGCGAGATCAAGATGGCCGACGGCAGCGACAGCCACAACTTGTTTGGCATCAAGGCGGGCAAAGATTGGAACGGCAAGGTGGCGGAAGTGACCACCACCGAATACCACAATGGAGTGGCAAGCAAACAAGTGGAGCGCTTCCGCGCGTATGGCTCTTATACCGAGGCATTTCAGGATTATGCCAAATTGTTAAAGGATAACCCGCGTTATGACGGGGTTTTGGGCGTGAGCGATGCAAAGGGATTCGCACAAGGCCTGCAACAGGCCGGATATGCCACCGACCCGCACTACGCGGACAAGCTGGTGGGCGTGATCGGCAGCGTCCGGGCGCGCGCCTAAAGTTCGGCGGTTTATTGCCGATACCTCATCTATGTAGAGCTGCCACGCGGCAAAAGGATCGAACATGAACATTTACGGTATCGGAGTAAGCGCGCTGAATGCTGCGCAGGCGGGAATCGCCACGACCACGCATAACATTGCCAATGCCAGCACGCCGGGATACTCGCGGCAGGAAACCATCCAGAGCGCTGGTATGCCGCAGAACACGGGTGCCGGTTACTTCGGCCAGGGTGTGAACGTCACGAACGTTGTGCGCCGCTACGACCAGTTCCTGGGCGCACAAGTGCTCGAAGCGCAGACGCAGGCATCCAACCTGAATACGCAACTGGGACTTTCGCAACAGGTGAGCAATCTGCTGGGCGATTCCAACGGCGGCCTTACGCCGGTCATACAGGATTTCTTCGCCGCTGTGAATGCGGTTTCCAACGCACCGCAGTCGGTTCCGGCAAGACAGACCATGATCGCCAGCGCGCAATCGCTGGTTAACCGTTTTCAAACGCTGGACCAGAACCTGAACCTGATACGCGACGGTCTTAACGGGCAGATTTCCACCAGCGTGTCGACGATCAACAGCATCGCGAAGCAGATCGCCGCGCTCAACGAAAAGATCGTGATGTTGCAGGCCAACACGCCCGGCCAGCCGCCCAACGATTTGCTGGATCAGCGCGATCAATTGGTCAGCCAACTCAGCCAGGAGATACGCGTCTCGACCATGAAGCAGTCCGACGGCACGATGAACGTGTTCATCGGCAGCGGGCAATCACTGGTCGTGGGCAATCAGGTATCGACGCTGCAAACGGTGACTTCCGCCACCGACCCGACCGCGCTGGAGGTCGCCTATTTCAATGCGAGCAGCGGCACCGTGAGTTCGATTCCGCAGAATTCGCTGCAGGGCGGCAACCTGGGCGGCTATCTCAATTTCCGCCAGGATGTGCTCGATCCGGCGGCAAACGCGCTGGGCCGCATTGCGATGGGGCTGGCGGATACCTTCAATCAGCAACAGCAACAGGGCATCGACCTGCAGGGTGCGCTGGGCGGCAGCATGTTTACCCTGGCGGCGCCGCGGGTGACGAATTCCTACAACAACACAGGTACCGGTGCGATCACCGCAACCGTCAACAGCACCTCGGCTTTGACTGCCAGCGATTACATGGTGCGCTTCGACGGAACAAACTACAACGTGTACGACTCCGCCACCAACGCCACGGTAGGCGGCCCCTACTCGGTTGCGGCGATGACGGCGGGTCAGGCGGTTGCCGGAACCGGCATCACCCTGCAATTGACTGCCGGTGCGGCGGCTTCCGGAGATTCCTTCCTCGTGCGCCCAACGGTGAACGGGGCGGGCGCGATCTCGCTCGCTATCACCGACCCTACCAAGATTGCTGCCGCGTCACCCGTTCGTTCCAATGCGCCGACCGCCAATCTGGGTAGCGGCGTGATTGCTGCTGCAACGGTTGTTCCGGGTTTGCCCTTGAATGCGAATTTGCTGCAACCGATCACGATCACGTTCAACAATCCGCCGACTACTTACACCGCCACCGGAACCGGTGCGCCGGTCGGACCGCAGGCATATACGTCGGGTGCGGCGATTACCATCAATGGATGGACGACGAAAATCAGCGGTACCCCGTCCGCCGGAGATACATTCACGGTCCAGCAAAACACCAATGCCACCACCGACGGCACCAACATTCTGCTGATGGCCGCATTGCAGACGGCCAACACCTTGGTGAACGGCACGACCAGTTTTCAAGGGGCTTACGGGCAGTTGATCGGCCAGGTGGGCAGTCAGACACGCGAGTTGACCGTCGTCAGCCAGGCGCAAACGAGCTTGCTGGATCAGGTGACCCAAGCGCAGCAGGCCGTGTCCGGCGTCAATCTGGATGAAGAGGCAGCCAACTTGCTGCGCTACCAACAGGCGTATCAGGCAGCGGGCAAGGCGATGCAAATCGCCAACACCATGTTTGAGACCATTTTGAGTCTGGGTTTGAAGTAGGAGCAGATCATGCGCATCAGTACCAGCCAAATCTATAACGCGAACGTCACTTCCCTGAACAATCTTCAGGTACAGATCGCCAACACCACGCAGCAGATGGCGACCGGACAACGCATATTGAGTCCCGCCGACGATCCCGTGGGCGCAGCGCGGGCGTCGGAACTCATTCAGTCGGACTCGACCAATACCCAGTACACGACCAACCGAACTGCGGCGATCAATACCTTGTCGCTGGCGGACGGTGTGCTCGACGGTGTGACGTCGCTGCTGCAGGATGTGCATACAACGGTTGTGTCTGCGTCCGGGCTATCCGACGGAAACCGCAAAGCGCTTGCCTTGCATATTCAGTCCCGGCTGAACGATTTGCTGGGCATGGCAAACAGCACCGATGGCGCGGGTAGTTATCTGTTTTCGGGCGCACAGGGCAGTGTGAAACCGTTTGTGGACACGGCGGGCGGAGTGGTTTACCAGGGCGACGATGTGCAGCGCAAGGTTCAAGTGGCTTCCGCGCGCCAGCTATCCAGCACCGATTCCGGGGCCGACATTTTCATGCGCGCGCGCAACGGAAACGGGACATTTCAAGCCGCTCCCGATGCCGCCAATACGGGGTCGGGAATCATCAGCCAGGGCGTGGTAACCGATTCGTCCCAGTACACGGGGCAGAGCTATACAGTTGTTTTCACCTCCGCCACCAATTACGACATCCGGGATGTGCCGGGCGGTACGACGTTGGCATCCGGCGCTTATGTGAGCGGACAGGCCATCTCTTATGGCGGCATCCAGGTCGAAATCAAGGGAACGCCGTCCGCTACGGATAGCTTCGACATCAGTCCCAGTGAAAACATGAGCGTGTTCGACACGCTCAACAACCTTGTCCAGTTACTGAATACGCCGCTTGCCGGGGCGACTGCAGCCGTCGTTGCAGCCAACAGCCAGGCAATGAGTGACGCCTTGGGTGAATTGGGTCAGGGCTTGAATACCGTGCTGGGCGTCCGGGCCACCATCGGCTCCCGCCTGAACGAGCTGGACAGTCTGCAAGCCATGGGCGATCAATTGGGGCTGCAGTTCAAGGCGACCTTGTCCAAGATACAGGATACGGATTACAACAAGGCCATCACCGACCTGACCCAGCAGAAACTGATGCTGCAAGCGGCACAGCAATCGTTTGCGCAGGTGTCCAAGTTGTCGCTGTTCAATTTTATTTAGTTGGCCCTATTCCTCCGAACGGCGCGCAATGATCTTGCGCGCCGTTTTTCTATCTGGCGTCACGTTTCGATCCAAACATGGATTTTACTGTCCAGTTAGAATGCATGCATGTGCAACCGGGGAGCGGCGTACGCCACCATGAGCAAGCAGAAACGCGAAGAAGCCGAAGCGCTTTTTTATCAGGGAACCCGTTTGATGGAAGCGGGCGACGCAGCGGGTGCCGAGGCGTGCTTCGGTCTGGCCGTAAAGATCGCACCGGATTTTGCCGAGGCGTATGCAAACCTGGGACTGCTGCTGGAAAAGCGCGGCGAGGCGGAACTGGCAGAGATGTGCTACCGCTTATCCATCGAAATCAATCCGGCTTACCCGGAAACGTACCTGGATCTTGGGGCGCTGCTGGCTGAGAGGAAGCGTTTTGCCGAGGCCGAGTCGGCTTACTGGAAGGCAATCGCCCTCAAGCCTGAGTCCCCGGAAGTCTGGTCCAACCTCGGCGTGCTTTATGCCTGCATGAAGCGGGAAGCGGAGGCCGAACAGAGCTATCGAACCGCCATAGGGCTGGATGAAGGTTACGCGATGGCCAGTTACAACCTGAGCTATCTTTTGTTGCGGCAGGGCAGGTTTGAGGAGGGTTGGCGCCGTCTGGAAGCCCGCAACTGGTATGCGGCGTGGGCGGCAAACATCAATTGCCCCCGTTGGGCGGGCGAATCAGTTTCCGGCAAGTCCATCCTGATCGGATATGAGCCCGGGCACGGCGACATGATCCAGTATTGCCGTTATGCGGCGGAGTTGAAGACGCGAGGCGCCGCCGCTATCACCCTGATCTGTCATGCGGCTTTGAAGACATTGTTCAACGCGGTGGAAGGCGTGGATATTGTCCTTTCCTTCGACGATCCGTTGCCATCCACCGGTTACGATTTCTGGACGCCTCCGCTCAGCATTCCGTATTACTGCAACACGCGGCTTGATTCCATTCCCGCGAAGATTCCCTATTTGCGCGCACCGTCTGCGCTGGTCGAAAAGTGGGCCGCGCATTTGCCTGAAAACGGATTGCGCGTGGGACTGGTGTGGAAAGGCAATCCGCTATTCGAGAATGATGCCGACCGCTCGCTCCCATCGCTGGATGTTCTCGCCCCTTTGGGAGCCGTGAGCGGGGTGGGTTTCATCAGTCTGCAAAAAGGCGCGGGCGAAAGTGAGGCCATGGATCCTCGCGCCGGATTGCAGCTCACCAACCTGGGTTCGCAGTTGAACGACTTTGCGGATACTGCCGCAGTGATCGCCAATCTCGATCTGGTGATTTGCGTCGATACGGCCGTTGCCCACTTGGCGGGCGCACTCGGCAAGTCCTGCTGGGTATTGTTGCCAGACTACAAGACCGACTGGCGCTGGATGACAGAACGAACCGATTCGCCGTGGTATCCCGGCGTCATGAGGCTATTCCGCCAGACAACGGCTGGCGACTGGAGTGCTGTGGTGGCCGACGTGGTTGCCGCGCTCAAGGCGCTGACGGATGCGCGCGGGGGAACAAATGGTTGAGCCGAAAGCTGCCGACTTGAAGTTCTCAACAGCACTGCGCAAACATCTGGACGGCGATCTGGTTGCTGCAGAGGTGCTGTACCGGGAAATCATCCGGGCCGATCAGGAAGAGGCGCGCGCCAAACACTACCTCGGGTTCCTGCTGCAGCAAACCGACCGTCTGGAAGAGGCCTTGGGTTATTTGAGGGAAGCCATTGCGCTGGATGGCCGCCATGCCGAGTGGCATTTCAATCTCGGCATCGTGCTGGCAAGGCTCGGTCGCACAGTGCCCGCGATCGAAGCCTTCTCGCAGGCCATCGTAATCGACCCGGACAAGTATTTCTACTGGACCAATCTCGGCGCCGCGTTCGAATCGAACGGGGAACCGGCGCGCGCCGAGCAATGCTACACAACGGCCGCCAAAATCGACCCGAACTGCGCCGATGCATTCTATTTGCTGTCGGCGCTGTGCCTGAAACAGGAGCGCTATGAGGAAGCGCGGTATTTCAATTACAGCGGCATTGCCGTTGCTCCCGCAGGTTACAAATCGCTGACCGCCCTGGGGCAGGCCTACTATGAATTGGGCCGTGTCGACGAAGCCATCGCGTTGTTCGAGAAATGGCTCATCGTGGAACCGGACAATCCGGTCGCGCTGCATCTGCTGGCAGCCTATCGCGGTCAGCAAACTCCCGCCCAATGCAGCAGGCTGTTTATCGAGCAGACCTTCGACACGTTCGCGAACAATTTCGAGAATGTGCTGGGCAGATTGAAATACTGCGGCCCGCAACTGGTAAGCGAGTATCTTGCCGCACTAAACATGCCAACCTCCAGCCTGAGCGCGCTGGACCTGGGTTGCGGCACCGGCATGGTGGGCGAAGCACTGAAACCTTACGTGCGCGAGATGACGGGGGTTGATCTCAGCCAGGCCATGCTGGAGCGGGCCGCCGCCAAGCAGGTGTATCAGCATTTGCACAAATCCGATATCGCAGAATTCCTGTGCGAGTCCCGCGAACGGTATGACCTGATCACCTGCATGGACACGTTCATCTATATCGGGCGGTTGGACGAAGTTCTCGCGCTGATACACCGGAATCTGAAGCCAGGCGGGATGCTATTGTTCAGCACCGAGAAGCTGGCCGGGGCTCGCGAGCTGGATTATCAATTGAACGTCAGCGGCAGATACAGCCATCATCAGGGCTACCTGACGGAGAAACTGGCTGAGTCGGGCTTCAGGATTCAACAGATCAGCGATGTGGTGATCAGGATGGAGTCGGGCTGTCCGATCGAAGGGCAGTTTGTCTGTGCGTGCCGCGCCGATTAGCCGGATGGGGCTCGCTATGTGCGCGGGCGCACTGTCCGCGACAGCTGAGCGCGGGATTATGATGTCCATTCCGCCTGGGATGGATGCTTCGGGGAAATCGTGCAGTATTTTGTTGTGAAATGTAATACGTATTTTTACGAGAGAGGCTCATCATGATCAAATTTACATTGAAGCGTCTTGGCGGAGCGACCGTCGAATTCGAAGCCGACAGTGTCATCGAGTTTCCTGCCGGCCTCCCCGGTTTTGAAGCGTGCAAACGGTTTAAGCTGTTCTATGATGAAGGCAAGAAGAATCTGCTATTCATGCAATCGCTGGATGATGCGGATGTGTTGTTTTCTCTCGGAGATCCGGCTTTGCTCAATCTGTCTTACGAGGTGATACTGTCTGACGACGAGCAGAAATTGCTCGCTTCCGAACCGGGCGACGAGCTTCTACTGCTGGTGATTGTGTACAAGGATGGAAAGGCTGGAGCCAGTCCGGACTTTGCCAAAGTAAATTCACTGGGGCCCATCATTCTCAATACGACCAAGCGTCGCGGCATGCAAAAAGTATTGAAGGAAATCGATACTCATTTGGCGATTAAAGGCTCCTGAGTAGTCTGCATATTCAATTCTCCGCCTTGCGGTTTTCGGTAGGTCAAATTGGATGGTTGCTGGATGCAGTGCTTTACGAGGCACACATGAGATGCGAGACCGCATCGGGCACGGCATGTTGCGAATGGGGTTTAGGGTGTGTTGACCCCGTATCGAGAGCAGGTTAGGGTAAGCAACTGATGGTGGGCGTGCGCAGGCACGAATTAATTCGCACTCGTACCCCGAATCGGGTTTTCAACGCTTACTGGAGAAAGTATGTCTGTCAAAAACAAGTTTCTGCTGGAGCCGACCAATGCCGTGCTGGTTGTGATCGATGTGCAGGAAAGACTGTGCGCCGCCATGGATGCCAATGTGCTGGCGCAGCTGACCAAAAATGCCGGAATCCTGCTCGAAAGCGCCAACGAGCTGGCTGTCCCGGTGATCTTCACCGAACAATACGTCAAGGGGCTGGGATCGACGCTGGCTGCGTTGAAGGACAGGGCACCCGCCGCATCCTGCCATGAAAAGATGTCGTTCAGCTGCTGCGGCAACGAGGCGTTCGTCAAACAACTGAAAGACAGCGGCAGGACACAGATCATCGTCGCCGGCATGGAAACGCATGTCTGCGTGCAGCAGACCGTCATCGACCTGCTGGATGCCGGATTCAATGTGCATGTGGTCAAGGATGCCGTGATGAGCCGCAGCAACGACAACCGGCAGACCGCGATGGAAGCTATGGTGCTGGCCGGCGCTGTTCCAACATCGACCGAGTCGGTCGTGTTTCAGTTGTTGGGGGTAGCCGGGACCGAGACGTTCAAGAAGCTATCGAAACTGGTCAAATAAACTGACCGATACGAAATAAAAATGGGCAGAACCATGCAGTTCTGCCCCCTTTATATTTTGGAGCCAGTGTAGGATGGGAGGAGCGTAGCGATACCCATCAATCATCCCGACGCTCCCCGCATTCCAAATTCGCTCCAACATTGCCCCCCCAATCTATCGGCAACGTACCCGTCCTTACGTAACGATGAAACGACGAATGCGGCCAATCGGCCGCTCGTGCCACCAATCCATGCTTGACCGGATTGATGTGTATGTAATCGATATGCCGTGCGAAATCCTCTTCGTCGCGGATCAGGTGTTCCCAATATCGCCGCTGCTAGATTCCGCGCTCGCCTTTGCTGGTTCTGCTTTCTGAACGGTGTTCGCCATGCGGCAAGCCGTGCGAGAACACGGTTTTGATCAAGCGCCAGCGCAATGAAAAATCGCCATTCCTTCGGGCAATGTCCAGATGGTGTGCAAATGATCGGGCAATACCGCAATTGCATCGACGATGAAGGGATGGCGTTCGCGGACGTGTTGGAAAGCGCTGCGCAGTGCTGCGACGTGTTCGGTCAGCAGGGATTGCGAACGGTCGGAGAGATTGACCGTGAAGAAATAACTGGCACCGGCGATGTCACTCCGGCGGTAGTTGGTCATCGGGTTTGGCTTCGATGGGTATCGCTACGCTCCACCCATCCTACATTGTGGATGGCAGGCACCTGTTGGAACAGAAAAAATTGAAGGGTGGGCAGGGTGTTGTGCCCAACTCGCGCTAGTCTTCTAAATCCCCAAACCAACTGAGACCGAATTGAAGTCATTCCTTACCGACGAGTTGGCGTTGTTGAGGCGGTAATGCCCTATACGGAATGATAGACCCGCTATGGACATTGTGAGCGTGCCACCGATGTACTTTTGATCACCAAGCCCTTCAGTTTTGGTGTTTAGAGCAGAAATTCCAAACCTTGCTATTCCGACATCAGATGTTCGTGCCCATCCCAAAGAGAAAGACCGCCCCTTTTCTGCGAATTCTGCATCAGCGTACAACCCATTGTGGAATGGCCCGGATTTATCCGAATCCTTAAAAATAGCCGCATAACCGAGCGCAACGCTGCGTGTGTATTCCCCGCCAAAATACACTCCACCTAAAGGTTCGTGGCCGATTTTGTAATCGCCCCCAAATGCAGACGAACAAAAAAACAATCCAAATAGAAAAATAAAGTTCTTCATATATTCCCATTTGGTTCGCACGACATCGAGCAAGTTGAGCCTCAGTGACTAAACCCCGGCAACTTCGGCATCTGCGGCCATTCCACCGCGTCCAGCATGTTCTTCACCACCAGGCCGAGTTCGGTATCGCCTTCGATGGACAGTTCGCGGTTGAAGAACAAGGTGTCCGGATCTTCCTGGCGGGCCAGCATTTGCATAAAGGCTGAGAGGTTGGCGCGGAAGGAAAGATCGGGCGCTGCGGGAGCCGAGAACAGTGGGCGGAACAGGCCGTCGCGATACGTGAAGTTCGCACTGCCTCCGGTGTCCAGCACTTCAACGAAGAACGTGCGGCCTTCCAGCAAGGCAAGGCTGTCCAGCGGCAGCAGTTTCATTTTGACGGCGGCGTTCAGTCCGGCGATGAGCGTGACCGAGTGCGGCCATTGCGGCAGACGGCTGCCGATGCGGGCGATCAATCCGGGCAACTTGAATTTCGGGATGTTCATTAATTACTCCTTGCAGTTTGTTAATTCGGCCAGATGATGCTGCGCAATGCCCGCATCGCCAAACCAGTAACCATCGACCAGACCGTCGGCGCACCATGCGCCGGTATCCGGATGGGGTGTCTCGCCGCGCCGTGCCGCATCGAAGGCGGCAATGATCTCGTTCATGTGCTGCGACTGCGGACTGACGCGGATGATGTCGATACCCATCTTTAGCATGTCCGGTATTTCGGCGAGCAGATTATAGCTCTGAGCCGACATGGTCTGGATGCCGTTGATGGTCAGGAACGGTTGGCCCTCGCGCGTTTTCAAGGTGATTCCGTCCGGGTGTTCCATGCACTTGAACTGGCAGTCGTCCTTGTTCAGGTCGTAATGGCGCGCGGTGAAGCAGCGCGCCGAGAAAGCCAGCGCCAACTTGCCGTATACGAAGACCTCGGTCTGCATTCCCGCCGGGCGGCTGTTGTGCAGCATCTCGATCAGCTTGCGGTCGGCTTCCAGCGGCGGCACCCAGCGCTGCATGCCGTAGCGCGCGTAGGTGGCGAGCGTGCTTTCGTTGTAGATGTTCAAGTGCGGTCCGGCAACGAAGGGGCGGCCGGCGGCGATGTTCACTGCGCCGAGGTCGTTGGCCTCGACCTTGCAGTTGGCTTCGTCCATCAGGCGGCGCAGCGACTTCAGGTCGCTTTCCGATTCGAGCAGCGCCTGCGCCGAGACGACGACTTCCTTACCCGCGTCGGTGAGTTCGCGCGCCAATGCGATCCAGTCGGCCACGCGCAATTGCTGACGGCGCGAGCACACCACTTCACCGACGTAGATGATGTCGATGGCCGGGTTCTGCGCCATCTCGGCGTAGAAATCCAGCACGGCCTGTTTCGGCCAGAAATACAGCAAAGGTCCCAGAGCGAGTTTCATATGTCTATCTCCAGGGGCGGCTGTAAGCGCCGAGTGTGGCCTGGCTGCCTTCCGAGACCTTGGCCAGTTCGGCCTGCCACGCCTGCTTCACCTGATAGCGTTCGCCATCGCGGGCCAGCGTATCCAGCGCGGCACGCATGGCCTTGGTGACCTGCGCTACATAGGTGGGGCTACGCTGCCGACCTTCGACCTTGATGGCCGCTACGCCGATTCTTGCGATTTCTGGGAGTATTTCCAGCACGTTGAGGCTGGTAGGTTCTTCCAATGCATAGTAAGTCGAGCCGTTCACTTCGAAGCGTCCTTTGCACAGTGTGGGATAACCGGCGGCTTCGCTATCGCCGAAGCGGTCAATCAGGATGCCGTTCAAGCGCGTGGACATCATGCCCGGCGATTTTTCCCATTTGACGTACTTGGCCGGAGAGCAGGCACCCACTGTGTTGGGCGATTCGCCGGTCGCGTAGGAAGAGAGCCAGCAACGGCCTTCGTTCATCACGCACAGGCTGCCGAAACTGAACACTTCGATTTCGACCGTGGTGTTTTTGATCACGTTCTCGACCTGCGCCAGCGTGAGCACGCGCGGCAACACGGCACGGCGCACGCCGAATTCACGCTGCGCAAAATTCACCGCCTCGTAGCTGGTGGCCGAGCCCTGCACCGACAGATGCAGGCGCAAGTTCGGATGGCGTTTGCTGGCATAGTCGAGCAGGCCGACATCGGCGAGGATCACCGCATTCACGCCGAGCGCGGCCGCGCCATCGACGGCACGATGCCAGTCAGCGACGCGCCCCGGCTGGGGAAAGGTGTTGATCGCCATCAGTACCTCGCGCTTCTTGGCGTGCGCATAGCTGATGCCCTCGCGCAGCGCCTTGTCGTCGAAGTTGAGACCGGCGAAATTGCGCGCGTTGGTGTCGTTCTTGTAGCCGAGGTAAACGGCATCCGCGCCGTGGTCGACCGCCGCCTTCAGCGCGGGCAGGCTGCCCGCAGGGCAGATGAGTTGGGGAATGTTCTTGTGCGGCATACGAATCTCTTGGTGCAAAGGTGCCAAGTATAGCCACGCCCGGCCCAAGTCTATTGATTATCGTCAACTCGCAATGGGCCAAAGGCGATAGGAGGGAGTGGTTTTAAAGCGACTTCACGAACATGCCGCCACCCGCCTGTACCTGCAACAAGGGCGCGGCGCGCTTGCGTTCCACCGCCAATTGCGGGGGTTTTTCTGCGTAATTGGCGGCAAATGCGGTCAGTTGGGAACGCGTGTCTTGGTGCGATTTGCCGTTGTTTGTTGCGCCGCATTCCTCTCGCGGATTTCATGAATCTTCGGAGAGGTGGGCGGGCGTTCCGAGCCGGAAGCCATTCTGGAAATAGGGCAATTATCGGAAACGCGCCGGGTGGGATGAGGTATGACGCCGGGCATTTCGGAAGCAATTGCACCATTCTTCTCGGCAACCGGGCGAATCGCCGGCTTGGCGGGAACAGTTGGGTTTGGATGTTTCATGGGAGTCTCCTGCCGAACGGTTGCAGGGAAAAACGACTATCCTGCATTGCTATTCGAGGCTACTCCACACCAAAAAGCAGGTCAACATTCTGGGCCGAGTACACCTTCGCGCATGAGGGATGAAGCGGTTGCGCGCAACTCAATGCCCGCCCATCTGCAGCATGATGCGCGACACGGTATCCAGTCCCCTTTGCATGAAAATTTCCACCAGCGGACCGAGGTAGGAGATGGAAAGCATCAGGGCGACGAAACCTACAGCGAGGGTGATGGGGAAGCCGACGGCGAAGATATTGAGTTGCGGTGCGCTGCGGGTGAGGATGCCAAGGGCCAGGTTGGTGATGAGCAATGCGCCGACCAGCGGCAGGGCGAATTGCAGCGCGTTGCTGAACAAGCTGCCGCCCCATTCGGCGACGGTGCGGAACGCATTGGCGGAAGGCACGCCGGAGCCTATCGGAAAATCGCGGAAGCTGTCGGACAGCGCGGCCAGCATATAGAGATGACCGTCGATGCTGAGGAAGACCAGCGCGGCGATGACGCCAAGGAACTGCGCTAGCACGGGCGTGAAGGTGGCGTTCAGCGGGTCGTAGAAACTGGCAAATCCCAAACCCATCTGCATGCCCGCAAGGTCGCCCGCCATTTCCACCGCGCTGAAAATGAGCCGGATGGAAAAGCCGATGATGAGACCGGCGACGATTTGCTGCACCAGCACGAACAAACCCCGGGCCGAAGCGGGATCGATGTCGGCCGGAATGTTGAGGGTGGGTGCGATGACGACTGTGATCGCAAATGCAAGAGCGACTTTGAGGCGCGCGGGAACCTGTTTGTTGCCCAGGATGGGTGCGCTGGCGACGAGTGCCAGAATGCGCGCAAGCGGAAAGATGAAGGCAGCGAACCAGGCGGTTAGTTGGGCGCTGGTGAAGCTGATCACGGTTTCATCCCACCATGTACGGAATGCTGCTGTATAGGCGTGTGATGTAATCCAGCAGCATGCCAATGATCCACGGGCCGGAGATGATCAGCACGACGAAAATGCCGAGCAGCTTGGGAATGAACGACAGCGTCATTTCGTTGATCTGCGTTGCGGCCTGAAACACGCTGACGATCAGGCCGATGATGAGGGCGGTGAGCAGCATGGGCGCTGACACCATCATGGTCATTTGCAGCGCCTGCTGGCCTATGGTCATTACTGATTCGGGGGTCATGATTTTGCCTCTAGTCGTTAGTTATCAGTCGTTATTTGTCGTTGCGCAGTTTTGTTTTTCTAAAAACCGGCGGCTAACGACTAGCGATTGCCTTACGTATAAAAACTCTGCACCAGCGAACCGATCAACAGGTTCCAGCCATCCGCCAGCACGAACAACATGATCTTGAACGGCAGCGAGATGATGGCGGGCGACAGCATCATCATACCCATCGACATCAGCACGCTCGCCACCACCATGTCGATGATAAGGAAGGGAATGAACACCACGAAGCCGATCTGGAAGGCAGTCTTCAGCTCGCTGGTGACGTAGGCCGGAACCAGGATATGCAGCGGGACATCTTCCGCGCTTTCCAGCGGCGCGCTTTCCGAGATGCGCACGAACAGGGCAAGATCCGACTCGCGCGTCTGGCGCAGCATGAAGGCCTTGAGCGGTACGCTGCCTCTTTCATACGCCTGCTGCATGGAAATCTTGTTTTCGCTGAAGGGCAGATAGGCGTCGGTATAGATTTTGTCGAACACGGGCGCCATGACGAAAAAGGTGAGGAACAGCGCCAGTCCGATCAGTACTTGGTTCGGCGGGGATGAGGGCGTGCCAATGGCGGAACGCAGCAGCGACAGCACGATGATGATACGCGTGAAGCCGGTCATCATCAGCAGGAGGGCGGGCAGGAAGGTGAGCGACGAAATCAGGATCAGCGTTTGCAGGCTGAGCGTGTAAGTCTGTCCACCTCCGGGCGTGGGGGTGCTGTTCAGCGCCAGCAATCCGGTTTCGGCGGCAAATGCCGAAGCGCTCGCCGCAAATAGCAGCACTGCACTTGCGAGTCGTTTAACGGACATTGCGCTTCTCCATCATCTGTTTCAGCCAGCCCTGGAATTTGCCGTCGTCGACAGTTGCCGAATGCGCGGCGTTGGGCAGCGTACCTTTGGGCATGGTATGCAACGCGTTCACTTGTCCCGGGGCGACACCGACCACCAGCCAGGTGTCGTTCACTTCCACCAGCACGATGCGTTCGCGCTGGCCGACGGCGACGCCGCTGATGACCTTGAGCGCATTGCCCGCGCCCTGCTGCGGCAGGTTGATGCGTTTAAGTATCCAGCCCACCACTACCACCGCTGCGAGTACCAGCAGCAGGCTCAGGACGACCTGCAGCACGCTGCCGGAAGTCATCGTCGTTGCGGGTGGCGGCACGTATGCCGGACGCGCCGTTTCTGCGGCGAGGACGAGCGGAGAGAAGGATGCTGCAGCGAGGGCAGCAAGAAGACGTGTCAGCATGGTGGCTATCCGGTTATTTGTTGATGCGACGCAGACGCTCCGACGGGGTGATGATGTCGGTGAGGCGGATACCGAGCTTGTCGTTCACCACCACCACTTCGCCCTGCGCGATAAGGAATCCGTTGATCAGCACGTCCAGCGGCTCGCCCGCCATGCCGGCCAGTTCGACGACCGAACCCTGCGCCAGTTGCAGCAGATTTTTGATCGGCATCTTGGTGCGGCCCAGTTCCACGGTGAGCTGCACCGGGATGTCGAGGATCATGTCCAGGTCGTTATGGGCAGTTGCACCGCCCGCGCCGCCGAACTGCTCGAATACATGCGGTTGCACTGCGGGCGCCACGGCGGCCTGTTCCGCCATGGCGGCACCCCAGTCGTCCGCGCTAATCTGTTCCTTGGTTTCTTCAGCCATGATTTTTTCCTCCAGTGAGCTGCTCGCCGGGCTCTGCAGCCATCATTTTTTCCACCATCAGCGCGTACTGTCCATTGGACGCACCGTACTTGCATTCCATCACCGGCACGCCGTCCACCAGCACCTGGATGTTGTCTTCCACTTCCAGCGGAATCACGTCGCCGTTGCGCATCTTCAGCACGTGATCCAGATTCATTTTGGCGTGGCCAAGCACGGCGGTGAGTTCGATCTCCGCCGACTGTATCTGTTTGGACAGCATGTGCAGCCAGCGCTTGTCGGCGATGAAGTGATCGCCCTGCATGGTGCTGTACAGCAGCTCGCGGATCGGCTCGATCATCGCGTACGGCATGCAGATATGGATGGAGCCGCCGACGCCGGTGAATTCCACCTCGAAGGTTGTCACCACCACGACTTCGTTCGGCGTGGCGATGTTGGCGAATTGCGGGTTCACTTCCGAGCGTACGAACTCGAAGTCGAGTTTGTACACCGGCTCCCAGGATTTGCCGTAGGCCTGAAACAGCACGTCCAGCAGCTTCTGGATGATGCGATGTTCGGTCTGGGTAAATTCGCGGCCTTCGACGCGCGTATGGAAACGCCCGTCGCCGCCGAACATGCTGTCCACCACCGTGAATACGAGATTCGGGTCGAAGATGAAAAGGGCATTGCCGCGCAGCGGCTTCACCTGCACCAGGTTCAGGTTGGCCGGAACGGGCAGGTTGCGGATGAACTCGGAGAACTTCATGACCTTCACCGGCCCGACCGATACCTCGGAACTGCGGTGGATGAAGTTGTACAGCGCGATGCGGAACAGCCGCGCGAAGCGCTCGTTGATGATCTCCATGGTGGGCATGCGCCCACGCACGATGCGCTCCTGCGTCGCCATGTTGTAAGGACGAACTTCCCCCTCGGCTACTTCCGACTTGGATTCTTCGGCTTCGCCCGTGACGCCCCGCAGCAGCGAGTCGACTTCATCTTGGGAGAGGAATTCCTTGCTCATGGCATCAACTCGTCTTCACTGGATGATGAACGAGGTGAACAGCACGTCCACCACGCCTTTGGTTTTGGGTTCGACAGCTTGCGGGACAACCGGAGCGGAAGCGGCTTCCACTGCAGAAGCGGGTTCGTGAGCGGCGGCATGAACCGGCGCACTGCCCAGGCCCAATACGGCGTCGACCTCGGCAATAATCTCCGCGATCAGTTGTTTCTTGCCTTCTACCGTCTGGAGTTCGGAAGGCAGCTTGCTGGAGAGCAGGAATAGCATCTTGCTGCGAATCTCCGGCATGGCGGTTTTGATTTTTTCCTCGAGTTCGGGCTGCAGTATTTTCAAAGAGATACCGGCTTGCAGATACTGGTCGCCTTCCTCGCGTTGCAGGTTGACCGTGAAGTTCTCGCCGAGCGGAATGTATTTCGCTTCGTGTGCGGGCTCGACCTTCTTTTCGGCGGCGTGTGCGTCCGCTGCGGCATCGCCCTTGGTGAAGAACCAGGCTGCCCCGCCGCCGACGGCCAGCAGCAATACGACAATGCCGATGATCAGCATCTTCTTGCTTTTGGGAGGCGCTGCGGCCGGTGCTTCTTCTTTGGCGGCCGGAGCAGCAGGTTTGGCAGGAGGTTTCGTCGCCATTTCTCAATTCCTTTTAGTTGGTTGGCATTATGGAGTTGTTCTATCGCCTGCCATCGGTGGAATAAGGCGGAAAACCGACCTTAATTCAGCGTCAGGCGAATGTGTCCACTATACCGTTATGGCGCGAGATTGGGGATACCCGCGGCGCACTATCGCTCGCCGGCGCGATGTCGCGGATGTCGTTGGCGGTCGCAGTGGATGCGCGCGGCGTGCCGGATTGGCCCTGATCGCGCGGCGTCTGGTCGCTGACCGTGGCATTGCCCAGCATGATGCCGTTGTCGGCCATCATGTCGCGCAGCCTGGGCATCGCCTGCTCGATTGCCTCGCGTACCGCCGCATGCGGCGAGGTAAACAGCGCGGTGGCCTGATCGCCGCTGACTTTGATCACCACATTCAGCGGGCCCAACTGCGGCGGATTGAGGTGCAATTCGGCCGTCTGTTCTTTTCCGGACGAGGCCAGCCAGGTGATCTTCTGGCTGAATTCGTCGGCCCATTTGCTCTGTGTGACAGGTGTGCTCACAGTCGCTTGCACGGCTTGAACGACTGGCGCGGCGATGCCGGCGGCGGAGTTCTGCAATGCCGCAAGCGCGGTGGCATTCGGTTGCGGCGCTGCGGCAGCAGCGGCGGAAACGGCTTCGCGTGCGGCGGCATTCGGCGTCAAGCCGGTGCGGCCGGTCGATTCGGCGAGGGCAGCGGCAAAGGCGGGGCCCTTGAGCGTAGCGGCCGGATCTGCACCGGTTTCTTCCTGCGGGGTCAATTCGGCCTGTATGCCGGGCGTGAGCTGGGTTTTCGATGCTGCGCCGGCGCGCCGGTCTAGCGCTGCACTGGTGTCGATGGCAGGGCCGCCGGACTTGGCGTTTGTGGCCGCCGCTGCGGCAGCTGCGGCCGGGTTCATGCCTTGCGGCAGCAGCGCGGCCAGTATTTCGGCGGGCAATGCGGGCGCGCTGTCCGCTGGAACGACATTTGCATCGGCAGCGGTGGCGACTTCCTGTTTGCCGAAGTCGGCATTCGCGCCAAGCAGGGCAAGTGCGTCGTCGGCCGCGTTGCAGTCGATCTTGACGGGTTTGCAGTCCTCCTTCTCGGCTTTGCGTTCCGCCCTCTCGGTCTTGCAGTCGGCTTTCTCGGCCTTGCAGTCCGTTTTGCCCTCCTTGGCGTTCTGACGTGCCAGTACCTCGCCGAAAGGCTGGGCACTCTGCGCGGCGCCGTTGTCGGCGCTATTCGTTGCCGGTTTGGAAACTGCAGCCTGCGGCATGCTGCTCATGATGGGAAGGTTGCTCATGTCGTTCGCTCCTGTGATTACTTCTCGCCGTCTTTTTCGGCCATGCGATAGGCGCTTATGCGCCCGCTGTGCTCATCCTGAATACGCTGTTCGCTCTTTGCTTCCAGTTTCTTTTCCGCCTCGACGTGACGCTGCGCCAGCGTGTCGAAGGATTTCATCTTGCGCGTCGTATCCATCAGCTCGGTGCGCCCGCTTTGTACACCGGCTTTGGTTTTTTCAATCACCGCGGTCTGTTGCCGGATGGCCTGGTCCAGGCGCCCGATGAAATCCTGGAAGTTCTTCATGTCGACCGGCGTCATGCCCTGCTTGGCTTCTTCCTGGAACTTCAACTGATAGTCCTTGCGGTACTGCTGCAGCGCGTCCAGCTTCTGCTGCGCGGTCTGGTGCTGCTGATTGAGCTGGCCGAGTTTCTTCGTGGCGGCATCGTTCTTCTGTTGCGCCAGGTGAACTAGGGGTTGCAGTGAAAACGGTTTGATCATGAATCAGCTTTCATACGGAAGGAAACAGCCCGGAGAATTTCTCCATGCTGGAAATATAGGGTTCGGATTCGTACATGCCCTGCTTGAGGAAATGTTCCATGTGCGGATAGAGCACGATGGCCTCGTCCAGCAGGGGGTCGCTGCCTTTGACGTAAGCACCGACGCTGATCAGGTCGTGATTGCGCTGATAGTGCGCATACAGATGCTTGAAGCGCTGCACCTGCTGGAAATGCTGCGGGCTGACCAGATGATTCATGGCGCGGCTGATGGAGGCCTCGATGTCGATGGCCGGATAATGTCCCGCTTCGGCCAGACGGCGCGACAGCACGATGTGCCCGTCGAGGATGGCGCGCGCGCTGTCGGCGATGGGGTCCTGCTGGTCGTCGCCCTCGGTCAGCACGGTGTAAAACGCGGTGATGGAACCGCCGCCTTCCGCGCCGTTGCCCGCGCGTTCCACCAGTTGCGGAAGTTTGGCGAACACGGAGGGCGGATAGCCCTTGGTCGCGGGCGGCTCGCCGATGGCCAGCGCGATCTCGCGCTGCGCCATCGCGTAGCGGGTGAGCGAGTCCATGATGAGCAGCACGTTCTTGCCCTGGTCGCGGAAATATTCGGCGATGGTGGTGGCGTAGGCTGCACCTTGCAGGCGCATCAGCGGGCTGGTGTCGGCGGGGGCGGCAACCACCACCGAGCGTGCCAGTCCGTCCTTGCCCAGAATGTCGGTAATGAATTCCTTGACCTCGCGGCCGCGTTCGCCGATCAGGCCGACCACGATCACGTCGGCGCTGGTGTAGCGCGCCATCATGCCCAGCAGCACGCTCTTGCCGACGCCGGAGCCGGAAAACAGGCCCATGCGCTGGCCGCGGCCGACGGTGAGCAGGCTATTAATTGCGCGCACGCCGACATCCAGTTCGTCTTTGATGGCTGCGCGTTCCAGCGGGTTGATGGGGCGGCTTTGCAGCGGCGCACTCTTGCCTTCGATCAGCGGGCCGAACTGGTCCAGCGGACGGCCCGCACCGTCCAGCACGCGTCCCAGCAGATGTTCGCCGACCGGCAGATGCCGCGCCAGGTCGGCAGTGCGGCGGCGCGGTTGCTGGCGTTGGCCGATGGTGACCGGTGCGCGCAGGGGCTCGGACGGCGTCACGCGCGCGCCGGGCACCAGTCCCTGCACGTCGTTCTCCGGCATCAGGAACAGGCGGTCGCCAGCGAAGCCGACCACTTCCGCCTCGATGCGGTTGTTCGGCAGTTCGATCCAGCAGGTGCTGCCCACCGCCATGCGCAGGCCGACCGCTTCCATCACCAGTCCTGTGACTTTGGTCAGATGCCCGCTCACCAGCAAGGGCGTGCTCTGCGCGACGACGTCGCGGTTCAGATGCAGCAGGTCTTGCCAGCGCTGTTGGTGGATGTTCATTTGAAAAATTTTATTCCTGTATCAGCCATGTCGTGTCCTGCCCCAAAGCGGCGACCACGCGTTTCCAGCGGGTCTCCAGCGATGCGTCGATCTGGCTGTTGGCGGTCTCGATGCGCGCTCCGCCGCGCTCGACGCGCGCGTCTTCGAAGATCTTCCAGCCCGAATGCGACAGTTGTTCGCCCATGCGCTCGCGCACCAGCGCGGCATCGTCCGGGTTTAATACCAGATGCGCGCCCTGATTGACGTGCGGCAGCGTACCGATGGCTTCGCGCACCACGCCCAGCAACAGTTCCGGATTCACCTTGAGTGCCTGGTGCAGCATCTGGCGCGCGATATCCAGCGACAAATCGAGCAGTTCGCGCGCGACCTGCTCGTCCATCTGTTGCTCGAAGGCGGAGATCAGTTCGGCCAGACGCTGATTTTCCTGCAGCGCTCTTTGCACGCCTTCGGCATGCCCGGCCCGGAAACCCTCGTCGCGTGCCTGGCGTTGTATACCCTCTAGTTGTGCGGCCGTGGGCAGCGCAACGCCGCCCGCGCGGAAAACCGTGTCTGCGGCGAAATTGGGCGCCTCCCAGCGTTGCCAGGCAGTGAGCTTTTCCGGCGCCAGTTCCGGCGCTGTGTCGAGGTCAGACATACGCTTCCTCGCCCTTGCCGCCGATTACCACCTGACCTTCGTCGGCCAGACGGCGCACGATCTTGAGAATTTCCTTCTGTTCGGATTCCACTTCGCTGAGCTTGACCGGTCCCTTGGCTTCCAGGTCCTCGCGCAGCATTTCTGCAGCGCGCTGCGACATGTTCTTGAATATTTTTTCGCGCAGTTCCTCGCTGGCGCCCTTGAGCGCGACGATGAGCGATTCGGACTGCACTTCGCGCAGGATGAGTTGGATGCCCCGGTCTTCCACTTCCAGCAGATCCTCGAACACGAACATCTCGTCCATCATCTTCTGCGCGAGCTCCGCATCGTGGCCGCGCACCGATTCCAGCACGGCTTCCTGGTTGCCCATGTAGTTGAGAATCTCGGCGGCGGTCTTGATGCCGCCGCGTATGCTCTTTTTGCCCACGGCGTTGCCGGCGAGCAGTTTGACCAGCACGTCGTTCAGTTCCTGCAGCGCGGTGGGCTGCACGCTGTCCAGCGTGGCAATGCGCAGCATCACGTCGTTGCGCAGGCGCTCGGGCAACAGCGCCATGACGGTGGCCGCCTGGTCCGGCTCCAGATGCACCATGATGGTGGCGATGATCTGCGGGTGTTCGTTGGCGATCAGGTCGGCGACGGAGGCCGGGTCCATCCACTTCAGGCTTTCGAGGCCGCTGGTGTCGCTGTTGTGCAGGATGCGGTCGATCAGGCCGGAGGCTTTGTCGTCGCCCAGCGCCTTGGTCAGCATGTCGCGTATGTATTCGCCGGAATCCATGCCGATGGTGGTCTTTTCGGCGGCGACCTGGTGGAATTCGTCGAACACGTTGGTGATTTCTTCGCGGCTAAGATTTTTCAGCGCGACCATGGCGGAGCTGATCTTCTGCACCTCCTTGGGTTCCAGATACTTCATCACTTCGGCGGCCTCGTTGGCGCCCAGCGTCATGAGCAGGATGGCGCTCTTGTTGATGCCGGCATCACTCATCTTTGTTCACCCATTGTTTGACCACCGTGGCGACGATCTTGGGGTCGTCCTTCGCCAATTGCTTGGCGAGTTGCAGGTTGTCGTCGTAGGAATTGGTCGCCTGCTGTGCGGCATATTGCCCTGCTGCATTGCCGCCATGGTGGGCAACCTGGCTGTATTGTGCCGCCAGCGCCTCTTCCTGTGCCGCGCTTTGCGCAACGACGGTCCTGAAGGCGGGACGGATAACGCCCAGAAGCAGGAAGCCGATGCCGCCGGGAATCAGCAGATATTTCAGCACGTCTTTTGCCAGCGCGATGTTGTCGGGCTGCTTCCACATTGGTATTTCCGCAACCGCTTCTTGCGGGGCATCGCTGTTGAATGCGCTGTTGAGCAGGTTCAGGCTGTCGCCGCGCTTGGCATCGAAACCGATGGTTTCTTTGACCAGGGCAGTGAGCTGCGCGATTTCCGCTTCGGTATAGGGGCGCGATGTGACCTTGCCGTCCTTGTCGGTGCGGCTGGGATTGTTCACCACCACGGCAACGGAGAGGCGCTTGATGGCACCCGCCGGCAGCTTGGTGTGCTGGATGGTGCGGTCCACTTCATAGTTGGTGGTCAATTCCTTGTGCGCGTTGCTGGCGGTGGCGCCCAAGCCTGCGGCAGCGCCGGCCGGCGAGGTGATGGGTGCCGTGGCGGGAACCGGCGGCTGGTTGGACAGCGCCCCGGGCACGCCGCCCGCGCCGCCCGTGCCGTTCAGCGTTTCCTGCGTTTGCAGGCTGCGCACGCTGGCCTGATTGGGCGCCTGGTTGGGGCGGTAGGTTTCCGCAGTCTGCTCGCTTTGCGCAAAATCCAGGCTGGCGGTGACTTGTGCGCGCACATTCTGCATGCCGGTGAGCGGCATCAGAATATCCTCGATGCGCTTGACGTAGTCCATTTCGATCTGGCGCACGTACTTGATTTGCGTGGCATCCATTAGCAGTTCGGAGGCGTTGTCGCGTGCCGAGCTCAACAGCGTGCCGCTCTGGTCCACCACGGTGACGGCCTGCGAGGGCATGTTGGACACGCTGCTGGAGATCAGGTGCACGATCGCGCTGACCTGGGTTGCATCCAGCGTACGTCCTGCATGCAACGACAAGACCACCGAAGCGCCGGGTTTTTGTTGCTCTCTGGCGAACACCGTCGGTTTCGGGATGGCCAGGTGCACGCGGGCAGAGGCAACGGGAGCCATGGTTTCCACCGAGCGCGCCAATTCACCCTCCAGTGCACGTTGGTAATTCACCTGTTCGAGGAACTGGCTGGTGCCGAATTTCTGGTTTTCCATCAATTCGAAGCCGACTGTGCCGCCTTTGGGCAGGCCTTTGGCGGCCATCTGCAGGCGCAATTCGTGCACCTTGTCGGCGGGTACCATGAGCGTGCCGCCCTCGGAGAACTTGTAGGGGATGTTCTGTTGCTGCAGGGATTCGATGACCGAGCCGCCATCGCGCTCGGTCAGGTTGGCGTAGAGCACACGGTAATCCGGCGTGCTTCCCCACAGGAATAACCCTGCCAGCAACGCAACCGTGGAAGCTACGGCGATGATCAGGGCGAGTTTTTGTTGGGTGGGCATGCCGAAGAGCAGCCGCGCCATTGAAACGTTCGTATTGGTGTCCGTATCAGCCATGCTTGTCTACCCGATGAAAACAAGGGTCACTCCCTCATGCTGGGCATTATCTGCTTGCACGACAACTTCAGTATGCCGAAAAGCGGGAGAAATCGGGCGCTTTTCCCCTGCTAGACGCTCGCGCGAGGCGGGTAGAGTGCCCGTCATGAAACACGGAGGCAAATCATGAGCATGAACGTAAGCAATGTGGACAGCCTGTTAAGCCAGATGCGAGCGGCGATGGCTGCCGCCCAAGGTCAACCGGTCCAAACCCCTGCCGCGACGGGCGGGGTGGATTTCGCCAATGTGCTGAAATCCTCGCTGGACGGCGTCAACCAGGCGCAGCGCCAGGCGGAAAGCCTGCAAGAGGCCTTTGTGCTGGGCGACGACAAGGTGAGCCTGAGTGATACCATGATCGCCATGCAAAAGGCCAATATCTCGTTCCAGACGGCCGTGCAGGTGCGCAACAAGGTGGTGGCGGCGTATAACGACATCATGAATATGCAGGTGTGATCATGTCCGGGATATCGCCTCAATCCGGCGGTTGAAGGACTGAGTTCGCCTGACAGCGGAGGGTAAATGGACAAAGATGCACGCTTATCAGAAGCCGCACTGCAAACGATAGAGCAGGCCCTCCAGCATGCGCTCGGGCGACATAAGGACGGCAAGCTGCAAGAAGCTGAGAAGCTGTATCAGGTGATTTTGCAGATCGATCCGAATCATCCAAAAGCAAACCACAACATGGGGGCATTGTTGTTGCAGACGCAGCAGACTGCGGCCAGTTTGCCGTATTTTACTGCGGCGCTGGATGCCGATCCCGCACATGGTCAATACTGGCTCAGCTACATCGATGCATTATTTCAGGACGGGCAACTGGAGACTGCGCGGCAGATATTGGCTCTTGCCCAGCAGCAAGGTCTGCAGGGCGAGGATGTGGATGAGTTGGTTCTATGCTTGCATGGCGCAGATCAAATTCCACAGGAGATTTCCAGTGAAGACCCGCATGAACGCAGTAATTCGGCGCCTGTTGAGTCAGCAATACAGCAAGGCAATTCAAATCCCGCCAAGCATAATTCAGACACCTTCAGGAAGGGGCCCGCTCAGCGAGAAGTCGATTCGCTACTGGATTTGGTAAACAAGGGGAAAGTTGCCGAAGCGGTAGATATTTCGCGGACGATGACCGTTCGCTACCCGCAATACGGGCTGGGCTGGAAGGTACTCGGGGTATTGCTCGGCCTGAAGGGGCGGAATCCGGATGCCTTGGTGCCAATGCAAAAAGCCGCAGAACTGCTGCCAAATGATGCCGAGGCGCACAATAACCTGGGAATCACGTTGCAGGATTTTGGGAGGTATGACGAAGCCATCGCCAGTTACCAGCGTGCTTTGGCAATCAATCCCGACTATGCCGAAGCGCATAATGGATTGGGTCATGCGTTTCAACTGAAGGGAATGATCAGCAAGGCCGAGAGCAGTTTTCGGCGGGCGCTGAAGATCAAACCAAATTTTCCCGATGCGCTCAACAAGCTCGGCACTGTTGTGAAAATTCAGGGCCGATTGGACGATGCCAGAGAGTGCTTTCGTCATGCACTAGAGATACAGCCGGACAATGCCGAGGCACATAACAATCTGGGCAGCGTACTAATCCTGTTGGGTCGTCTGGATGAAGCTGAAGCGTGCTTCAGACGGGCGATTCAGATAAAGCCGGATCTTGCGGCGGCACAAAGCAATTTGGGCGGCGTCATGTATGAACTGGGTCTTCTGGAAGAGGCGGAGATTCTTTACAGGAAGGCGCTGCAGATCGAGCCCGACAATGGTGGAGTACACAGCAATCTTCTATTTTGTCTTTCTCAAGATCCAGCCATGGATGCTCAGGCTCTGTTTCTAGCGCATTGCCGATTTGGAGAGCATTTCGAAAGCGGCTTCAGGGATGCGAATCGGGAATATTCAAATGTGCGAAACCCCGAAAGAACCCTTCAAATTGGCGTCGTTTCCGGCGATTTGCGCGACCATGCAGTGGCATACGTCTTCGAGCCGGTGTTGGAATGTCTGTCCGGCTATGCACAATTCTCGCTGCACGCCTACTCCAACCATAATATGGATGACAGTATCACCGCGCGGATGCGGGGGAATTTTGCCCACTGGAATTCGATCGCCGGAATGCCGGATGAAGTGCTGGCGGAAAAAATCCGCGCCGATGGTATCGACATCCTGATCGATCTTTCAAACCACACATCCAGGAACAGGTTGCTGACTTTCGCCAGGAAACCCGCGCCGGTACAGATTACCTGGATCGGCTATCCGGGAACGACCGGTTTGAAGAACATGGATTACTATTTGTCAGACCGGTTTTTCCTGCCCAGCGGCCTGATGGACGACCAGTTCACCGAAAAGATAGTGCGTTTACCCGCGAGCGCCCCGTTCTTGCCGAGCAAGGATGCCCCCCCCGTAAAAAGTCTGCCTGCGCTGAGCAACGGATACGTAACTTTTGGCAGCTTTAACCGTGTGAGCAAACTCAATCCGACTGTCATTGCCCTCTGGTCGAAACTATTGCGAGCACTGCCCGACTCGCGGATGCTGCTTGGCGGGATGCCGGAAGTCGGCGGTTGCGAAACGCTGATCGAATGGTTTGCGCAGGAAGGCATCGCACGGGAGCGGCTGGATTTCCATAAGCGCAGTGGCATGGAGCGATATCTGGATTTGCATCATCAGGTAGACATCTGCCTGGACACCTTTCCGTACAGCGGCGGCACGACCACCCTGCATGCCCTGTGGATGGGGGTGCCTACACTCACGCTTGCCGGCGCCACGGCAGCGAGCCGAACCGGAGTCACGTTACTGTGCCATGCAGGACTGGATGCGTTCATCGCTCATGATGCCGCAGATTTTGTGCTGAAGGGGTTGCACTGGGGCGGCGACTTGCAAGGGCTGGCTGCCGTCAGGGCTACAGTACGGCAGCATTTTGCGCATTCGGCGATGGGGCAACCGCAAGTGGTGGGGGCAAGTGTGGCACTGGCGTTGCGTATCATGTGGAAACGCTGGTGTGCGGGCATGCCGTCTGAATCTTTTGAAGTGACGCAGCCGGAACTATCCATTGAGGCAAAGGGGGCAGACAAATGACAGAACCCAAAAAAGTGCCGCCGATTTATGTGACGCAACCCCTGTTGCCGCCGTTGGAGGAATTCATTCCCTATCTGCAAAAAATATGGGACAGCAAACAACTCACCAACAACGGCCCCTACCATCAGGAGTTGGAGCAGGAACTGGCGAAATTCCTCGGCGTCGAGCATATCTCGCTGTTCGCCAACGCGACCCTGGCGCTGGTCACGGCCCTGCAGGCCTTGCGCGTGACCGGCGAGGTGATTACCACGCCATACAGTTTCGTGGCGAGCAGCCACGCGCTGGACTGGAACGGCATCAGGCCGGTGTTCGTAGATGTCGACCCGGTGACTCTCAATCTCGACCCGAAAAAGATCGAGGCGGCGATCACTCCGCAGACCACCGGCATCCTGCCGGTGCATGTGTATGGCATACCCTGCGCGGTGGATGAAATCGAGCGTATCGCCGACACCTACGGCCTCAAGGTGATCTACGATGCGGCACACACTTTTGGCATGCGCCTGAACAACGGCCATTCGGTTCTGGAATACGGCGACATGTCCATTCTCAGTTTCCACGCCACCAAAGTGTTCAACACCTTTGAGGGCGGCGCGATCATTTGCCGCGATGCCAAGACCAAGCATCGCATCGACTATCTGAAGAACTTCGGCTTCGCGGACGAGGTCACGGTGATCGGTCCCGGCATCAACGGCAAGATGAACGAAGTGCAGGCCGCGTTCGGCTTGCTGCAATTGAAATACATCGACGATGCGCTGCTTAAGCGCGAACGGGTGGATGCACGTTACCGCAAGGCGCTGGGCGACTTGCCGGGCATCCGGCTGCATCCAATACCGGCGGACATACGCTACAACTACCCGTATTTCCCCATCTTCGTCGAGGAAGGCTTCGCGGTCTCGCGCGACGAGCTCTACCAGCGTCTGCGCGACGACAGTATTTTTGCGCGGCGCTATTTCTATCCGCTGATCAGCGAATTTCCCGTGTATCGCGGACTGCATTCGTCCGCGTCGAGCAATCTGCCGGTTGCGGCGGCCATCTCGCATAAGGTGTTGTGCCTGCCGATCTATCCCGATCTGGATGAGGAAACGCAGGACAGGATCGTGGCATGCGTGTTGCGTGCAGCGCGCGGCGAGTGAGGGCGGAAGGAAGGGAGCGAAGAAAGACATGCAGCCGAAACCGGTAGAACAAGCCACCTTGGTGTTCCCCGCCGCCCATCCCGACGGGCGCGAATATCTCGACGTGTCGCGCGAACGCGACGAGCGTGTGGTGGCGGCCTCTTCGGTCTGGGACGCCGAGCTGGCCGCGGAAGCGGGCGAACTGGTCATGTTGCCCTATGTGGACGATCCGGAATTTCCGGCGCGTTTCATGGCGCTGGTGAAGCAACACAATGTGGTTCGCGTGTATGCACCTGTGGCCGCCGCCTATTCATGGCTGCAACGCTTCATCGCCGATAAGCGATTGCCGCTGCGGCTGATCGGCAGTTCGCCGATCAAGCGCGAGATCGAGCGCTTCGACCGACTGATGGCGAAAGTGTCGTCCTGGCGCGGCTTCATCGATCAGTGCGCGGGCGGCAAGTGCGACCTCAGCGATATCGAGATCGCGGCGGTGTTCCGCATGTCGGTGAACATCTACGGCGAATCGAACGAGCAGAAGATCGCGGCGATGATGGCCATCTTCGGCAGCGCGCCCAAAGGCGATGTGGTCGAGGTCGGCTCGCTGGTCGGCAAATCGGCTTCGGTGCTGGCACTGCTGGCGCGGCGCTATCACGTCGGCAATGTGCTCGCCATCGACCCCTGGCAGGCCGCCGCCGCTACGCAGCATGATTCTCCCGAGACGGTGCGGGTCGGGCTGGTGAACGAATGGCGCTGGGACGTGCCGCTGCTGGATTTCGCCGTCAATACTTATCCCATCGGCTACGGCAGCTTCAACTGCCTGCAACAGGAGTCGGTGCGCGGCTGCGAGATCTACAAGCGCGACAAGGCGGTGGAGAGCCCGACCTTCGGGCGCACCGAATATCAGGGCCGCATCGCGGTGATGCACATCGACGGCAATCACGACTATGCGCAGGTAAAGCTGGATTGCGAGGCCTGGCTGCCGTTGCTGGACAGGAACGGCTGGCTCATCCTCGACGATTATCTGTGGGTGCACGGCGACGGCCCGCGTCGCGTCGGCGATGCCTTGCTGGAGCAGCGCAGCGCAGATATAGCGTGCGCCTTCGAATGCGGGAAAGCGTTGTTCATCAAATTCGGGGGATAGCCTGGGAGTTGGCTTGAATCATATGCACAACGCGCAAAGTGGAATGCCGACGGACACTGCGAACTGGTGGGATGTGGCGCTTGCCCGTTTTGCGCAGGGGCAGTTTCACGACACCATCGCTGCCTGCCAGCGGGTGCTGGAGCAGGACGCCGGACATTTCGACGCGGTGATGCTGGCGGGCCGGGCTTTGAGCCGGCGTGGGCAGTATGCGCAGGCCGAGAATTTTTTCCGATACGCGCTGACGCTGCAGCCGGATGCAGCGGTGGTCATCAACGAACTCGGGGCTGCGCTGCTGGCACTGAAACAGCCCGAGCAGGCGCTGGAGTGTTACCGGCAGGTGCTGCAACTCAATCCCGACTCTGCGCAGGCGAACTTCGATGTCTCCATGGCGTTTTTCGATATGGACCGGATGGAAGAGGCCGGGCGCTATTGCCAGGCTGCCTTGGCGCTGCAACCGGATTTTCCGGATGCGCAGATCCGCATGGCGATGATCCATTACCGGCTGGACGATCTGCACCGTTCACTGGAGACGCTTGAACTCGCGCTGCAGCTCGCGCCGGATGATCCCAACGTATCCAGGCTCATTGCGCTGAACAAACTCTGGCTTGGTCTTCCCGACGAGGCTGTGCCGTACCTAGAGCACGCGCTGGCGCGACAACCCGGCGATTCGTTCGCCTCTGCGCGTTTGCAGGAGGCGCACAATGCCATGAAGGAGCCGGCCTCGGTCAGGGATGCGCTGTATAACGCAGGCATGATCAACGAGGCCGAGAAGCTGGCGCGCGAGGATCTGGCGCGTGACGACTCGGTGGACAATCACAACTTCCTGCTCAAATGCTATCTTGCCAGCGACCGGCATTCAGCCCACGACTATTACCTGGAGGGCAGGCGTTGGGCACAGACCCACGAACACGAGGAAGCGCTGCCGCTGCCCGCCGCATTCAAGAATAACCGTGACCCGGATCGGCGTCTTCGCGTCGGCATCGTGGGTGACTATTTCGTTGGCGCGATCGGCATCTTCACGCTGTATCCGCTGTTCAGGCATTACGACCGCAGCAAGATCGAGCTGTATTGCTACAACTTCGGTCCCGGCGGCGAACACCTCCGTTCTGTCGTCGACTGCTATCGCGATATCAGCCAGATATCCGGCGATGATTTTTTCAAGTTGGTGTGCGACGATGTGATCGACATCATGCTGGACATCAACGGGCGTATCCGCACCCCCAACCGTTTCGAGACGCTGCTGCGGCAGCCAGCGCCCATTCAGGTCAACTGGTACAACCTGCCCTGCACGGTGGGAGTAAAGGCTTTCAACTATGTCATCTCGGACGACTATTGCATTCGCCCTGACGATGAGGCCAATTACGTGGAGAAAGTGTTTCGCATGCCCAACGGCACGATCTGCGCCTGGGACATGGGCGAGCCGCCCGTGGTGCCGCCTCCGCCGTGTCTGGAAAAAGGGTATGTCACGTTCGGTTGCTTTGCCGATTTCTTCAAGATCGGCGATGGTGTGCTGGAGGTGTGGGCAGCTTTGCTCAAGCGCGTACCCGGGGCGCATCTTTACCTGAAATCGAACAATCTGCGCCTGCGCGCCGAGCGCGACCGCGTGGCGGATTTTTTTGCGAAGCGCGGCATCGATCCTGAACGGCTCATCATGGAGGGGTTTTCTTCCTTCAAACAGATGACGAAATGTTACGAATGGGTGGACATCGCGCTGGATACCTTTCCCTATAGCAGCGGCTCGACCACGATCAACGCGCTGTGGCAGGGTGTTCCGGTGGTTGCGATCGAAGGCGAGGATTGGCGCGGCAGAAGTACGGCTGCCGTTCTGGCGGGCGCGCAACTGGACGAATTCATCGCGCGCGATGTCGGCGACTACATCGACAAGGCTGTCGCACTGGCGGGCGATCCGGAGCGGCTTGCCGAATTGCGCGCCTCACTGGGCAAGCACATGGCCGCATCGCCGCAGTGGGACGTGAAGACCTTCGTGCGCAACTTCGAGAGTCGTTTGCGCAGCATCTGGCAGGACTGGCTGAAAGCAACGGGGACGGGAAAGAATGGTCGTTGATGGGCCTGCACCCAATGGGACAGGATGTAATCCGAATCAAACAAACCGCCTCAACGATTCTCTGAGGCGATAAAGAAAGGGTGGCAATGTTCAAGTGGGAAAAAAAAGGTCGCATCTTTGCGCCGAACAACAATTATCCATGGATGTTCAGTCATGCCCAGTGTCCGTTCCCGCTGGAGTTCGATGATTTCATACGAGTCTATTTCGCCACCCGGGAAGACTACAAGGAGGGCATGTGCCGGGCCTATGGCGGTTTCGTGGATCTGGACAAGGACACATTCAAGGTGATCAACATCTCCTCGCAGCCGCTGATGGAACTGGGCGGTCTGGGCGAGTTCGACGAGTTCGGTTCGATGCCGATCAGCGTCGTCAGACACGGCGGGGAGTTTTATCTTTACTATGTGGGCTGGTCGCGCGGCTTCAGTGTCCCCTATGACTGGGAGATCGGTCTGGCGAA
>JAUSBC010000007.1 GCA_030652215.1 Sideroxyarcus sp.
GGCGGAGGCACGCTTGAGCGCGTCCACCATCACCATCACTTCCATCAGGGTATCGTTGGTCGGTGCGCAGGTGGATTGCAGGATGAAGACATCCTTGCCGCGCACATGCTCGAGAATCTCGACCATCACTTCGCCGTCGGAGAAACGACCTACCGTTGCGCGGCCGAGGTGGATGTGCAGATACTTCGCCACATCTTGTGCGAGCTTGGGATTGGCGTTACCGGTGAAGACCATCATGTCGCCGGACATGGTCACCTCGCAAAATTAAAATGGGCGCGAACGCCCATCGGGATTGGCTGGGGAGGTAGGGATCGAACCTACGAATGTCGGAATCAAAATCCGATGCCTTACCACTTGGCGACTCCCCAATAAACTTGCCAGAAGCCCGTTAAACCGCAGCTTGCGCCACGTCAAACGGTTTCTGCTACTGCAAAATCTTTCAGCGGGTGCTGCTGCAGGCCGCGCGCGACAAATCCGCGCATATCCGGCGGCAACTGCTGCACTACCGCTTGTGCTTCAACTTCCGTGGCAAACTCGGCAAACACGCATGCGCCGGAGCCTGTCATCAGGGCGGGAGCGAACTTCGCCAGCCACGCCAGATGCTCTGCCACTGCCGGGTACAACTTGCAAGCCACTGCCTGCAGATCGTTTTTTAGCCCTTCCCGGCCGTCCACCCGAAAATCTTGCCCCTTCGGAAGGGCGCGCATTGTCATCGAAATCGTATTTCGTGTCAATTCGGGATGCGTGAATATCTGAGCGGTGGGCACATGAACGGGGGGGCACAGCACCACATACCAGGCCTCGGGCAGCTCATAAGCCTGCAAACGCTCGCCCACCCCCTCGGCAAAGGCGTTTTCGCCGAAGACGAAAACCGGTACATCCGCCCCCAGAGCCAATCCCAGCCGCATCAGGCGCTCGCGCGACAGCTTGAGGCCCCACAGGCGATTCAGGGCCAACAGGGTGGTCGCCGCATCCGAGCTGCCGCCGCCCAGTCCGCCGCCCATCGGAATGCGTTTTTCCAGCGCAATGTCCACGCCCAGCCCGCATCCGGTCTCCTGCTGCAACAGGCGCGCGGCCCGCACGCACAGATCCTGTTCCGGCGGCACCCCGTCCAGCGCATTGACGCGGCACACTTCGCCGTCCGTACGCAAGGTGAAATGCAGGGTGTCGTTCAGGTCGATAAAGCGGAATAGCGTCTGCAGCAGGTGATAACCGTCGGCGCGTCGGCCGACCACGTGCAGGAACAGGTTGAGCTTGGCGGGTGCGGGACAGGTCAGCGTGGTCATGGCTTGTCGAAAAATCCGTCGCGAGCGCAGCCAGGCAGGGGAAGGCCGGCGCGCAGCAACCGGAATGTATAAGGAATACATGAGGATTGCGAGCACCGCCCGCCCCCTGGATGGCAAGCGCAGCAGGATTTTGCACAAGCCTTCATTGCGCCTCCCACTCGTCGATGAGCAACAGTACCTCCATACCGTCGCGGCTCAACTTCAGCTTCAGCGGCAGCGCATCGGCCGTGGCGGCCGCATAGCGCGAGTAGGCGATCTCCCAGCCCTGCTGGCGCAAAAGACTTACCTGGCCGTTCGCATCGCGTTCGATACTGAATTCGCCCTCGGGCGCCGGCAGGGCAGTTACCCAGTGGCGCAGGCCGGACAGTGGCAGTTGCCAGCCCAGCACCTCCTGCATCAGGGTTTCCATGTCCTGCGCCGCGTAGTGTTTGCCGGAAGACTCCAGAGTAACCTCGCCGTCATCGCGGCGGATGCGCGCCACCGTCTGGCCCAGCGGGGCAAGCAGCAGGATCTCGTCTTGCGCCGCGCTGTGCACCCAGCGCACACCTGCGTTGTCGCGTTGCTCGCCCTGTTTGACGGCGACGCGCCCGTTGAAGGCAAACGGCGCATCGGCCTGCGCCGGGCGCTGCACCGTGTGCGGCACCGACGCGCAGCCCGAAATCAGCACAAGCAGCGGCAGAAGAAAACGGTACATATCAGGGAATGAAGCGCTTCATCACCGCCTTGAGCGCTTCGCTGTCGGGATGGGTTTTCACGCTGTCCGTCCAGACTTTGCGCGCGCCCTCCTGATCGCCCCGCACCCACAGCACTTCGCCCAGATGCGCGGCTATTTCGGGATCGGGGTTGGCCGCGTAGGCCTTGTTGAGGAATTCCAGGCTCTTGTCCAAATTGCCCAGCAGGTAATTTCCCCAACCCATGCTGTCGATGATGGCCGCATCGTCCGGCGCGAGCTGGTAGGCTTTTTCCACCAGTGTCATCGCCTCCGGAATGCGCTGTTTGCGGTCCAGCAGGCTGTAGCCGAGCGCGTTGTAGGCATGCGCGTTGTCCGGCGCGAGCTTCATCAGCTTGCGTATCATCTGTTCGAACAATTCCGTCTTGTTCAGCTTGTCCGCCGCCATGGCGGTTTGATACAGCAGGTCGGGATGCTCGGGGAATTTCTCCAGCCCCTTGGCCAGCACTTTGTAGGTGGCCTCATACTGCTTTTCCTCGCGCAGCAACTGCGCCTCGATCATGATCAGTTGCGCGCGCTGCGCGTCGGTTTTCGCCACCGCGCGACTCAGGACTTCGCGCGCCTCGCCCTGCTTACCCGCCTTGTCCAGTAGCGCAACCTCGCGCAGGCGCGCGGCATAGACATATTCGCCTTCTTTCACCAGTCGGTAGTGATACTGCGCGGACGCGTCGTTCTGCTTCGCCTCGTTGAGTTGCGCGAGATAGTAATGCACCGTGTTTTCTTCCTTGCCGCCTTTGCTCAGCGCCTGCAGCAGCTCCTGCTCGGCGCGATCCATTTCGCCCATCTGCATGGAAATCAGCGCGACGGCGAAAGCCAGGTCGGGACTGTCGGGGCGGTCTTTCAGCAGGCGCTGGAATTCGGTGCGCGAAGCGGCAAATTGTTTCTGGTTCAGCAATGCCCGCGCATAGAACAGGCGCAGGTCGCGGTTGTCGGGATGCGACTGGATATATTTCTGCAGCAACGCCAGCCCCTGTGCGGGATCGCTGTTCAGGTACAGCTCCGCCTCGAACACCACGGCCACGTCCCAATCAGGCTTCAATACGACCGCGCGATGCGCTTCCGTCAGCGCCAGATCGCTTTTGCCTGCCGCCGCAGCCGCCTGTGCCACCGCCAGATGCCCTTCCGCCACGTCGGGATAGGCATGCGTCGCGTCTATCATCCACTCAAGCACGGCAGCCTTGTCCGCAGAGCGCGCCACCAGGGGGTAAATGCTCGCAAACGTGCGCCCGGCATTGGCCGGGTCGGTCTGCAGCACTTCCTGCAGATACGGGCGCGCCTCCTGCAGCTTGCCACCGCTCAACAGCAGCGAGAGCAGCATCTGCTTGGCCAGGGGCGAGGAAGGCTCCAGTTCTTGCCACAGCTTGAATGCCTCCACCGCCGACTCGAACTGGCGCGCTTCGTATGCCAGTTGCGCGGCGCGCCTTGCCACGCGCGGATCGCGCGTGGTCTTGGCCAGGTCCAGATAAGCCTGCGCCGCCAGTTCCGGCTTGTCGCGTTGCATGGCAATGTCGCCCAGCAGGAATTCATAAAGCAGGCGGTCGGTCAGCGCCACGTTGGGCAGATTGAGCTTGGGGGTTTCGATGATCTGTTCCAGATTGGCTTTGCCCGTCGGCGCAGGCGTGCTCTCGACGGCATCTTGCGGCGCATGCGCGCAAGCGGCCAGTAAAGGGAAGAAGGCAAGAACGGAATAGCGTATGGAGAAGTTCATCATGTCGATTTGATTCAGAGCAGGGTGACATATTAGCCGAACTGCGCCTGCATCGGCCAATGCCTTGTCTGCGTTGCACGGAGGGACATCTGCTGCGGATTACCGGACGGGCCGGTCAATAACCATAACAGCGACAGGCCGCAGCCTGCGCCTGCGGAGCGTTACGGCTTCCCGGCCTTTGCCGGCGCTTCGCGTTTCCACCAGCGGCCGCCCAGCGCATGAAACAGCGCAATCGAGTTGCCGGCGCTGCTGGTTTGCGCCTGCAGCAGATCGATGATCGCGAACTGTTCATGCTGCTGCACAAACAGCAGGGATTGAAAGCCCGACTGGCCGTCTTCGTATTGCTTGCGCGTCTGTTCGCCCGCCTTGCCCGCCGTCTGCGCAGTCCTTGCAGCCGCTTTCAACGTCCGATCATCCATGGCAATCGCATTCAGCGTATCGGCCACGTCCTGCAAGGCCGCCATTACCACCCTGCGGTATTGCGCCGCAGCCCGATTCAGTGCCAGCCGGGTTGCGCGGGGTTTGCCCTTTGCCGCTTTCGCGCCGAACACAATCTTCGCAACATCGACTTTCGGATCGAAGAAACGGCCGCCGCTCTTCTGCATCCATGCGGACGATTCCTTCTTGCCGCCCGGCGCGGCCTCGATGGCGAAACGCGGAAACTTGTTGACCACCGTTACCCCGTATTGCGCGGCAACCTCATACAGTTGCGCTTCGGCCATGCGAACATCGGGGCGCTGCTCCACCAGTTGCGACGGCAGGCTAGACGGCAACGCCCGGACCGGCTTCAGCGCATCCACCGCGAACGCTTCCGCGTCATCCTCTTCCGGCGCCCTGCCCGCCAACGCACTCAACATGCCGCGCGTCTCTTCCAGTTGCTGTTGCAGCGGCGCCAGCGCCTGCTGGGCGTGGGCGGCTTCCAGTTCGAATTGCCTCACCTCTTCTTCGGAAACATAGCCGAGCTTGAACTGGTTGCGCACGATTTCCAGCGACTGCCTGTTCAAACCCACGATATTGAGTTGCGCCCCGATCTGCGCGCGCAACGAAGCTTCCTGTATGGCGGCGGCAATCACGTTCGCGGCGAGCGTGAAATAGCTCGCCTCGCGCTGCACCTCGTCCTGCAAGCGGGGCGGGCCGGACTTGCCGTTCTTGGCACCCAGCATCTCCGGCACAAAGCCCACTGACAAGCGCGCGGTGCGAATGCCGTAATAGTCCTGCGTTCCCGGCGCTGCGTCGCCTTTGCTGCCCGCCGGTTTGTCGGGCACGGGCGCATCCACCAGCACGGAGGGGTAAAAGAACCCCTGCCGCGCCACCGGAAACTCCAGCGACCGCCGCAATGCCGCCTGTGCCGCCCCTGCATTCGGGTTGGCATTGAACGCGCGCCCGATAAGCGCATCTATGTGCGACGACTGGAACAAGGCGCTCCACTCGGAGGAGATGCTCTGCACGGGAACCGCTTTGCGCACTTCGGCTCGCGCTGCCGGAATAGTCGCCGTATCACGGGCCGGCGCGGGCGCGGCGGGCTGTTTGGGAGCGGGCCCTGCCGCGCAGCCGCCCAGGGCGGCCAGCAGCACCAGCAAGCCGAAAGGCTTACACAGCGGATTCAAACCGCTTTTCGCGGCGGGGAAAGAAAGAAGGTAAGGTATTTTCATTGTGAGCACGATTCTACCCGAGATAAATCGGCCGAAGCGAAATCCTCGGATACTCTCCGGTTTCGTCCGGCATGCAGTTTCGCCCGCTGGCCGCCGCTCTCCGCAAATAAACCGCGTGTTTTGGTATCGCGCGGAGTATTGGGTTATATTCCGCCCAATGCACAAGCCCCCAAACGTTACGCGACCATGACCGCACCGCTCACTCTTAGCGCATGCAACCTGATGCGCCGCCGCGACAACCGCCTGGTGGTGGACGGCGTGTCGCTGGAATTGCGGCGCGGCCAGGTGCTGGGGCTGCTGGGGCACAACGGCGCGGGCAAAAGCACCACGCTGCAAATGCTCACCGGCGCGTTGCCGCCGCACAGCGGCCAGGTCGAAGTGTGCGAATACGATATTCAAAAGGAACCGCAAAAGGCCAAGGCCTGCATCGGATTCCTGCCGGAACACCCGCCGCTGTACAGGGACATGCGCGTCGACGACTTCCTGCTGTTTGCTGCGCGCCTGCACCGCATACCATCCGCCAAACTTGCCGACGCGCTGGCCCTGTCCAAACAGCGCTGCGGTCTGCAGGATAGCGGCAGAAAAATCATCGGCTCGCTGTCCAAAGGTTACCAGCAGCGCGTCGGCATCGCCCAGGCCATCATCCACAACCCTGCCGTGGTGGTACTGGACGAACCCACCGTCGGCCTCGATCCGGCGCAGATACGCGACATACGCACCCTCATCCGCGAACTGGGCGACAGCAGCAGCGTGATCCTTTCCACCCACTTGCTGAACGAAGCCGAAAGCCTGTGCGACCGCGTGATCATCCTGCAGAGGGGCCGCCTGATCTACAGCGGCAGCAGCACCGAAATGATGGCGAACGGCAACATGGAAGAAGCATTCCTGCACATCACCGAATCCGAGGCCGCCTCCGCATGATCCTCACCATCGCCAAAAAGGAATTCCGCAGCCTGTTTGCAGCTCCCTCCACCTGGCTGATGCTGGCGCTGATGCAGTTCCTGTTCGCCTGGTTCTACTTCGGGCGCATCAACGATTACCTGCTGGTGCAGGCGCAGTTGGCGCGGCTCGACAATGCGCCGGGCGCGACCATTTCCATCGCCGCGCCGGTGTGCGGCATGCTGGCGCTGATGCTGATGATGCTGATCCCGCTGTTCACCATGCGCCTCATCGCCGAGGAACGCCGCAACCAGACCTGGGTGCTGCTGCTCACCGCGCCCGTCTCGTCCGCGCACATCGTGCTGGGAAAATTCCTCGGCCTGATGCTGCTGCTCGTACTCATCGTTGCCGGCTGCGCCGCCATGCTCGCCACGCTGCTGCTGGGCACGCACGCCGACACCGGGCTGCTGCTCGCCAACATTCTGGGCGTGCTGTTGCTTGCCGCCAGCTACGCGGCGCTGGGCCTGTATTTCTCGGCGCTGAACAAGCAACCCATCATCGCCGCGACCGGCGCGATGGGATTGTCGTTCGGTCTGTGGCTGCTGGAACTGAGCGCCAACGACAACCGCGGCTTCCTGCGCTCGCTCTCGCCCAACGCGCATTTCCAGAACCTGAACATGGGGCTGGTCAACAGCGCCGACCTGATCTATTTCGTGCTGTTCATCTCCACCCTGCTGCTGCTGACGATTCGCCACCTGAATAACGAAAGGCGCAACGCGTCATGAAGCGCTTCCTGCCCCTGCTCAAACGCATCGTCACGCTGCTGCTGGTACTCGCGGCTGCGGGCGCACTGTTCCAAGTCGCCGCGCGCTATCCCGCACAGTGGGACGTCACGCAAAACGCGCTGAACAGCCTGGAGCCGGGCAGCGTGGAAGCGCTGGCCATGCTGCAGGGGCCGGTGAAAATCACGGTCTACGCCACCGAACAGGATGCCCAGCTCGGCGACATGCGCAAACTCATACGCGAATTTGTTGCGCTCTATCAGCGCTACAAGCCCGACATCACGCTCGCCTTCGTCGATCCGGTGAAGGATGCGGAAGCGATGCGCAAAGCGACCATCAAGGGCAACGGCGAAATGGTGGTGGAATTCGCGGGACGCAGCGAGCACATCACCACCCTGAACGAACAGACGCTTTCAGGCGCCCTGTTGCGGCTGGCGCACAGCAAGGATCAGTTGCTGATGTACGTTGGCGGCCACGGCGAACGCAACCGGGACGGCATCGCCAACCACGATCTCGGCGAAGTCGGTTCGCGCCTGCAACAACTGGGCTACCGCACCAGCAGCATCAATCTGGCCGTGGCGCAGGACATCCCGGCCAACGCCAGCATGCTGGTACTCACCCATCCGCAAACCCAGATGCTGCCGGGCGAAGTAAAGAAACTGTTGCGCCACATCGACAACGGCGGCAACCTGCTGTGGCTGGTGGATGCCGAGCCTTTGCGCGGACTGGAGCCGCTGGCCGAAAAACTCTCCCTGACCGTCATGCCCGGCGTCGTGATCGACCCCGCCGCGCAGGATATGAACGTGCCGCCCAACTGGGCGCTGGGCACCGGTTACCCGCCGCACGCCGTCACGCGCAACTTCGACCTGGTTACCGTTTTCCCCGATGCGCGCGCGCTGGGCATCGAGCAGGACGACGACTGGCGGACGCACATTCTGGTGGAAGGTGCGGCGCAGGGCTGGGTCAGCGATCACGGCGTCGACAAGCGCATGGACAAGAACCGCGACATCCCGGGCCCGTTCAGCCTCGCCGTCGCCCTGCAGCGCAGCGTGAACGACCGCGAGCAGCGCATCGTAGTCGTGGGCAGCGGCGCCTTCCTCGCCAACGTCTATTCCGGCAACGGCGGCAACCTCGACCTCGGCATCGGCATGGTGAACTGGCTGGCGAACGAAGAGCGGCTCATCACGGTGCAACCGCACGCGGCCAAGGACGCCCAGATCGTCTTCAGCAAAAACCAGCTCGCCGCTCTCAGCGTGAGCTTCCTTGTAGTGTTCCCGCTGCTGCTCGTCGCAATGGGTGCGCTCCAGTGGTGGCGCAGAAAACACTGAGCGATACCGGGACTGCCTGAAGCAGAAACCCGGCTGCGTGGCATCGCGTCCCACCTGCCGAACAACAAGTCCGCACCTGAATAAAGCCGGATGGGCCACATCCCGTCCTCAAGGATCGGCGACTAAAGGCCGAATAGATAAGGCCTCTAAGGTATCCACCTCCCCTGCAAAGCAAGCATCTCCCTCCCCTGCAAGGTAGTGGCGCAGTTTATTGTTTTCAAATTTCACAAGCCTAATATCTCCAGCGCAGCCTGCCAGAACAACAGGAGGCTCTGCACATGATTTTCTATATCGCCAATCGACGTGTACTCAATATTGTCTCGACCGGGACAGGCTGCTTTAAGTCCTTTGTCGGATTCTGAAAAGGGAGATGTGATGACGACCACTAAAGACTTGAATTTGAAAAAAACGGCTGAACTTGGCCTTGCCACAGCTTCACTGCTTACCTTGCTGGCCGCGTGCGGCGGCAACAGCTCGGGGGGAGGCGCGGCGGACGTGTTCCAGGGTTCGGCAATAAAAGGACCTGTGAGCGCTGCAACGGTAAACATTGACTCCAACGACGACGGCGTTTGCGGTGGGGCCGGCGATGCCGCCGCAGTGACGACCAACGGCGACGGCGTCTTTACATTTCCGACCGTCTCGGCGGTAGCGCACACGGTATGCGTTACAGGCGGCACCGACACGGTTACCGGCGCCGACCTGACCGGCACAACTTTGACTGCACCACCGAGCGCCACGCCCGTCGTTACGCCCTTGACCACATTGGTTGATAGTCAAATCAGGGCAGTCGGCGGCAATGTTCATTCGCCCGACTCCGTCGCCAATGTGGCCGGCAAAATTGCGGGGGCACTCGGCGTGACTTCATCTCAAGTCGTTCCGGCAACCACGGCCGATGCGTTGACTGTGGAGGCAACTGCGAATGCTGTTCAAGCCCTGCTATCGGGCACTTCCAGAGTAATCACGTCCGCAGCATCGGGTGTGACTGCGACCAGCATGTTTCCTGCCGCAAGTCGGGGCTCCGCTTTGGCAATATGGAACGCCTCCACTACGACAGGGCTGACTCTGCCGATTACCAAGGAGGCGATACGTCAGGCTGTGATCCAGGCTCAGGCAGAATCGGGAGTCTCGGCATCCGTCTCGGCTTTGTGTCCCGCCATGGTTTCCGAGATCGCAGGCCCCGCCCTGGATGCCCATCTTGAGGGAATTGAGCATGCAACTCCGGAGAACCTGCAAAGCGTGGTAGCCAATGAACATGCCAAAATCGACGAGATGGTTGCCGCGATGAGCCAGATCTCATCCTTGATGACGTGCGACGTGGCCACTGCCCTGAACGTCGGCGCAAACCCTGCCGCAACCAATGGGTTGGCGACAGCGGTTGCGTCCGCCGCCGCTAACGGGCTGCCTGCCGCGGCAGCGGAGCTGGAAACGGCCGCCAATCAGGCTGTTGATGATTGTGCTGCGCATGGCGTTCCATTGCACCCGATCATTGTGACGATGAACGGGACGATTAAAGGGATAGTTCTTTCCGCCCCGCAAATAAACAATGCGACTGTGACGACGACAACGCAGCCATTTAGCGTAACTGTTGCCGGCCCGCTGTCATCGGCATCCCTTAACGTTGTGGTTAGCGGCAATCCGGAATTGGAGCCGGAAAAACCGGCAATCTTCAGGGCAATCGAAGTCGGTGGCGGTAATCGCGAGCTGTGGCTGTATATCGATAAGGTCAATATGGCACACAACAATGGCACGCTCTCTGTGACCGTCCCGGCTTCGGCAAAGCTGTATGCGTATGGCAAGAATCGTGCTGGCGTGACTTTCAGCGCCGTGCTCGCCAATGAAGCAGCCAATGTCCTGACAAGCGCTAACAATGTTTTGACCGTAGACTGGACTGCTGCCAAGAACGCCCTCGCGGGTCAAACCGGATTCGCCAATCTGGATCTGGCTACAGGCACCTTCGATGTGACTGTGGCGATGAAGGGCTCTTCCATGTACATGGATAACGCTTCCGTGATTACGCCGGTGCCCGCAGTTGCAGTGACCGCACCCGCAGCCGCCGGATTCCCGAACGGGGGCGGCCTATCCGGCAAGGGTATTACGATTCGCGTTACCGCAAATTAGCCTGCCTTTTTAAACGTCCTCACAAGGGAACATGCACTGCATGTTCCCTTTTTTTGGTGGCGAAGGAGAAAGAAATGCGTATTGTGTTGGCCGCCATATTCTCATTGCCAGTGCAGCTATCCGCCGCGCCGCTCGATGCATTCTTGTCTGCCGACACTCACATGAACGCGGGAACAGGTCGACTGGAGTTGGCCTATGACGCGTTTAACAGCACACTGGACGTATTTGGTGTTCGTGCCAATGATCCCGTTTACGGCGGCACCCGCGTCGGCGATTACAGCGGGTGGCACTTGCGGGGAATCTATGCACCAAGTGACCGGATATCAATTGACGGCGGGCTGTGGAAGCGCAGGATTGAATACTGGCAAGACCAATACTCCATTTCCAGCTGGCACGCGGCAGCCCAATACAGATTCTTCGAATACGGCGGGCCGATGGATTTCAGCGCTGCATTGCGCGTGGGCGCGTGGGGAAATTCCGCCGACTCGCTCAGCAACTCGTCCCCGACCACATTCCAGGGACAAACACTTGATACCCTCAAGGCAATCAAGCCCAATGATCTCCAGAAGCAAGTGGACTTGCTGGCTACCTGGCGTCCGGGTGATCAGACCGATTGGTCTGCCTTTATCGGCACCGGCACCAGCCGCGTGACAGTGGATGCCATGACGGCCACGCTCACCACCGCAAACGGTTGCGCTTTCAATCTCGTGTTCACCCCCACCGGAAGCATCGCCACACTGGCAGCGCCTTGCGGGAATCTGGTTGACGCAACTGTTTCAACTCCCACCAGCGTCCTCCAGGAATTGTCCTATGATGCGCACTACTCCCATGCAGGCACCATGCTTCAATGGCACAACGACGATTGGCAATTGACCGGCGGTTACCATTTCCAGAAATTGAACCGTAGTGGCATAGATGCCCGGATCGCCGAACGGGGGGGAGTCGCCTATAAAACGAATCGTATCGTCGTCGGTGAAATCCTGCGGAAAATCGCGCAAAACTCCGCGGTATTCTTTCGTGCGCAATTGATGAGCAACCAGTTCGTCGGAGAAATCCCCTTCACCTATAACGGCTTCACCGCAAGCAAATTTGATCACCGCTATGGTTTTGTCAGCTTTGGAATGACTTTTGCGCTGTGAGTCGGCGATAGCACACCAGTCCATCGCGACGCCGAGGTAGCCTCGCCACGTCTCGGCACATATGGCGAGCCAATGTGCATCCCGCGCAAGACACTACTAATCTGGTCAGATTTTGCTTGAGCTCAAATCGGCATTACTTCCAAACCCCCTCCAACTCCCCCTTGTGCGAGCATCCGCTGTGCGGATTGCCTGCTTACCCCACTTCAGGGGGAGAGCAGATACCGCTCCTCCCCTGACAAGGGGAGGCTGGGAGGGGTTTGGGTCTCTGACTTCAAACCTCACGTAGCCGGATTAATATCATCAAAAGAAAGCATGGGAACGGTATCGCTTATACTAACGCCAGTGCGAACTCAGCAAGCATTCCGGCAAATAGACGTGAGAATTCCCAGAGTGACAATTGGCGGAAAGAAATACCATGCCTGAATTGCCGGAAGTCGAGACCACTCTACGCGGCATTGCCCCGCATCTCATCCAGCGGCGCGTCATCGGCGTCGTCATCCGCAACCCCAGTCTGCGCTGGCCCATTCCAGACAACCTGCCCCAACTCCTGCACGGACAAACCGTGCGCGACCTGCGGCGCCGCGCCAAGTATCTGCTGATTGCATTCGATCACGGCACGCTCATCCTGCATCTGGGCATGAGCGGCAGCCTGCGCATCCAACCTGCGGGCACACCCGCCGCGAAACACGATCACTTCGACCTGCTGCTGGACACCGGCCAATTGCTGCGCCTGCGCGACCCGCGCCGTTTCGGCGCGGTGCTGTGGCACGAGGGCGACATCGCGCAGCATCCTCTGTTGGCAACGCTCGGCCCGGAACCCTTGGGCCAGGACTTCGACGGCGAATACCTGCACCGCGCCATCCGCTCGCGCAGCGTGGCAATCAAACAAGCACTCATGGACAGCCATCTGGTCGTGGGCGTGGGCAACATCTACGCCAACGAGGCGCTATTCCGCGCCGGCATCCGCCCGCAACTGGCGGCGAACAAACTCTCGTTGCCGCGTTGCCGTCGGCTGGCACAGAACATCAAGGAAGTACTTCTTGAAGCCATCCGCCAGGGCGGCAGCACGCTGCGCGACTTCGTACACAGCGACGGCGGCAGCGGCTATTTCCAGCAGACCTATTTCGTGTACGGACGCACAGGAGAACCCTGCCGCGTATGCAACACGGCCATCAAACAGATACGGCAGGGGCAACGCTCGACATTCTATTGTCCGGTGTGCCAGCGGTGACAGGAATTTTCAATGCTTGGCGCAAAAGCAGACGTTGGCATAGGTGGTATTAACAGGCAGAATTCGGCCAACAGGGGATAGTCGCGGGCGTTCCAATTTGACTACGAAGGGTCTTAATGGATTGGCTCACAGCTTCAAGATTGTGGAGATACGTGACACATCTATGCCAACAGAAGACGTATCGAGAGAGCTTCAACTTTGCTGCAAAGTGGGAATAACTACATTTTGACTCTGGTCATTGGATCGTTAAGTAAAGGAAATATGAGTATGAGGAAGTTATTAGTCTCGTTAATTACCTTTTTTGTAGTCTCTACCGCTTATGGTGATGTTTTCAAATGTGTGACCTCGGCGGGGGTGACTTATTCGGAACTCCCATGCTCGGAAGATAAGAAGAAGTTGTTGGCCAAGAATGAACCCCGCCAGGAATCCCAGGAATCCGTGGTCAAAGAAATGAAAGATCACAAGGGTTGGATCAATGTCGACCAGTTTAAATTGGATCTCAGGGAGGTCGTCGCTTTACCCACAGGGGATTACGAATGCGATGGGAGGGAGGGAGATGGGGAGGAAGGGGATTCAATCCCTTTTCAATCTAAGGCAGAGCGAATAGCTTTTGAGTTGGCTCAAAAGCAGGCTGAAAAGGAAATGGAACTTCAAGTCAAACAATGCGCGGAGGCGAGCCGGCGGGAGTCCGAAGCTTATGCGCATGCGCGTCAGGCGTTTAATAAGGTCTGGCTACCGGCATTGAAAAATGCGATTGCATTAGGGGACCCGGTTGCTGAGGTGATCTTGCGCGCCTGCGAAACGACTTCCGTTCTGGATAGGGAAGGGGTTGTTTCAGACTGTTCCCAAGCCGAAGGTGATCGAAAACAGGCGCAGTTGCGGCTTGAGTCGATCGGATTCAAGCCAGCCTTGCATAAATACATTCGGACTGCTGATTCAGACGCATCACTGCACTGCAGTTCAGGAGATATGGGTTGTTATACGGAGTTTGAGATCGCGCGCCACCACCGAATATTGGATATTATGAGAACAGGTTATGTGGGGGTCGCTGAAGATTACAACACGTGTCAGTTGCATTCGACGAATGAAGAGTTGGATCGAAGGGAGGAGGAGTGTCAGCGCTTGGGGTGGTTGATGCGGGTGGTTAATGTAAAGACTGACAGAGGATATCGTCTGTCACTGGATCACCCAGGCAACGTGAGTGGTCGACATTTGAACTATATCCCCGGCCATCTCACAAGGCTTTATCGAATAGGGTTTAAAGATGTGGAATTCCGGGATCCGGATTTTCAATCCAAATTCTGGAAAGAGGTTGAAGCCTTTCTCTCCGAAATAAAGGAGAACATCCAAAAGGATCTTCAGAAAGATCCTCGATGGGGTGTTTTTCTTTCAAACTAAACCTAGCTTTCGCTGCGCAATAATAGGGGACCACAATTGTCTGCGGACGGAATGCAGGGAACGCTTTAGTTGTGACGGGAACAACGGAGAAACCGGGAGGCATTAATGCGATTGATAACGAGTGGAGTGGCGCACCGCCCCGGCGGACAACAGCGAATTTCTCCCCACCGCCAACCCCAACGAATGGGTGGCGAAGGCGGGCAGTGCAGCTGCAGGCAGAATGGGAACGCTCAGAGTGTGTCCGCTTTGGGGAGCATAAAGGTCGCTTAAGGGTTAGCAAGAGCCCCTCAAGCCCCTACCCTGGATGTCCGCTATCCGAGTCCCGCCGCCTGCAATCTGCAAGATCACAAGCAATAAATCCTGCACCAAATAAAAAGCCCGCGCCAAGGCGCGGGCTTTTTATTAGTAACAGCGAAACTTACTTCTTTTCCGCCATCAGTCTTTCGTACTTAGCCTGCAACTGCTCCTTGGTTTCCACATGGGCTGGGTCGTGCGGGATGCAATCGACCGGGCAGACTTCCACGCATTGCGGCGTGTCGTAGTGACCCACGCATTCGGTGCATTTCGCGGGGTCAATGATATAGATGGTCTCGCCTTGCGTAATGGCCCCGTTAGGGCATTCCGGCTCGCACACATCGCAATTGATACATTCATCGGTGATGATTAATGACATGACTACTCTCCTTAACGTTGATATTTTTCTCTCAGTTTCGCCACGACCAGCGGCGAAACGAATTTGCTTACGTCCCCGCCGAAGCGTGCGATTTCGCGCACGATGCTGGCTGAGATGAACGTGTATTGTTCCGCGGGCGTCAGGAACAGGGTCTCGATATCCGGATGCAGGGTGCGGTTCATACCCGCCATCTGGAACTCGTATTCGAAGTCCGATACCGCGCGCAGTCCGCGCAATACCACACGGGCATTCTGCGAGAGCACGTAACTCATCAGCAGGCTGTCGAAGCCCTCGACCTTGACGTTGTCGAAGCCGGCGAACACCTCGCGCGCCATCGAAACCCGCTCGTCCAGCGTGAACAGCGTCGAAGTGCGGCTGGCCGCGACGGCCACAATCACTTCGCCGAACAGACCGGCGGCGCGGCGCACCACGTCCTCGTGCCCGCGCGTGATGGGATCGAACGTCCCGGGGTAGACCACCTTGGTCATGCTCATTTGCGTTCCAGTAATTGATAGTACACGGCACCCGCTTTGGCCTGCTTTACCGCTTGCCAGGCATCGTCCGGTTCGAATGCCGTTCCGCTTTCCAGATAAACCACCCCGCCCTGTGCCATTCTGCTCTCCAACAAGGGCAGAAGTTGGGGCAGGAAATCGCTTTTAAAAGGGGGATCAAGAAAGACCACATCGAACAACCCGTTATCTTGCCGGGCGAATTTTATCCCATCATCGCAGCGCAAAGCTACATTGATCAGTCCCAATTTCTTCGCGTTATCCTGTAAAGCCTTGTAGACAACCCGATTATTCTCCACCATCAGCACCGCTTCGGCGCCGCGCGACGCGGCCTCGAAGCCCAATGCCCCGCTGCCCGCGAACAAGTCCAGGCAACGTTTGCCGTACAGCGTCTGCCCCAGCCAGTTGAACAGGGTCTCGCGCACCCGGTCCGGCGTGGGGCGCAATCCTTCGGCATCGGGGAATTCGATGAGGCGGCTGCGGTGGGTGCCGCCGATGATGCGAACCTTGTTTATTTTGATGCTCCCGTTTTTTCTTCAGGCGCCCCGACGATCACCGTCGCCAGCGCATCCGGATCGATGCGACGCTTGAACGCATCCTTGATCTGTTTGCTCGTGACTTTGTCCACTTTGGCGGTGAAATCGTCCAGATATGTCAGCGGCAATTTGTAGAAACCGATCACGCCCAGGTATTCGATGATCTTCCTGTTGCTGTCGATGCGCAGCGGAAAGCCGCCGATGATGTTCTGCTTGGCGGCCCGCAGTTCCTTTTCGGTCACGCCTTTGTCCACAAACGTGCGCAGAGTCTGCCGCACCACCTTGAGCGACTCGTCCGCCTGCTCTTTCTTGGTCTGCAGGCCGATCTGGAACGCGCCCGGCTGCTGCATCGGCATGAAATAGCTGTATACACTATAGGCCATGCCGCGTTTCTCGCGCACCTCGTTCATCAGGCGCGACACGAATCCGCCGCCGCCCAATATGTAGTTGCCGACGTACAGCGGGAAGTAGTCTTCGTCGTTGCGCGCGACGCCGGGCGTGCCGATCAGGATGTGGCTCTGGCTGGCGGGATGCGCAATGCGCTCCTCGCTGGGCGAAATGCGGATCAGCACCGCCGGGATACCGGCATCGGCGCCGCCTTCCGGCAGGCCTGCAGTCAGGCGCTGCGCGATGGCTTCGGCCTCTGCGCGCGTGACGTCACCCATGAGGGCGACAACCGCGTGTTTTGCGCCGTAGTGCGCGCGGTAGAAACTCTCCAGTTCCGCGCGCTGTATCTTTTCCACGTCCGCCACTTCGGTGCGCCAGCCGTAGGGATGCACGCCGAACACCGCCTTGGCGAACGCCTTGTCGGAGATGCTTTCCGGCTGCGTCTCGGCTTCCTTCAGGGACGCGATCAGGCGCGCTTTCTCGCGTGCCAGCACCGGCTCGGGAAACAGGGGTTGTTGCAGGCAACGCGCCAGGATATCCAGCGCCGCCTCGCGTTCCGCTGCACTGCTCAGGGTGCGCAGGCTCAGACCGGCGCGGTCCGCATCGAACTGCCCGCCCATCTGCGCGCCGACATCGGCCAGCTTGCGCGCGATATCGTCCTCGCTCAGGTCTTGCGAACCCAGGTCGAGCATGCCGAATGTCAGGTGCGACACGCCCACCTTCCCTGCGACATCGAAGCCGCTGCCGGCAGGGAAATTCACCGCCACATCCAGCATCGGCAGGTCGTGGTTTTCCACGAAATACACGCGTGCGCCGCTGGGCGCTTGCCAGTGCTGGATTTGCGGGGTGGCGAATGCGATGCTTGCCGCACCCAGCAGGACTGCTGTGGAAATAATTCTAGTGAGCATGGGCCGCTCCCGGGTTATGTTTGGGTTTGTCGGAAAGCGGTTGCGGATCGAGTGTGGCCACGGTCAGCCGGTCGTCGTTGAATATCTCGCGCGCCACATCCTGCACCTGCTGCGCGGTGACCGCCTGCAGCTTCTGCAGCATCACCGGCTCCGCCTTGTGCGACAAGCCCGTGCTTTCCAGTTGCCCGATCTGCATGGCCTGGTAGAACACCGAATCGCGCTTGTAGACTTCGCCCGCCAGCACCTGCGATTTGACGCGCTGCAACTCTTCCGCGCTCACGCCGTCGCGCACCAGCAACGCCAGTTGCTCGCGCAACGCCTGCTCCACATCGCCCACCGTCTTGCCCTCGCGTGGTGTGCCTTCCAGCAAAAACAGGCCGGGGCCGCGCGCCACGCTGTCGTAGCCCGTGCCCACATCCATCGCCACCTGCTGCTCGCGCACCAGCGCCTTGTTCAATCGTGCCGAGCTGTTTCCGTCCAGCACGCCCGCCAATACTTCCAGCGCGTAAGGTTTCCAGTCTTTTTCCGCATCGCGCAATGTGGGCGCCTGCCAGGCCATCACAAGGTAGGGCAACTCGGCCGGCGCCTTGACCGTGATGCGCTTGATGCCCAGTTGTGCCGACTCGCCCGCCGCCTTGCGTTGCGGCAATTTCACGCGGGGAATGCCGCCGTAGTATTTCTGCGCCAGCGCGAACACTTCTTTCGCCTTGACGTCGCCCGCGATCACCAGCGTCGCGTTGTTGGGCGCATACCAGGTCTTGTACCAGTCCAGCGCATCGGAGGCGGTCATGTTCTCCAGATCGGCCATCCAGCCGATGATGGGGTTATGGTAGGGGTGTTCCTGGTACGCGGTCGCCATCAGCTTCTCGAACATCAGCGAGCGCGGGTCGTCCTCGGTGCGCCAGCGGCGCTCCTCCATCACCACGCGAACTTCCTTGCCAAACTCTTTTTCCGACATCAGCAGGTTGTGCATGCGGTCGGACTCGAGCTTCATCGCCAGCGGCAGTTTGGATTTGTGCAACTGCTGGAAGTACGCCGTGTAATCGTAGCTGGTAAAGGCATTCTCGCGCCCGCCCGCCGCAGCGATGATCCGTGAGAACTCGCCGACCGGAACGTCTTTGGTGCCCTTGAACATCATGTGTTCCAGCACATGCGCCACGCCGGTGGTGCCGGTGCGCTCGTCCATGCTGCCCGCGCGGTACCAGATTTGCTGAACCAGCACCGGCGCGCGGTGGTCTTCCTTGACAATGACTTTGAGCCCGTTGCCCAGCGTCTTTTCATAAACTTCCGCCTGCGCCACAAACGAAATCTGCAGCAACAGCGCGATGACAACTAAATGGATTCTCATTTCCCTACCCTATGGATGCGCGATTCGGCTTAAAATGAGCGCGCATTATGCGACATTTCATTCACTCCCGAATACTCTTGCATGTTTAGCTTCCTGAAAAAGACACCCGCCACCGCCGAATCGAAAAGCTGGCTGACCCGTTTGACGGGCGGTTTGGCGCGCACCGGTGGACAGCTCGCCGCCTTGCTGGTTCCCGGCGGCCGCATAGACGAAGACCTCTACGAAGAACTGGAGACCATTCTCATTACGGCCGACGTGGGCATGGATGCCACGCGCTTGCTGCTGGCCGACGTGCGCCGCCAGGTGAAAGAACAACGCCTGACCGAGGCCAGCCAATTGAAGGAAGCCCTGGCGCACGCGCTACTCAAGCTGCTGCAGCCCTTGGCTAAACCCCTTGACGTCAACCCGCACAAGCCTTTCGTCATCATGCTGTGCGGCGTGAACGGCGCGGGCAAGACCACTTCCATCGGCAAGTTGGCCAAACATTTCCAGAGTCAGGGCAAATCGGTGCTGCTGGCCGCAGGCGACACTTTCCGCGCTGCCGCGCGCGAACAGCTCATGGAATGGGGCAAGCGCAACGACGTGACCGTGATCGCGCAACAAAGCGGCGATGCCGCAGCGGTGATCTACGACGCGGTGCAGGCGGCGCAGGCGCGCGGCATCGACGTGGTGCTGGCCGACACCGCCGGCCGCCTGACCACGCAGGCGCATTTGATGGAAGAAATCAAGAAGGTGAAGCGCGTGATCGACAAAGCGCTGCCCGGTGCACCGCATGAAGTGCTGCTGGTGCTGGACGCCAACACCGGCCAGAACGCGCTGTCGCAGGTCAAGGCTTTCGACGAGGCGCTGCAGGTGACCGGCCTGGTGCTGACCAAGCTCGACGGCACCGCCAAAGGCGGCGTCATCGCGGCCATCGCCAAGGCGCATCCGATCCCGGTGCGCTTCATCGGCGTGGGTGAGGGGCTGGATGATCTGCGACCGTTTGTGGCAGAGGATTTTGTGGCGGCGCTGCTTGGATTATCGAACGAATAAAGCACGTAGGTTGGGCAAAGCACAGCGTGCCCAACATTTTTAATAATGCATTATTTTGTTGGGCACGCTGCGCTTTGCCCAACCTACCGGGCTAATTAGGTTTTTACAATGATCAAATTCAACCAAGTCTACAAACGCTACCCCGGCGGCCACGAAGCACTGAAGAATCTCAACTTCGACATCGCCGAAGGCGAGATGGTGTATCTCACCGGGCACTCGGGCGCGGGCAAGAGCACGCTGCTCAAACTCGTTGCCGCCATTGAGCGCCCCAGCAGCGGCGGCGTGCTGGTCAAGGGGCAGAACATCCGTTCCATCAAACCCGCCGCCATCCCCGCTTTGCGCCGCAACATCGGACTGATCTTTCAGGACCATAAACTTTTATTCGACCGCAATGCCTTCGACAACGTGATGCTGCCGCTGCAAATCTGCGGCTTCGACCATCGCGAAGCAGGCAAGCGCGTGCGTGCCGCGCTGGACAAGGTCGGCCTGCTTGACCGTGAAAAAGCCCACCCCGTCGCGCTTTCCGGCGGCGAGCAGCAACGTCTGTGCATCGCGCGCGCGATTGTGAATCGCCCCACCATCCTGCTGGCGGATGAACCCACGGGCAACCTCGACACCGAATATTCGACCGAGATCATGAACATCTTCAAATCGTTCCACCAGGTCGGCGTCACGCTGCTCATCTCCACCCACGACGAAAGCATCCTGCGCCAGTTCCCGGCGCGGGCGTTGCACCTCAAGAAGGGGGAGTTGCAGGGATGAAGACTTTGATCGAACACCTGCGCGTGTTGAACTACACCCTGCGCCGCCTGCTGCTCACACCCAACGCGACGCTGCTCAATATACTCATCATCGGCATTGCGCTGAGCCTGCCGGTCGGCGGTTACGTGCTGCTGAAGAGCGTGCAGTCGCTCGGTTCGCAGATCGCGGGTACACCGCAGATCAGCGTATTCCTGACCATAGGAACCGGTACCGGCGACATCGAGCGCATCGGCGACAAGCTCAAGCAGCACACCGCCATCAAGCGCATCGAATTCGTGTCGCGCGAAGTGGCCCTGAAAAAATTGCAGCAGAGTACGGGCATGGCCGAAGTGATAGGCGGCCTGTCGCAGAACCCGCTGCCGGATGCTTTCATCGTTTATCCCAAGGAAGGCAATTTGAAAGCGATGGAAGCACTGCGCGATGAACTGAATACCTGGCAGCACTTCGAACATGTGCAGCTCGACTCGGCCTGGGTACACAAACTGGAAGCGCTGCTGGATTTCGGCCGCACGGCGGTTGCCATCCTCGCGGCGTTGTTGAGCTTCGCCCTAATCGCCATCACCTTCAACACCATTCGCCTGCAGATCCTCACGCGCCGCGAAGAAATCGAAGTGGCGAAACTCATCGGTGCGACAGACGCCTTCATCCGCCGCCCCTTCCTCTATTTCGGCCTCACGCAAGGCCTGCTGGGCGGCATCGCGGCCTGGCTGCTGGTGGCGATCAGTCTGCAACTGCTAAACCACCAGGTCGGCACCCTCACCCAGCTTTACGCCAGCAACTTCAGCCTGCAACACCTCTCGTTCGGCGATAGCCTGACGCTGATGGGATTCGCGGCCTATCTGGGCTGGCTGGGTGCTTGGTTCTCGGTGTCGCAGCATCTGTGGCAGATCGAGCCGCGCTGATTAACCCTGCACCGCGCATACCTACATCATTCAAACCACCCTTTCGGCTCCCAAATTCGGGTATCGTCCCGACAAACAACAAGAGTTGCACATAAGGCTCGCGCCGGCGAGTCCATACAAAAGGGGAGCAACATGGCATACATGGTCTGGACGCGGGAACTGGAATCGGGCATTCCCGTCATCGATACGCAGCATAAACGGCTCACCGAATTCATCAACGAATTGCACGATGCCTGCCAGAGCGGCGATGCTCACGAGACCAACCACGTGATGGAAGGCCTGCTGAATTACACCATCACCCACTTCGAATTCGAGGAAAGCCTGCAGGAAAAAGCGGGCTATCTTTACCTCAAGGCACACCGGCGCATTCACGAGATATTCATGAAGAAGGTTGCCGAAATCAGATCGCGCGCCACCCAGGGCGAAAACGTGGCGCCGGAATTGCTGGCCCTGCTGAACGGCTGGCTGATCAGCCATATCAAGGGTGAGGATCGCGACTACGTCGAGTCGGTGAAAAAGTACACCGAAAGCAATGACACAGAAGCCTCCGGCTGGATCAGCACCACCCTCAAGAAGTTGTTTGGCTGAGCGTCGAGCCGGCATCCGGAACCTCGGTTCCGAAATATATTTGTTCAGTCCTGGAATAAACGGGTTATCCGGCGTGTTTGCCTGAGTGCGACACCCAAACTCACCCAACAACAGGAGGCCAACATGAACACAATCGCCCGTACTCTTTGCGCAGCAACCCTGCTCTCCCTTTCCTCGCTCGTATCCGCCGCGCCGGCAGACGATGCCACCGCACATTTCAAGGCCATTGCCGCCGGAAATGTCGACCAGATCATGACGGGCTACGGCGACAACGCCACCCTGCAATGGGTGGGCGGACCGCTGGACGGTGCCTATGTCGGCAACGACAAAATACGCGAAACCTGGGGTAAGTTCGCCAAGGGCAATGCACCGCTTGAGGTGAGCGCCTCCAAACTGGAGGAAAGCGCCAACCCCAAAGGGACCACCGTCACCGCCAACGTCGAGTTCAAAGGCAAGACAACGATCAAAGTGCGCTTCGTGCTGGTTTACCGCGAAGGTAAACTGGTCAACGAAGTGTGGCAGATCGACCCGAAACTGATGACTGGCTACTGAACTGACGGAGCAAGCGCGTGAACGAAGCCGACCGCCTGATTGAAGAGCACATCCCGCGCTTGCGCCGCTATGCCCGGTCGCTGGTGTGGGAACGCGGTCGCGCCGACGATCTGGTGCAGGACACGCTGGAACGCGCGTGGGGCCGCTTCCATATGTGGCGGCGCGGCAGCGACCTGCGCGCCTGGCTGTTTGCCATCATGCACAACATCCATGCGAACAATGTCCGGGCAGACTGTGCCGCGCCCGCGCAGCAGCCGCTGGATGAAGACGAACTGAATATTCCCGTGCGCGCCACACAGGAAGACGGACTGCAGGTCAGGGACATGCAGGCTGCGCTCGATTGCCTGCCCGTCGAGCAACGCGAAGTACTGCTTCTGGTCGGGCTGGAAGAGATGCGCTACGAGGAAGTGGCAAAAGTGCTGAGCGTGCCCGTGGGCACCGTGATGTCGCGACTGTCGCGCGGCCGCGAGCATCTGCGCCAGATCATGGCGGGCAAAACGATTCCGGCGTTGAGGGTGGTGAAATGAACGATACGATAAAAACCTTGAACGAGTCCGACTTGCAGGCCTACATAGATGGCCAATTGGACCCACTGCGCCACGCCCAGGTGGAAGCCTGGCTGGCAGTGCATCCGGACGATGCCGAACGCGCGTCCGCCTATCGCCAACAAAACGCTGCGCTGCATGCATTGTTCGATCCTGTGTTGAGCGAAGCGGTACCGCAACGCCTGGCCAGACCGGAACCCAGGTCATGGCTCACACTGCCGCAACTGCGCTACGCGGCTGTTGCCGCCTGGCTGTCCATCGGCGGCGCACTGGGCTGGTTCATGCACGGCGCGCAGGAAGGGCGTGCTCCGGCCTCAATGGCATTCGCGCATCAGGCCGCCCTCGCCCATGTGGTTTACACCCCCGAAGTGCGCCACCCGGTGGAAGTGGGCGCCGACCAGGAAGCGCACCTGACCGCATGGCTGTCGAAACGGCTGGGCTCCCCGCTCAAGGTTCCGCATCTGGGTACTGGATACGAACTGGTTGGCGGCCGACTGCTGCCCGGCAGCGACGGCCCGGCTGCGCAATTCATGTATCAGGATACACACGGCCAGCGCCTGACTTTATATGTGCGCACCGACAAAGCAGAGAATCAGGAAACCGCCTTCCGTTATGCGCGCGAAGAAAACGTCGGAGTGTTCTACTGGATAGACGGGCCGTTCGGCTATGCGCTGTCGGGTGATGTGGAGAAACCGGAATTGCTGAGGGTGGCGCAGGTGGTTTATCAGCAGCTTAATCCGTAAAGAACTGCCCCACAGGTAGGTTGGGTTGAGCGCAGCGATACCCAACATATGAAACGATGGGTATCGCGATGCTCTGACGATTTCTCACGCGGTTCACCGCGTAGAGAATCGCGTAACTTTGTTGCAACCCATCCTACGCAAGCTTTCCCGGATTCCGCTACGTTTCATCCTGGCTACGGGGTTTTTCCATTCTTTCCATTTTCAATCCGCTCACCTTGGGCGTCCACAGTGCGGGGTTCACCGGAAACTCGTTCAGTTCTCCGGTGCGCCGATAGCCGCGCCGCTCGTAGAACGCGATCAATTCGTGGCGGGAGGTGATGACGATCATGGCATACGAACTCACATCCCACGCCTTGCGCGCCAGGGTCTCGGCCTCTTGCAGCAAGTGCTTGCCGATGCCTGCGCCTTGTATATCCGGCCGCACGACGAACATGCCGATGTAGGCCTGAGTGCCTTGTTTTTCGATGTGCACCGATCCGGCAAGCGCGGTGCCGCGATGGCAAAGCAGAAGAAAAGAATCTTGCGCGGTGATAAGTTGCCGGATTTCCTGCGGCGTCGTGCGCAGCCCGTCCAGCAGATCAGCTTCCGTGGTCCAGCCCTGTCTGCTGGTTTCGCCGCGGTAAGCGGAGTTGATGAGGTCTGTTATGGCTTGTGCGTCTTCTGCAGTTGCACGGCGGAATGACAAGGTGTCGCTTGTCGGGAGCGCCGGCGTCTCGTCGGCTGTTTCAAACGACTTTGCCGACGGGGAGGTCGGCGCTCCCATTAACGCCCCGCCACCATCATGTTCTCGATCAGCACCGAGCCGCATTGGCGCGCGCCCTGCACCAGCACGTCGTTGCCGACGGCGGCGATGTGTTTGTACATCTCCTTGAGGTTGCCGGCGATGGTAATTTCTTCCACCGGATACTGGATCTCGCCGTGCTCGACCCAGAAGCCCGCCGCGCCGCGCGAATAGTCGCCAGTAACGGGATTGACGCCGTGGCCCAGCAGTTCGGTGACCAGCAGGCCGCGCTGCATCTTGCGCAGCAGTCCATTGAAGTCCAGTTCGCCCGGCCGGATGATGAGGTTGTGCGTGCCGCCCGCGTTGCCGGTGGTTTGCATGCCGAGCTTGCGCGCGGAGTAGCTGCCGAGGAAATATCCGCGCAGCACGCCTTCTTCCACGATGGCACGGCGGCGGGTACGCACACCTTCGTCATCGAAGGCACTGCTGCCCAGACCGCGCTTGATGTCCGGCACGTCTTCGATATGGATATTGGAGGAAAAGACGGGCTTCTCCAGATGATCAAGCAGGAAGGAGGATTTGCGATACAGGCTGCCGCCGCTCACCGCGCCCACGAAGTGGCCGAACAGTCCGCCCGCGATGGGCGCTTCGAACAGCACCGGGCACTGCATGGTGTCAATTTTGCGCGCTTTGAGCCGGCGCACGGTGCGCTCGGCGGCGATGCGGCCGATCTCTTCCACTTTCAATATCTCGCGTGCATTGCGCGCCGAACCGTACCAGTAGTCGCGCTGCATGCTGTCGCCCTTGCCGGCAATCACCGAACAGCTCACGCTGTGGCGCGAACTGGGGTAGCCGGCCATGAAACCGAGGCTGTTGGCCTGCACGAAGCGGCCTTCGTTAATGCTGACGGTGGCACCTTCGGAATTGTTGATGCGCTTGTCGGTCTTGAAAGCAGCCTCTTCGCATTCGCTTGCCAGCCCGATAGCCTGCTCCACGCTGATTTTCCACGGGTGATACAGGTCCAGGTCGGGGAATTCGGTGGCGAGCTGGTCGGCGTCCGGCAGCCCGGCACAGTCGTCTTCGGCGGTGTAGCGCGCAATGTTGAGCGCGGCATCCACGGTATCGCGCAGCGCTTTCTTCGAAAAGTCCGAGGAACTCGCGTTGCCTCGGCGCTGGCCGATGTAAACGCTGACGCTCATGCCCTTGTCGCGGTTGTATTCGATGGTCTCGACCGCGCCCTGGCGCACCGTGACGGTCTGGCCGAAACCTTCCGACACCTCGGTCGCACAGGCTGTCGCCCCCTGTTTACTGGCGTAATGGACGACATCGGAGGCCATTTGCTGCAGGGAATCGGCGGTGTGGACGGCTTTTGAGACTTTGATATTCATAAAATTCGGGCGGCTGGTTCGTCGGGAGGCGCTATCATAGCAACATCTGTTGAACTTACCGACCCCATGAATACGCGCCAAAGACACGAAGACGAGCTGGAAGAAGAACTTCCGCCCAGCAAAACCAAGATCAAGAAGCAGATGCTCGAACTGCAGGACCTGGGCAAGACCCTGACCGGGCTATCCAAAGAGAAACTCAAAGAGCTCAATCTGGAAGAAGACCTGCTGCAGGCCATCCTGGAATACAAAAAGATGACCAAGTTCGGCGCGCTCAACCGCCAACTGCAATATATCGGCCGTTTGATGCGCGAAGTGGACCCCGCCCCCATCCAGGCCAAGCTCGATGCCTGGAACGGTGTTTCGCGCCAGCATACTGCCTACCTGCACCAGGTCGAGAACTGGCGCGACCGCCTGATCGAGCAGCCGGATGCCCTCACCGAACTGCTGGCTGCGTTCCCGGAAGCCGATGCCCAGCATCTGCGGACGTTGATACGCAATGCGCAAAAGGAGAAGGAGCTGTTGAAGCCCCCGAAATCTTACCGCGAGCTGTTTCAGGTTCTGCGAGATGTCATTCCGGAACCGGAATGAGAAAATTTAAACCCGAATAGCTCATTGGGAAATACCACGTCATTCCGGCGAAGGCCGGAATCCAGATGATCAAATATTTCCCGAGCATGTGGGACAACATCGTGGGTTTTGTCCGCTTCGCGGTAATTTTTTCATTGCTGGATACCGGCCTGCGCCGGTATGACAGCCAAATATCTTATACGTTGATACTGGCAGCACAATCATGACTTCCATACTCCCCAACATCACCCTCGATACCGGCTCCAACCCCCAGTACAGCATCATCTGGCTGCACGGACTGGGCGCCGACGGAGAGGATTTCGTGCCCATCGCCGAAGAGATGAATCTCCCGGTCGCGGTGCGCTACATCTTCCCGCATGCTCCCATGCGCCCAGTGACCATCAACGGCGGCTATGTGATGCGCGCCTGGTACGACATCCTGACCGGCGCGGCGTCGGCAGAACTTTCCGCCAGCATCGGCCGTAACGAGGATGCGGAGGGCATACGCGAATCGCAGGCGGAAATCGAGAAATTGATCGCGCAGGAACGACAGCGCGGTATCGCGGCCGGGAACATCTACCTCGCCGGGTTTTCGCAGGGCGGTGCAGTGGTCTTGTATACCGGATTGCGCCACAAGGAGAAGCTGGGCGGGATACTGGCGCTTTCGACTTATCTGCCGCTACTGAAGACCTTGTCTGCCGAAGCCGATGCGGCCGCCAAAGCCGTTCCCGTTTTCATGGCGCACGGCGCGAGCGATCCGGTGATTCCCTATGCTTTCGGACGCGCTTCGGCGGATGAGTTGTCGGGACAGGGCTATGAACTGGAATGGCACAGCTACAACATGCCACACTCGGTGTGCCCGGAAGAGATACGCGATATCGAGCAGTGGCTGACGCAAAGACTGGCCGCGTAAAAACCTAGTCGGCCGAGTCTTCCTGCTCCATGCGGCGGTAGCGCGCGAGGTCGTAGTCGTCGCCGGTTTCCACCAGCGCCAGCGGCAACAGCAGGTAGCCCTTGCCGTTCAAATCCATATTCAAACTCCGGTTCGGCGAGAACGTGTTCGGCCGCATCAGCAGCCATGCCTCGCCGCTGGTATCGCCGGGACGGTTCAGGTACATCGCGATCTGCACATCTTCGTCGGCCGCTTCGACACGGTCGGTCAGCGATATGCCCACGATTTGCGTGCTGAGCACTTCCACCCCGACATGCAGGTTGTTCTTCTCGTCACGGCTCAGGCGACGCACGATGCCGGCGCCCCAGTGCGGAACATTCTCGGGCTTGCTGCCGAGCAGCGAACCGATCTTCACGCCGTCTCCCCTCGAAGAGGGCAGCACGCTGCGGAAGCCGGTGGCGCTGATGTCTTCCACATCCCATATTTCTGCAGCATCCGGATTGAAGAAATTCAGTCCCGCATCCGCCTGTTCCAGCATCCTGAAGAAACCGTTGGCCACTTTCAGGTTCACGCTGATCTTGCGGCGCGGATTGCGCCGGGTCGGCAACGGCTGGGTCAGGTTGTCTATCAGGCGGCGCAAAATATCGCGCACCAGTTCGACATCGTATTTCGCGCCGCAGAAATTCGCCTCGTCGGGCAGGATGCCCTTTTCCAGGGTTTTGGACAGTCCTTCCAGTTTTTTCAGCGCATCCACCACCGAGAAGAAGCGCAACGCGGGATGCAATGTGGCCTCGCTGGCCAGACGCATGGGCGGTGTGGGCTGGGAAACATCGAACACAAACAGTGCGCTGCCGTTGTACTGGTCGTCCACGCTCAACCCGTTGCCCGCATAAGAAATCAGGCGTTCCGTGATGTGCTCCTGCAGCGGGCTCTGCACGCCCGCGCTCACGCCGTACCAAACCAGCAGCACGCCGAATTCCTGACCCACCGTGGTGTTGCCCGGAATTCCCGGATACGCCGCTACCAAATTACCCAGATAGTCGTTCGTTTCTGCGTGGCTGTAGAACTCCGCCAGGTGATTCCACAGCACGGGCTCGACCAAGGCGTAGCGCGCCGCAGCCATTTTCAGCCGCCCGGTGAGTGCCGCGATGCCGCGCACACCCAACACCGCCAATTCCGTCTTGATGCCCGAAGCGCCGCGCCCACCGTTGCGGTAGCGCGTCAGCACATCGTGGTGAACCAGTTCGCTTTGCGCGTAGTATCCGCTCAGCACCGTCCACAGACGGTTTTCCTGGAATTTCGACACCGGTTGGAGGGAGAAATAATCGCGCAACAGCTTGCGCACATGCGCCTGTGCGGCATCGTCAAACATGCGCAACAGGGCAAATTCATGATCGAGACGAAAGTCATCGGCCAACTCGAGTATGGATTCGATCCAGCTGGTTATTTCCTGCACCGTGTTCAGCGCATCGTTCTTGGGAATATCCTCCAGCGCCTGCTGCGCCGACTTGATATCCATCAGCGGGTGATCCAATTTCTTGCCAAAGAACCCTAACATCGTCTCTCCCAGCGTTTATACGCCTTGTATGGGTCATAATATAAGCACAAATCGGCGACCATGACCATATGTCAGAATATCTATATCCGCGCCCACCCCGGCCATTTCCAACATGATCCCCTTATTGCGCTCCGCCAATTCCTTTCCGCCCGTCGAGCAGGCGCTGCGCGCGCCCAACGGATTGCTCGCTGCGGGAGGCGACCTTTCCGCTCCACGCCTGCTGGAAGCCTATCGCCGAGGCATTTTCCCCTGGTTCAGCGCGGGCGAGCCCATCCTGTGGTGGAGCCCGGACCCGCGCATGGTGCTGTTTCCAGAGGAATTCAAGTTATCCGACTCCTTGCGCAAGACGCTGCACAGGGGCCGCTACGAAGTCCGCACCGATAGCGCGTTCGAACAGGTCATGCGCGCCTGCGCCGCGCCGCGCGACGGGGCAACCGGCACGTGGATACATGAGGACATGATAGACGCCTATTGCGAACTGCACCGCCAGGGCTACGCGCATTCGGTTGAAACATGGATGGACGGCGAACTGGTTGGCGGGCTCTACGGCATGGCGCTGGGCCGGATGTTTTACGGCGAATCCATGTTCAGCCGCCGCACGGACGCCTCCAAGATCGCGCTTGCACACCTGAGCGCGCAGCTTGCCCGCTGGGAATTCGGCATGATCGATTGCCAGATGAACACGCCGCATCTGTCCTCGCTGGGCGCACGCGAAATAGCGCGCAGCGATTTCGTCGCGCGGCTGCAGGCCCTGATCGAGTTGCCGGGCGTGCCCGCGCCGTGGCGCTTCGAGCACCTGTTCGGATAACATCCTACTCGCTGCACATGACGCAATTGCGGCCACGATTCTTGGCCTGGTACATTGCGCTGTCGGCGCGCGCAAAAATGTTTTGCTGGGTATCGCCTTCCTTGAAAGTGGCAATACCGATACTGATGGTGACCCTGCCCACTTCCGGAAAAACGTGCGATTCGACGACCTGCCGTATCTTCTCGGCCAGCGCACCGGCCTGCTCCGCATCCATCGCGGTTGCCACCAGGCAGAATTCCTCCCCGCCCACGCGGAAGATCTGGTCGACGGACCTGACCGAAGAGCCAACCAGTCCGCAGACGACGCGCAGCACCTCATCCCCGGCCTGGTGCCCGTAGCGGTCGTTGATCAGCTTGAAATTGTCGATATCGAGCATCAGCAGGGCAAACAGGTGCTGATGGCGCATGGCCGCGGCAATGGACATGCCCAGGGTTTCATGGAATTTGCGCCGGTTGAACACGCCGGTGAGCGGGTCCACCACCACCAGCCGTTCCAGCTCTGTCTTCAGCTTCTCGAGCTCCCAATTGCTGGCGCGCAACTTGCGCTCCACGCACTCCGCTCGATCCAGCAGGAAAGCCGCATAGATCCCAAAAACGATGAACATGCAGGAAGCCATCGTGCGCATCCACAATTCGTTGGGGCCGGGATGGAACAGCGAATCTGCAAACGAATCGGCGTCTCGAAGGAAGTAGAAATCGACTCCCGCGTCCGCCAACCATACCAGCGGAACCAGCAACAATCCTCCCCATGCCAGCTTTCTTGAGCTTTTGCCCAGATGAGCCAGCGCACCTACCCACAAGCACAGAAAGCAAAACCGCCTTCTTTCGGGCACCGTTTCTTGTCGTTTTTCAGCCACCAACTCTCCAATTCTTCGTGAGTTGTTTGCGAAACTGCTTTGCCACCATACTCCTGTCGGCATCGGCCCTTCATCCACAAAATTCGTAAGGTTTTCGCCTGCGGCCCATAAATTGGTACACTGAGCGCAGTCCCCGAACGCCGAATCGCGCATGAGCCTGCTCAACGACATCCCGCTTTCTTCACTGCAGCTCTACCTGACTGCGCCCTACCCGTGCAGCTACCTGCCGGAGCCGGAAGCACGTTCGCAAGTCGCCACGCCCAGTTTCCTTATTTCCACCGCGGTGTACTCGGAACTGGTGCGCCACGGTTTTCGCCGCAGCGGTACGTTTACCTATCGTCCGCGTTGCGACACCTGCCGCCAGTGCGTGCCGGTGCGCGTGATCATTGAAGACTTTGAGCCCACGCGTTCGCAACGCCGCAGCGCCAAACGGCACAACGGCCTGGACATCACGCTGCACGGCCTGCATGACAAACCGGAATATTTCGAGTTGTACCGCCGCTACCAGGAAGCGCGCCACCGCGACGGCGGCATGGATGACGACAGCCCCGAGCAATACCGCAACTTCCTGCTGCAAAGCCATGTCGACACAATGCTGGTCGAATTCCGCGACGCGGGTGTGCTGCGCATGGTGAGCGTGGTCGATGTACTGCAGGACGGCCTGTCCGCGGTCTACACCTTCTACGACCCCGAAGTCCCGCACGCGAGTTTCGGCACTTACAACGTGCTGTGGCAGATCGAGTTGTGCCGCAAACTGCAACTGCCCTATCTGTATCTCGGCTACTGGATCGCCGACAGCCGGAAGATGGCGTACAAGGCCCACTTCCAGCCGCTGCAAGGTTTGCGCGACGGAGCATGGCAATCTATTTTGAAAAAAGGTCCAAAATGAGAATCCGCCTCACGGCTTTCGTCGTCGTACTCCTGTTCCTGCCTCCATTGGCGCTCACGCTGGCCGGACTGGAATGGGAATCGCCCGCCCCCGTCGCGGGTGCAGCCTGGCTGCCGGCCCTGCTAAGCGCTCTCGCCGTCGCCGCATTTGGCATCCTGCTCGACGCACTCACCCATCGTCGCACCGGACAGAGCCTGTTGCGCACGCAGCGCAACTATCTGCTCTGGAATGCGGCGGCGGGCGCCGTCGCGGGCATGCTGCTCGCCTACCTGAATCTATTCTCCGGCTCGTGGTTCACCGCGGCCGGTTCGGAAACGGCGGCACTGCTGCTCGCCGCGCTGGGCGGCGCGGTCATGTTGCCCGCCGTCCTGATTGCGCGTTTGTGGCTGGCCGGCCTGGTCCAGCTCAGCACACGCCGCCTGGCACTGCCCGCATTACCCGCCGAAGCGGCCGCGTGGATCCTGCTGCTGGCAGCGGCAGTCGGGCTGCTGGGCGGCACGATCTGGATAGATCAACTGGGCTGGCTGTTCTGGGCTGCCCCGTTGCTGCTGCTCGTCGCGCTGCAACTTCTGTGGGATGAGAGCACCGTCTTCTCCGGCCTGACGCAGGGCGACTGGAGCCGCGTGCTGCTGGGCACCGTCTCCGGCATTGCGGTGGGCGGCATCGCGCTGGCCGTGTTTCGCCTGGGCGGCGGCACGATCTACCTCGCCGCGAACACCTGGCAACTGACGGCCGGCCTCGCCCTGTTCGGCCTGCTCTGCCTGCAGCTCGGCGATGTCCTCGCCGAGAATTGGCGCGGCAAACCGCGCAACGAAGTGTTCAAGAAAAAACCGTTCCCCATTCCCGTCGTCACGAAGAAAGACCAGTAATGTCCCTGTTCCAGTTGTTTCGCCCCGCCCTGTTCGCGCTCGACCCCGAAGCCGCCCACCACGCCACCATCGAAGGCCTGAAAACGGCCAACTGCCTCGGCATGACCGCGCTGATGTTCAAACGCCCGGCAAGCGATCCGCGCACCGTAATGGGGCTGACATTCCCCAACCCGGTTGGCCTCGCGGCAGGCCTCGACAAGAACGGCGAAGTCATCGACGCGCTGGCCGCCTTCGGCTTCGGCTTCATCGAGATCGGCACCGTCACCCCGCGCCCGCAACCCGGCAACCCCAAGCCACGCATGTTCCGCCTGCCCGAAGCACAGGGCATCATCAACCGCATGGGCTTCAACAACGAAGGCGAGGACGCGCTGATCGCCAACGTGAAGCGCGCCAAATTCAAAGGCATCCTCGGCATCAACATCGGCAAGAACGCCGACACGCCCATCGAGAAAGCGGCGGACGATTACCTCATCGGCCTGCGCAAGGTGTATGAACACGCCAGCTACGTCGCCATCAACATCTCCTCGCCCAACACCAAGAACCTGCGCCAGTTGCAGGGCGGCGACGAACTGGATGCACTGCTCGGCCAGCTCAAAGCGGAACAGGAAAAGCTCGCGCAGCAACACGGCAAGTACGTGCCGCTGGCAGTGAAGATCGCGCCCGACCTCGACGCAGATCAAATCAAGAGTATTGCTGCACTGCTCATCAAGCACCGCATCGACGGCGTCATCGCAACCAACACAACGCTGTCGCGCGAAGGCGTGGAAGGCTTGCCGCACGGCAACGAGGCGGGCGGCTTGAGCGGCGCGCCCGTGCGCGACAAATCCACCGCTGTAATCCGCCAGCTCGCCGCCGAGTTGCATGGCGCACTGCCCATCATCGGCGTGGGCGGCATCCTCAAAGGTGCAGATGCGGTGGTGAAGATGCAGGCGGGCGCGGCGCTGGTGCAGGTTTACAGCGGGCTGGTCTATCGCGGCCAGGAACTGGTGACGGAGTGTGCGGCGGCGGTCAGACAATCTTAGTGAACCTGTCTAATACTTTAGACCGAGGAACAACAAATGCCGCAACTACCAGAATCTTTTGAGAAGGATTATCTAGAGCTGTTAAAGCCTTTCATCTCAGAAGAGCAGAAAAAATCTCGCAGGAATGTTTTGGTTTCGTCTTTCACTGTGATAACTATTTATCTGCTAGAAAAATCATTGACTGAGCTTAACGTGTTTGGCGTGCATCTTGGCGGCAGTAACGACTACGCAGTCCTAATTTTGGCCACATTGCTGATTACTTATTGGTTGGCAATGTATCTTGCATATTCAAAGAGAGATGATGAGATTCAACAAGAACAGTTACACCTGTTATTGAAACATGTCGAAACAATTAAAGCGCGAATAGCCCAACTCAATAAGAATATCGAAGAGTGCAAAACAACCGAGGGGATTTACAGCCATTACCGAACGGAGTTGGACAACGAAAAGAACTGGCTCAGCATCTATGAAAAACAATTATCCCGAACTGCAAAAGCAGGGAATCTAAATTTCGCATTAAAGAAAGTCGAGTATTGGTTACCCTTCATTACAGGAATCACCGCTCTATTTGTCATCTGCAAGGATATTGTCCAATAGTAGCAAGGGGGTTGTTGGTCAGATCAAGGTCATCCGCAGACAAGGGGCCCAGCCAAGTCATGCTTTGCTCGACGCATACGCCCCGTCTGATACCACACCCGCCTTGCCAAAACCCCATGAGGCGACAGAAACGAACCGCGATCCCCCGTGAGGAGCAAGAACATGAACACCCAACTACTGGAACAAGTTCGCAAGCTCGACATCAACGAGCAGATCGACCTGGTGGAAGCCATCTGGGACGGCATCGCCAGTCGCGGCGAGGCGCCTCCTCTTACCGATGCACAAAAGGCAGAGCTTGACCGCCGCCTAGCGGACCATCTAGCCAATCCCGAAGATGTCATTCCCTGGAACGAAGTGAAAGCAGCCGTACTCGCCAAGATCAGGCAATGAGGCTGGCAATCTTATAGGGTAGGCACGTTCCTGTGCCCACCCTACGTTAAACAATGACTCCCTCGTTTTTACACCATTTTTATCCCCACGCTGGAATAATCCAGCCGCATGAAGTCCATCTCCTTCCTCGTCGCACCACCGCGCAGCCTGTTCGCACGCATGCTGTGGGTCGTTTCCGCCTGTGGCCTCGCCACGCTGCTGGCTTGGCCTTGGCGCAATCTGCTCGACCCGGCCAACACGGCGATGCTGTATGTGCTGGCCGTAGCCATCGTGGCGGCGCGAGCGGGCAAGGGCGCGGCCATCGCGGCGGCGCTGCTGGGTTCGGCGCTGCTCGATTTCTTCTTCATCTATCCTCAGTTCACCTTCACCATCGGCGACACGCAATATGCCATCACGCTGGGCGTGATGCTGGCGGTAGCGTTCATCATCGGCAATCTGACACTGGGCCTGCATCGCGAGAAGGAGTCTGCGCTGGAACGCGAGCGGCAGTCGCGCGCCTTGTACCAGTTCGCCAGCCGCTTGGCGGGCGCGGTGACGCTGGAGCAGGTGGACGAGTTGACCCGCCGCTTTTTGCAGGATACGCAGGGCTGCCAAGGCCTGCTGCTGATGCGACGCGGCGACGATGTGCTCCCGGTAGACAAGGAGCAACCGACACTGAGCGGAAAGCCCTATTACGCGGCACAGTGCGCGCTGCGCCAGGGCGCGGAGCAGGCCACGCTGGATGAACCGCTGCAGTGGCTGTTCCTCCCGCTGCACGGCTCGACCTACATACGCGGCGTGCTGGCGCTCTCTGCGAACAGCGGCGACTTGCTGGACAATGAACGACTGCCCCTGTTCGAGGCCATTGCCGCGCTGCTCGCCGCCTCGACCGAGCGCCTGCATTTCGTCGAGGTGGCGCAGCGCGCGCAGTTGCAGATGACCGACGAGAGGCTGCGCAGCAGCATCCTGTCCGCTCTGTCGCACGACATCCGCACGCCGCTCACCGTGCTGTACGGCATGGCCGACACGCTGGCGCAATCTGAGCTACCCAAGGCTTTGCACGAAATGGCGGATGCGATGCGCCTGCAAACGCTGCGCCTGAACAGCATGGCATCCAACCTGCTGGACATGGCCAAACTGCGCGCGGGCGACATCAAGCTCAACATGGAATGGCAACCGGTGGAAGAAGTGATCGGTGCGAGCATCAAGCTGCTCGGCCCGGCGCTGGCGCAACATCCGGTGAGCGTAAGGTTGCCGGCCGACATGCCGCTGCTGCGCTTCGACGCGGTGCTGATAGAACGCGTGCTGTGCAACCTGCTGGAGAACGCGGCCAAGTACGCCCTGCCCGGCTCGCCCATCCGCATTACAGCGCGTACCGACAAGAAATTCGCGCACCTTTCGGTGTGCAACGACGGCTCGCAATTCCCGCCTGACCGGCTGGAAGATTTGTTCGAACTGTTCGAGCGCGGCGATGCGGAATCGAACGTACCCGGCGTGGGATTGGGGCTCGCCATCTGCCGCACCATCGTGACCGCGCACGGCGGCACCATTCATGCCGACAACGACAACGGTGCCTGCGTGACCTTTTCGCTGCCGCTGGGTGAGCCGCCGGTGATCGAACTTGAGGACACCCATGAGTGAACCCGCCATTCTGCTGATCGAGGACGAGGCGCAGATACGCCGCCTGGTGCGTGCCGCGCTGGAGGGCGAAGGCTTCCGTGTGCTGGAGTGCGGCACGCTGAAAGATGGCCTGGCGCAACTGCATGCCGAGACTGTGCAACTGTTGCTCCTCGACCTGGGCCTGCCCGACGGCGACGGCATCGCTTTCATCCGCGAATTGCGCACGCAGTTCCCGCTGCCGATATTGGTGCTCTCCGCGCGCTCGGCAGAAGGCGAAAAGATACGCGCGCTGGATGCCGGGGCGGACGACTATCTGACCAAGCCCTACTCCACCGGCGAACTGCTGGCACGGGTGCGCGCGCAGTTGCGCCGCGCGCCTCAGGAAGGCGCGACTGCGGAGACACAGTTCCGCTTCGGCGACATCGGGGTCGATCTCGCGCAGCGCAGCGTCACGCGCCGTGGCGAAACCGTGCGCCTCACCCCCATCGAATACCGCCTGCTGTGCGCCATGCTGGCCGAACCAGGCAAGGTGCTGACCTATCGCCACCTGCTGAGCGCGGTGTGGGGCAAGGCCTTCGTCGAGAGCAACCATTACCTGCGCATTTACGTGAGCCATCTGCGGCAAAAGCTGGAAGACGACCCCGCGCAGCCGAAACATTTTTTGACGGAGACCGGTGTCGGTTACCGGTTCCAGATTTGAAGGAGTACGCACCATGGATCACGTAAATAAAGCCGGCACCGGCACATTGACACTTGCCGCACTCGGCATCGTCTACGGCGACATCGGCACCAGCCCGCTATATGCCTTTAAGGAAGCCTTCGCCGGGTCTCACGGCCTCGCACCCACCGAACCCAATGTGCTCGCGACCTTGTCCGCCCTGTTCTGGGCGATGACGCTGATCATCTCCATTAAATATGTATGGGTCATGCTCAAGTTTCACAACGACGGCGAGGGCGGCGTGCTCGCCCTGACCGCATTGGCGAACCGCACTGCCCCTAAGGCGACCCGCTGGAAAATACTGATCGCCACGGCGGGCATCTTTGCCGCCGCGCTGTTCTACGGCGATGCGCTAATCACACCGGCGATCTCGGTTCTCTCCGCCGTCGAGGGGCTCAGCGTCGCCGCGCCCACGCTGGAGCATCTGATCATCCCCATCACCATCGGCGTCATCACCGGCCTGTTCTTTATCCAGCGGCATGGCACCGGCAGCGTGGGCAAGCTGTTCGGCCCGGTGACGCTGCTTTGGTTCGCCGCACTGGCCACACTCGGCGTCGTCAGCATCGCCGAGACACCGTCCGTGCTGTTCGCGCTGAACCCCATGCATGCCATCCGCTTCGCCATCGAGCATCCGACCGGCATGTTCCTGCTGCTGTCTGCCGTGTTCCTGGCGCTCACCGGGGGCGAGGCGCTGTATGCGGACATGGGACACTTCGGCGCCAAACCGGTGCGCCTGGCGTGGTACGGACTGGTTTGCCCGGCACTGCTCATCAATTATTTCGGCCAGGGCGCGCTGGTGTTGCGCTCGGCAGACGCGATACAGAATCCGTTCTATCTGATGTCGCCGGACTGGTTCATGCTGCCGCTGGTCGCGCTGGCCACCGCTGCCACGGTGATCGCCTCGCAGGCCACTATTTCCGGTGCCTATTCGATCACGCTGCAGGCGATGCGCATGGGTTATCTGCCGCGCCTGTTCATCCAGCACACTTCCGATTCGCAGCGCGGGCAGATTTACATTCCCGCCGTGAACTGGACGATGCTGGTCGGGGTCATTATCTTGGTGCTGGAATTTGAAACGTCCGGCGCGCTTGCCGCCGCCTACGGTATCGCCGTTTCGGGCACCATGATCATCACCACCCTGCTGACCATACTCATCACGCTGATGAAGCCGGGACGGGCGCGCGCGCTGGTATTGTCCGCCTTGCTGCTCTTCCTGATGCTGGAACTGATGTTCTTCGGCTCCAACCTGACCAAGCTCTTCCACGGCGGCTGGATGCCGCTGGTGTTCGGGCTGTTCCTGTTCGTAATGCTTTCGACCTGGAAACAGGGCAGCGTTCTCATCGCCGCCCAGCGGCGCAAGCTGGACATCCCGATGGACCTGTTCATCTCCAGCACGCATTCTGAAATACCGCGCGTACAGGGCACCGCAGTCTATCTGACGGCAGACCCGAGCTTCGTACCCAGCGCGCTGTTCCATAATCTCAAGCACTTCAAGGTGTTGCACGAACAGACGCTGTTCCTGCACGTGGTGACCGCCGACGTGCCCTACATCGATGCGTCGAAACAACTGACCGTGAAACAACTGGCCCCCGGCATGTACGACGTTGCGCTGCATTTCGGCTTCCGCCAGGAAGTCGATATCCCCGCCGCGATGGAAAATCTCGCGGCGCACGGACTGGAGATCGAACCCATGAGCACGACCTATTTCATTGCGCGCTCCAGCGTGGTCGAAGGCCCGGGCGGCATGCCCGCCTGGCGTTGTGCCCTGTTTTCATGGATGACGCGCCAGTCGGAAGGGGCAACCAGCTTCTTCAACCTGCCCGCCAATCAGGTGGTCGAACTGGGGACCAAAGTGATGCTGTAACAGAAGTTTCCTGGATTTGCGGTACCGATATAGCCAGTCTGTGGTTGAAGCAGGCCCAGATTCAGCGGATAATCCCCGCCTTCCTGGAGTTCATTAGCAAATGACCGAATACTTACTCATCCTCGTCAGCACGGTGTTGGTGAACAATATCGTGATGGTGAAGATACTTGGAATCTGCCCGTTCATGGGCGTATCCAAGAAGCTCGAAGCCGCCATCGGCATGGGTGCAGCCACGACTTTTGTGCTGACCCTCGCATCCGGCGCCAGCTACCTCATCCAGCACTACCTGCTGGGACCCGATCTGGCTTACCTCACCACGCTGTCGTTCATCGTGGTCATCGCCGGCATCGTGCAATTCACCGAAATGGTGATCAAGAAGAGCAGCCCCGAGTTGTACCAGATACTCGGCATCTACCTGCCGCTGATCACGACCAACTGCGCCGTGCTCGGCATCCCCCTGCTCAACGTGCAGGCCAAACACGACTTCATGCAATCCCTGTTGTTCGGCTTAGGCGGCGCGATGGGCTTCACGCTGGTGATGATTCTGTTCGCCGGCATCCGCGAGCGCATGGAAGGCGCGGACGTACCCGGCATTTTCAAGGGTACGGCCATTGCCATGGTCACCGCCGGACTGATGAGTCTGTCTTTCATGGGGTTCTCGGGCCTGGTGAAATGATCTCTGCACTCTGGGTAATGGTCGGCATCTCTTTGCTGTTGGGCGCGGTATTGGGTTATTCCGCGATCAAATTCAAGGTCGAAGGCAATCCGCTGGTGGAGAAGATCGACGCCGTGCTGCCGCAGACGCAATGCGGCCAGTGCGGCTTCCCCGGCTGCAAGCCCTATGCCGAGGCCATCGCCAAGGGCGAGGCCGACATCAACAAATGCCCGCCCGGCGGCGAGGACGGTATCCGCAAACTGGCCGAGCTGCTCGGCGTGGATTACAAACCCTTCGGCGAAGGGGCCGGCCCCAAAGCCAAAGCGGTCGCCTTCATCGACGAACAGACATGCATCGGCTGCACGCTGTGCCTGCAGGCCTGCCCGGTGGATGCCATCGCGGGCGCGGCAAAACAGATGCACACCATCATCGCGTCCGAATGCACGGGCTGCGAATTGTGCGTCGCGCCCTGCCCGGTCGATTGCATCAGCATGGTGGGACTGCCCGAGAGTATCCAAACCTGGAAATGGCCTTATCCCGTCTATGCGCTTGCCCAGCCACAAACCCCAACCCGCGAGATGCCGAAATCATGAGAACGCTTGATCATTTTCATGGCGGTATCCATCCGGCCGAACACAAGCTCGAATCGTCCGAGTTGCCGAGCCGCATCGCGCCGCTGCCGTCGCTGTTGATCCTGCCTTTGCACCAGCATATCGGTGCCGGAGCCAAAGTTCAGGTGCAGGCCGGCGATCACGTATTGAAGGGACAGTTGCTGGCCAGCGCGCAGGGCATGGTCAGCGCGGCGATTCATGCCCCGACCTCGGGCACGGTCACGGCGGTCCAGCCGCACACCGTGCCCCACCCTTCCCAGTTGCCCGGGTTGTGCGTACACATCGAGCCGGACGGAAAAGACCAGTGGATAGATCATGCGCCGCTTGAGTACCGCGCCATTCCGAAGTCCGAGTTGCTGGCAAAACTGCGCGAAGCCGGCATCGTGGGCCTGGGCGGGGCGACGTTCCCGACGCACGTCAAATACAGCCTGGCAACGGACCAGCGCATTCAGACGCTGGTAATCAACGGCGCCGAATGCGAACCCTGGATCACCACCGATGACAGGCTGATGCGCGAACGCGCGGCGGAAATCGTGCGCGGTATCGAAGTGTTGCGCCATCTGGCAGAGCCGGCAGAAACCCTGATCGGCATCGAGGACAACAAACCCCAGGCCATTGCCGCGATGCGCGCGGCCTGCGCCGGCAGCGACATTGAAATCGTCACCATTCCCACGCTCTATCCCTCGGGCGGCGAAAAACAACTCATCAAGATACTCACCGGCAAGGAAGTGCCCTCCGGTGGCCGGCCCACCGGCATCGGCGTGGCATGCAGCAACGTGGCGACCGCCTATGCGATCCATCGTTTCGTCGACCACGGCGAGCCGCTCATCTCGCGCCAGATGACCGTGACCGGCAATGTGCGCACGCCGCAAAACATCGAGGTGCTGATCGGCACGCCGCTGGAAGAGTTGGTCCGGCTTGCGGAACCTTTGCCCGGCGCGACAGGTTATATACTCGGCGGCCCGATGATGGGCGTGCATATCGACGATTTGCGCTTGCCGGTGGTGAAGGGCAGCAATTGCATCATCGTCAAATCGGCCAAGCTGTTTCCGCCCGCCGAGCCGGCCATGCCCTGCATACGCTGCGCGCGCTGCGCTGCTGCGTGCCCCGCCGACCTGCAGCCGCAGGAATTGCACTGGTTTTCCAAAGCCAGGGATTTCGGCAAGACCCAGGAATACAGCCTGTTCGATTGCATCGAGTGCGGCGCCTGCGCCTACGTCTGCCCCAGCCATATCCCGCTGGTGCAGTACTTCCGTTTCGCCAAGAGCGAGATCTGGCAGCGCGAGCGCGAAACGCAGGCCGCCGAAATCGCGCGCGAGCGCCACGAATTCCGCATGGAACGTATCGAACGCGAGAAACGGGAAAAGGCCGAGCGCCTGGCGCTGAAGGAAAAAGCCGCGACCGCCGCCAAGCCGGCCGCGCCCATCGCCGCTCCCGTCATGATCAATCCGGATGCCGATCCGGACGACACATTGCAGATGCGTATCGACGCCGCCATGACTCGCGCCAAGGAACAGGCCGCGACCGCCCAGCCCCGCAACACCGAAAACCTGACGCCGCAGCAACAGGCCAAAGTCGCCGAGATCGAAGCGCGCCGCGCCAAGTTCAGCGAGTTGGCATCGAATGCCGGTGCCGATGACGAATCGTCGAAAAAAAGCTGAAGGCGGGACGGGCCACCGATGAATACGCATCAAACACAACTTAATTCGCTGGCACACGCAGGATGGGCGCTGGTTCGTGCCCGCGCGAATTGCCTGTCTGCCACCCAACAGGACAAATAGACAATGATGTGGTCATCCCCTTTCGTCACCCAAGCCACCAGCGTCAGCCAGATCATGCTGCGCGTCCTGCTGGCCCTGATCCCCGGCATCGCCATGTATGTGTGGTTTTTCGGCCCGGCGGTTCTGGTGTCGATCACGCTGGCTTCGATCACCGCACTGGCGACCGAAGCGGCCATGCTCAAGCTGCGCAACCGTCCGCTCAAACCGTTCCTGACCGATAACAGCGCCTTGATCACGGCCTGGCTGCTGGCGCTGTCCTTGCCCGCGCTGGCCCCGTGGTGGCTGGTGGTGGTCGGCACCGCATTTGCCATCGCCGTATCCAAGCACCTCTACGGCGGACTGGGCAACAACCCGTTCAATCCGGCCATGATCGGCTATGCCGTGCTCATCATTTCCTTCCCGGCGCACATGACGCACTGGCTCACGCCGCACGGACTGGGCGGCATCGAACTGTCTTTCGCCCAGCAACTGGACTATATCTTCGGCGGCATCCTGCCGTCCGGTTTGACGCTGGACGCGCTGACCATGGCAACCCCGCTGGACACGCTGAAGACGCAATTGCATCTCGGACTGTCGGTGGGCGACATACGCGAAATGCCGATCTACGGCCGTCTCGCCGGTCACGGCAGCGAGATGGTGGCCATCGCTTACGCCATCGGCGGCATCTACCTGCTGTACACGCGCGTCATCAACTGGCTCATCCCGACAACCTACCTTGTCACCTTGTTCGTGATCGCCGGCATCTTCCACCTGGCCGACCCCGTGCACTACGCCGCTCCCCTGTTCCACTGGTTTGCCGGAGCGGCGATGCTGGGCGCGTTTTTCATTTTCACCGATCCGGTCGGCGGGTCGACCACGTTCCGGGGCAGAATCATCTACGCCGCAGGCGCGGCGCTCATCACCTTCCTGATTCGCACCTTCGGCAGTTTCCCGGATGGCGTGGCGTTCGCCGCGCTGCTGATGAACATCTGCGTGCCGCTGATCGACATCTGGACCCAGCCCAAGGTATTCGGCAAGAAGGGGGGCGGCAAATGAAACGCATCGCACGCTCCTCGCTGCAGACCGCAGCCAATCTGGTGTTTTTCGCCGTCCTCGCCACGGCGATCCTGTCCACCACCTTCTTCATGACGCGCGACGCTATCGTGAAAAGCGAAGAGGCGGTGAAGCTGAAGCTCATCATGCAGATCGTTCCCTCGACCCTGTTCGACAACGACATCATCCAGGACAAACTTTCCATCCCCGCCAGCGAGCTGCTGGGCACCGATGATGAGACCATTGCCTACCGCGCCCGCCTCAAAGGCGAGCCGACTGCCGTGGTGCTGGAATCCGTCGCGCCGGACGGCTACAGCGGCAGGATATCGCTCGTGCTTGCGGTGCGCGCCAACGGCGAACTGGCCGGCGTGCGCGTCGTCGCGCACAAGGAAACGCCCGGCCTGGGCGACTACATCGAACTCACCAAAAGCACATGGATCACGGTTTTCGACGGCAAGTCGCGCGCAGCGTATAAAGATGCCGACTGGAAAGTAAAGAAAGACGGCGGACAGTTCGAGCATATGGCGGGCGCCACCATCACGCCGCGCGCCATCGTCAAGGCGGTGAACAAGGCGCTGATCTATTTCGAAGAGAACCGAGACAAGCTGTTCGCCGCAGCCGAGCCGAAGAAGGAGGAAGCAAAATGAACCTTCAAGAAACCAAAGACATTTTCTACAACGGCCTGTGGAAACAAAACCCGGGCATCGTGCAATTGCTCGGCCTGTGCCCGTTGCTTGCGGTGAGCAGCACCGTGGTAAACGGGGTCAGTCTCGGTCTGGCGACTGCACTGGTCATGGCCCTGAGCGGCGCTTCCATCGCCCCCATCCGCAGTTACGTGCCGAACGAGATCCGCATTCCGGTGTTCATCCTGATCATCGCGGTGCTGGTCACCGTGGTGAAATATCTGATGAACGCCTATATGTACGGTCTCTTCGTCGTGCTGGGCATTTTCATTCCGCTCATCGTCACCAACTGCATCGTGCTGGCGCGCGTGGAAGCCTTCGCCTCCAAGAATTCCGCACTGCCTTCCGCGCTGGACGGTATTGCCATGGGTCTGGGGCTGACCGCCGTGCTCGGCGCGCTGGGCGCGATGCGCGAGATTATCGGCAAAGGCACCTTATTTTCCGGCATCGACCTCGCCCTGGGTGATATGGCGCAGGGCTGGGTGCTGCATGTCATCCCCGATTACAAGGGCTTCCTGCTCGCCATCCTGCCGCCCGGCGCCTTCATCGGACTGGGACTGCTGATCGCTGGCAAGAACTGGCTCAATCTGCGCGCCGAGCAAAAAGCGCGCAGCAAACCGGCCACCGTGGCGAACGCCAGCCCGGAAGCCGCACAAGGATGAACCCTGCGAAACGCCGCGAGATATTCTTGCGGCTGCAAGCAGCCAACCCCCACCCCACCACCGAACTCGTTCATTCGACGCCGTTCGAATTGCTGGTCGCGGTAATCCTCTCGGCACAAGCCACCGACAAAAGCGTCAACCTCGCCACACGCGAACTGTTCCCCGTCGCCAACACGCCGCAAAAAATTCTCGACCTGGGCGAAGCCGGTCTGCGCGAGTACGTGCAGCGCATCGGCCTGTACCAGACCAAGAGCCGACACATCATCGGCATGTGCCGCATGCTGCTGGAACTGCACGCTGGTTGCGTGCCGCAGACACGCGAGGCGCTGGAAGCATTGCCCGGCGTGGGCCGCAAGACCGCCAACGTGATCCTCAACACCGCCTTCGGCCAACCCACCATCGCCGTTGATACGCACATCTTCCGCGTGAGCAACCGCACCGGCCTGGCGCCCGGCAAGGACGTGACAGAGGTCGAGAAGAAACTGGTCAAGTTCGTGCCCGAGGAATTCAGACTCGACGCGCACCACTGGCTGATTCTGCATGGCCGCTACACCTGCGTGGCGCGCAAACCAAAGTGCCGCGAGTGCATCATTCAGGACTTGTGTGAATTCAAAGAGAAGAATTTCGATTGATTCGGCCAGCTTCGCGTGCCGGCTAACTTCTTTCCGTCTTGCACCGGTACATGGCCTGATCGGCTGCCGCGATCAGGGTGGAGGCGGTGCTGCCGTCCTGCGGATATCGCCCGACGCCGATGCTGCCGCCGGACTCCAGTTCAATATCCTGGTACGGAACCGGCAACGACAGGGATGCCTGAACCTTGTGCACGATGTGTTCGACCGATGCGTCGTCCCAGGTGCCTTCGAGCAGGACGATGAACTCGTCTCCGCCGATCCGCGCCGCCGTATCGGACTCGCGCAACAGCGACTGCAAGCGCTGCGCCACCGCCTGCAGCACCGCATCGCCGGCGGCATGTCCATGCACGTCGTTAATGGCCTTGAAGTTGTCGAGGTCGATGAACAGCAGGGTGAGCTGCGTCTCCTGGCGCCTGGCGCGGGCCAGGGCCCGCTCCAGCCGATCCAGGAACAGGCGGCGGTTGGGCAGTCCGGTCAGACTGTCATGGCTGGCGAGATGATCGAGTTTATCCTGCTGCTCGTGCAGATCTTCGATCTGCTTGTGTATCTGCGTCACCATGTGTTCGATGCTGAGTGCAAGCTCGCCGATCTCGTCGCTGCGCGCAACCGGCAGCTCCCCGATGGTTCCACCCGCAGAAAAACGTCTCACCCCCGACACGATCTGATGCAACGGCCGGACAAGCGCGCGCACCAGCACGATGGCGAGCAGGATCGCCAATACGCTGAAACTCAAGACAATACTCAGCGTCTCCGCAGCGAGCCGGTTGCTTTCGGCCAGCACGCTGGATAGCGGTTGCGAAAGTCCGAGGATGAATTCATCTTCGGCTTCCAGTCCCGGCAACGATTGGGAGATGAAAGCCGCGACCAGCGCTTCGGAAGCCCCGCCCGTGTGATGCCCGGATGTGACCACATAGTCCTCGCGCGGCCGACTACCACTCAGCAGCACGGCGGTCTCCGGAAAATCATCCTGTACGAGCGCATCCTGGCCGCGGTCGAAAGCAAAACTGCGGGCGGGATCGGGATGGATCAGGAAGTCACCCCTGCCGTTGGCCAGGTACAGCCGCAACTCGGGCGGCAGGTCGACCGCAAGCTGCACAAACAAGCTCTCAAGATCGACATTGATCACCACCAGCCCGATTGCATTGCCTTCAGTGTCGCGCACCGGTGCGGAAAACTGCAGTGAAGGCCGCGCTTCGCCCGCATGCGCGCCAATCTCGTGGTTGATCGAAGCGCGCGATACATACACGCTGCCGGGCGGCAGGCGCAGGGCGTCGAAGACGTAGGGATAGTGTCCTTTCTCCTGCAGGTCTTCGCCTTCGATATGCAGGATGCTGCCCATGCCGCGATCTACCCTGATGCGCTCCCGCCCGTAATTATCGGCCTCGATCAGGCGCATCTGGAAATACTCTGGATGCACTGCCAGCATGCGCTCGAACAGCAGCGCCACGTTGCGTTCGCTCAATTGCTGAAAATCCGCAGCAGTGTTCTGCAGTATGCGTACCGCCTGCGGGTGCTGCGCAAACATGCGGGCATCGGTCGCAGTACCTTTCAGCGCGACTGTCACCTGCCGCATCAGCACGCGGGTAGCGGTCAGCAGGCGCTCCTCCGAGGCCTTGACCAGTTGGTCGCGGCTCGCCTGATAGGCAAAGTAACCCGTCAGCCCGGTACCCAGCACTCCGAACAGCACCAGCGTCAGTCCGAGCTGCCATGCGATAGGGAACCTCACGGCGCCAGCACCCGCGAAAGTTGATCGCCGGAACGGACACGCGCCCATAGTTTTTCGCGCCGCCCCGTGTCTTCCGGCGGCTGCAGCCACACCAGCCGGTCGCCGGGCCTGCCGTCGGCTTGTTCGACCAGCGTACTTGCCAGTCCCTGGCGTTCGGTCAACAGGCGGCTGGCCTGTTCGCCCAGCATGTGGTCTATCCACGCATGCGACAGAGCGGGATCGCGGGCTGCGCGCGTGACGACCCAGCAATCGAGCCACGCGAGCGCGCCCTCGTCCGGAATCGCATAGCCGATATCCGCTCCGGCCGCCTTTAGCAGTTGAACCTGCTGCATGCCGTAGTTGGCGAACATCAGCGCGGCCTTGTGGCGCAGAAAGAGTTGCACCGATTCTTCGGGTTGCGTGTAGAAGCCGAGTACATTGCGCCGCAAAGCGATCAGCTGTTCGGCGGCGCGCGGCCACTCTGCCGCTTCAATACGAAAAGGCGACTTGAGTTTGAGCCGTTGTGCCGCGAGCGAGAAGTTGTGCGTGCCGCCGTCGTAGGCAATCACCTTGCCGCGATACCGCGAATCCCACAGCGCGGCAATCCTCGTCGGCGCTACGGCGACCTGCTTGCGGTCGTAAATCAGCCCCATCCCGGAATAGGTGAACGGAATACCGAAAGCCCTGCCTTCGGCCATCGCACCGGGAATAGCCGCCAAGTCTCGGAAGCGGGGGAGTTGACGGCGGGTATTGGGGATCAGTTCGGGTTTCAGCGCCTGCACGAGATTCGCAGCGATGTAGCGCTGCAGCTCGGCAACATTGACCGCGAATACATCGTAATCCATGTTGCGCGTACTGATTTTCTGCCACAGCGTGGCGTCCGAAGTAACAATGGTCACCTCGACCCGCACGCCGTGCTGCTGCTCGAAACTTTGCACCACTTCGGGTTCCGCATAGCCCGGCCAAGCCAGCACCCGCAACACAGGAGTCGCTGCCCAAGCCGGCGCAACGCCGAATAGCAACAGAAACCCCGCCGTCAGCAAGGACCTCCTGTTCCACACGGACGAAATCAGGGAGCGCTCGACGCTTATATTTATGCAGTTGACCATGAGGCAAACCCTAACCTGCACCGCCCGGCCGGTCAACCGTACGGAAGTGCTGGTTAATACTCGCGCTGTCTGCCATAGCCGGCCTCGCCACTGCGAGCGGAATGACGCAAATTCCAATTTCGGCACTTATCCGCCATCCCGTCTGTTTCCCGCATCAAACCGGGCAATCTCCCCGTTCCGATGCGCAGCTATAACCAATGACTTACCCAGCGTCGTTTGCTGGGTTAATCAGATGGCTAGTAGTTCTTTCAGTAGAGAACCTCCTGCCAACGCCCCGCAGCAACCATTTCTTTGCGCTTTGACGTCCATGCATCGGGGGAGCCGGCGATGTTGACCATCGCACCGGTGATCATGTCGTGCATCTGCTTCACGCCAGCCGCATAGACGCGGCTGTCCGAGCTGTTCACGATTTCCCAAACTTCTGCCGCATTCTGTTCAATCGCCTTGTCCAGCGCGACGGGTACATTGAATGCGGGGCGCGGGCTCACTGCAAGGAAAGCCTTGAACGTCGGCTGGTCAAAATAGTTGCCGATATCGTTATTGACATCGTTCATGTAAAGCGATTCCAGGCCGGTACGCGCCCCGTGGAAGAGCAGCACTTTCCCTTTCCAGCCGCCATGCTGTTCGTAGATTTTCCTGATCAGTCCGCGGAACGGCGCAATGCCGGTGCCCATGCCTATCATCAGCAAGTCGGCATTCTGGTTTTCCGGAATGATGAAAGGGTAACCGACCGGACCGGAAAATCTGATTTCGTCCCCCGGCTTCAGATCGCACAAGTAATTCGAGGCAACACCTGCATATTCCTCGCCGCTGGCTTCATCAATGAAGGAACAGCGGCGAACGCAAATTTCAAACCGGGAACCGGTATCGGACGAATCGGTGTCCGCAATTGAATAGAGCCGGGTGTGGTAGGGGTTGCCGTATTGGCCGGGAGCCAGGACGCGGACGCTGCTGCCCACTTTTCCGTCGAAGTAGAGACTGTCCGTGTGAAAGATCATCCGCCTGACTTCTTCCCGCGAGGAAGCTGGCGAGATGCGTTCCGAGCTGATCAGCTTCGCCTTGAAGATCATGGGGTCTCCGGCACCGTCAGTAAGTACGTTCTGCATTTTTATCTCCTTTGTTGTCTTTGGAATTACAGATAATTGCCGACCAAACACGCGCTTGACCATTCTACTCTTTACTGCACGAAGCCTTTCGAAACCGGACAGGTCAACGGGCTGCGCGAGCGCGTTGACGGAAGCGGCTGATGCAAGGACAATCCTGCGCACAACACAGGTACCCGTATGTTCAACCCTACCCGCGACGAAGCAAGAAATTTTTTATTCGAGTCCTGGCGCAAACGCCGCGCGGGAGAGTTGCTCACGCCGTTGGAAGACCTCACCGCCCAGCTCATCGACAAGCATCAGGAATACCACGACCTGTTCAATGACCCCGAACGCAATCAGGACAAGGATTACGCAGCGGACGGCAACGTGCTTAACCCCTTCCTGCACCTGATGATGCACTTGACCATCGAGGAACAGATATCCATCGGCCAGCCTCAGGGCATACGCGAACAATTCGCGCGTTTGACCGAGAAGTACGAATCGGAACACGAGGCGCAACACGCGATCATGGATTGCCTTGGGGAAATGATCTGGCAGGCGCAACGCAACCAGACCGCGCCGGATGCGGCGATCTACATTTCCTGTCTGGAAAAACAATGAGGCTGAGCAAAATCACCACACGCACCGGCGACGACGGCACGACCGGGCTGGCGGACGGTTCGCGCGTCGCCAAGGATAGCGCCCGCATTACCGTCATCGGCGCCGTGGATGAACTCAACAGCCAGCTCGGCGTGTTGCTGGCCGAGCCCCTTCCTCAAGCGGTACGCGACGAACTGCTGCGCATCCAGAACGACCTGTTCGACTTCGGCGGGATGCTGGCATCACCCGGCGCGCCCTTCGAAGCAGCCAAGCTGGGCCGTCTGGACACTGCCATCGCGCACTACAACGCCAACCTGCCACCGCTCAAGGAATTCATCCTGCCCGGCGGCACGCGCGCCGCAGCGCTATGCCATGTCGCGCGTAGCGTGGCGCGGCGCGGCGAACGCGATTTATTTCATCTGATGCAAAAAGAAACAGCCCCTCGCGAGGGGCTGCAATATCTCAATCGTCTTTCCGATCTGTTGTTTGTTCTCTGCCGGGTGTTGAACCGCGAAGCGGGACAGGCGGAAACCCTCTGGCAAAGCTAAGGCAGGGGCGACGGCGTTTTCGGTTTGCGAAAACTGAGCAGCCACATCACGTAGCCAGACAGGCAATAGCCGAAGAACAGCAGGAACAGGTGCAAAGGCGGGTCTACCGACACCAGGATGAAGAACAGCGCAAACAGGAAGATGACGATGAACGGCACGCTCTTGCGCATGTTGATCGACTTGAAGCTGTAGTACTTGAGATTGCTCACCATGCTCAGGCCCGCAAACACAGTCAGCGCGGCGGCATACCAGCGCAACTCGAAACCGGTGAAACGGTTGTCCAGCATCACCCACACGAAACCCGCCACCAGCGCCGCAGCGGCCGGACTGGGCAAGCCCTGGAAGTAGCGCTTGTCGATCACGTCGATGTTGGTGTTGAAACGCGCCAGGCGCAACGCGGCGCTCGCGCAGAAAATGAATGCCGCGAACCAGCCCCATTTCCCCAGATCGCGGAACGCCCACTCGTACATCAGGATGGAAGGCGCGACGCCGAACGACACCATATCGGACAGGCTGTCGTATTCCGCGCCGAATTCGCTCTGCGTGTGCGTCATGCGCGCCACGCGCCCGTCCAACCCGTCCAGCACCATGGCGATGAAGATGGCCACGGCTGCGTATTCGTACTTGCTGTTCATGGCCTGCACGATCGCATAGAACCCGGCAAACAGCGCAGCCGTGGTGAACAGGTTGGGCAGCAAGTAGATGCTGCGCCTACGTAAGTCCATGTGCTGCTTGCGCTGTGTTTGTTCGGTCATGGGTTCAGAGCTTCGCCAGAATGGTTGTGGTGGCAGACACTTTATCACCGATAGCAACCTTGACGGTAGCAGTCAATGGCAGATAGACGTCGACGCGTGAACCGAAACGGATGAAACCGTAACGCTGGCCGCGCGCCAATTGCTCGCCGACCTTGGTATAACACAGGATGCGGCGTGCGATCAGGCCGGCCACTTGCACGAAGGTCACCATCTGCCCGTCGTTGGTTTTTAACACCACCGCATTGCGTTCATTCTCGGTCGATGCCTTGTCCAGATCAGCATTCACGAATTTACCCGGGAAATATTGCACTTTTTGTACTGTGCCGTCGGCCGGGCTGCGATTGGAGTGCACGTTGAACACGTTCATGAACACGCTGACCAGAATCGCATCGCGTTCCCCGTAAGGATCGCGGGCGCGTTCCACCTTGATGACGCGTCCGTCGCAAGCCGAAAGTACCGCACCGGCTTCCTGCGGTATTTCGCGTGCGGGATCGCGAAAGAACTGCAACACGAAAATAAAGATGATCCACAACGGAATCGACCAGGTCGCGCACCAGGCGGTGACTGCAATGGCCAATACCAGTGCAATGGCCAGAAACGGCCAGCCCTCGCGGGCGATGATGGGGTGTGGATAGTTTTTCATAGGATTCAGGATTGGGGATTTAGGATTTAGCCAGCTGGATTGAGGATCAAAGGAGTCTCCCCCAAGTCCTCAATCCCAATTCCCAAATCCTAGTTCTTGGATTGGTCGACCAGCTTGTTCTTGCCGATCCAGGGCATCATGGAACGCAGCTGACCACCGACCACTTCGATCGGATGCTCTGCATTCAGACGGCGGCGAGCAGTCATTTCCGGATAGTTGGTGCGACCTTCCAGGATGAACTGCTTGGCGTAGGAACCGTTCTGAATATTCTTCAGGCATTCCTTCATCGCGGCACGGGCCTGGTCGCCAATCACGCGTTGGCCGGTGACGTACTCGCCGTATTCCGCGTTGTTGGAGATGGAGTAGTTCATGTTGGCGATGCCGCCTTCGTACATCAAGTCGACGATCAGCTTCAGTTCGTGCAGACACTCGAAGTAAGCCATCTCGGGCGCGTAACCGGCTTCGGTCAGTGTCTCGAAACCGGCTTTCACCAGCTCGACAGCACCGCCGCACAGCACGGCTTGCTCGCCGAACAGGTCGGTCTCGGTCTCTTCACGGAAGTTGGTCTCGATCACGCCGCCCTTGGTGCCGCCGTTGGCAGCCGCGTAAGACAATGCAATGTCCTTCGCCTTGCCGCTCTTGTCCTGGTACACAGCGATCAGCGTGGGTACGCCGCCACCCTTGAGGTATTCGGAACGCACGGTGTGGCCGGGTCCCTTGGGAGCGATCATGATCACGTCCACGTCGGCACGCGGCACGACCTGGTTGTAATGCACGTTGAAACCGTGGGCGAAGGCCAGTGCGGCGCCGGGCTTGATGTTTGGCGCGACTTCCTTGTTGTAGACATCGGGGATGTTCTCGTCGGGCAACAGCATCATCACCACGTCGGCGTTCTTCACCG
>JAUSBC010000021.1 GCA_030652215.1 Sideroxyarcus sp.
GATTCCGCCATCTTCCACCGCCGCACGCGCACCCGAGACGACTCCCGCTTCATCCTCCTCTTTCACGGCACCTTCCAGTGGCACCAGGGACTTGAAATCGCCATCCACGCCCTCGCCCACGTCAGAGAGAAGGCCCCGAACGTCGAACTCCATCTCTACGGCGGCGGAGGCGGCGCCGGCGCAGTCACTGATTTGTCCCAACTCGCCGGCAGCCTCGGCCTCAACGGCGCCGTCAAGTTCTGCGGCGCTGTCCCGCTCCACGAAATCCCGCAAGTCATCGCCAACGCCGATCTCGGCATCGTCCCCAAGCGTGCCGATTCCTTCGGCAACGAGGCCTGCAGCACCAAAATCATGGAGTTCATGTCCCAGGGCGTCCCCGTCGTCGTCTCCCGCACCAAAATCGACACCTACTACCACAACGACCAGAACGTCCGCTTCTTCACCTCCGGCGACAGTCAGGCCATGGCGGATGCAATCCTCGATGTCATCGAAAACCCCGCCCTCCGCGCCTCCCTCATCGACGCCGGCCTGAAGTACGTCGAGCAAAACTCCTGGGACAAGAAGAAGAACGAATACCTCGCCCTCGTCGATTCCCTCACCACCGAAGACTTCACTTGAAGTGACTCCCCCCGCTGTTCGCGAACTCGACCCGCTCAGTGACCCTCGTTGGCCAGCCGCCTCCATCTTCCACACACCCGGATGGCTGAAAGCCCTCCATCAGTCATACGGCTACACAGCTTCCGTGCTAACGACATCTCAACCCGGCCAACCACTCACTAACGGCCTGGTATTCTGCCGCGTCGACAGTTGGCTCACCGGCCGCCGGCTCATCTCCCTGCCCTTCTCCGACTTCTGCGAACCCATCGCCGCCACCACCGAAGAACTCCTGCCCCTCATCGCCGGCCTCCGACAAATCGCCGCAACCGAACACTACAAATACGCCGAACTCCGCCCCCTCACGCACTTCCCTGCCTCTCCGCCCGGCTTCGAGATCAGCCAATCGTTCTATCACCACCAACTCGACCTCCGCCCCGGCGCAGCATCCGTCTACAAAAACTTCCACAAAGACTGTATTCAGCGCAAAATCCGCCGCGCCACCAAAGAAGGTCTCGTCATCACGGAAGGCACCACCCCTGACGATCTGCAACATTTCCACCACCTGCTTCTGCAAACACGCCGCCGGCACGGACTACCGCCGCAGCCATTCGCCTGGTTTCGAAATCTCACCGCATGTCTCGGCAACGCCGTAACGATTCGTCTCGCCAAAAAAGACGGCCAGCCAATCGCAGGCATCTTCACCGCAACTCACGCAAAAACACTTCACTACAAGTACGGCGCCTCGGATGCCGCCTTCCACCGCCTCGGTGCCATGCCCTTCCTCTTCTGGCACGCCATCCAGGATGCGGTCCAACGTGGATTGGAGGTCCTGGACTTCGGGCGCACCGATTGCGACAATTCTGGCCTCATCGAGTTCAAGGAACACTTCGGCGCCACCCGCGCCACCGTCTCTTACTGGCGATCGCCGGCACAATCTTCGCCGTTAGCCGACAGCAACACCTGGAAGTCCCGAATCATCCACAACGCCTGCGCCCACTTGCCTGATCGCGCCTTGAGCACGCTCGGCGCCCTCCTCTACCGTCACGTTGCCTGACTGGTCCGCCATGTCCGACACCCACCTGGAACTCTGGAAGTTCGCTGACGCACCATCCGCGCTCCGCGACCTCATTCCCTCGCCTTACGCAGACGGGATAGTAGTCTTCGTAGTACCCGGCAGCGCCATCGACGTCATCGAATACCTCATCGCCCGCTGGACCCTCATGGGGTTCGCCATCTTTCGGCACAACAGAGAAGACGGCAGCATCGTGCTGGCGGGTCCCGATCGCTCTGCCATCCCCGTGAATTGACATGCTCAAGCATTACGACCGCCGCACCACCGGGTTCCTCCTATTCTGGTTCGTCTCGCTGGCGCCGTTCTGGACCTCGATTCGCGCTCTGGCGACACTCTCAACACAGGATGACCGCTACTCCTACGTCCTCCTGATGCCGCTAATCAGCCTGGGGTTGATCGCCCTGCACAAGAAGAGCATCTTCGCGGAATCCCGGTATTGTCCGGGCTGGGGAATCCCCTTGTTTCTGGCGGGTGGCATCCTCTATATCGTAGCCAAACGACTGGAATCCGGCCTCTCGGTGGAAATGCTCGCTGTCATCCTGGTGTGGATCGCTGGGTTTCTGCTCTTCTACGGAACCAAGGTCGTTCGTTCCGCGGCCATCCCCATATTCGCGCTGCTGCTCACCGCCCCACTTCCTCAGAACCTGATGCATATGGCAGAAGTTGGCCTGCAGTACGCCTCCGCCGATGTATCTCATTTCGTCTTCAAATTGATCGGCATCCCCGTGTTCCGGAACGGTCTCGTCTTTGCTCTCCCAGGCCTCAACATCGAAGTGGCGGAGCAATGCAGCGGCATCCGATCCACCACAGCCCTGCTCATCACGGTCGCGATGGCAAGTCACCTGTTCTTCCGTTCCAACTGGAGCAAGCTCGCCTTAATCGCGCTCACAATCCCCATCGCCATTTTCAAGAACGCGGTGCGCATCACCACGCTCTCCTGGCTCGGCGTCTACGTGTCACCCGACGTCCTGGAGGGGCCGCTGCATCGGATGGGAGGACTACCTTTCACAATGGTCGCCATCGCCATCCTGGTGCCTCTGCTCTTGCTGTTCCGGCGGCTTGAGACCGGCGCTAGCGGGCGCGCTGGGAAGTCTTCTTCAATGCCTCCCGGGCCGGCTCCACGTACTGAAAATTCGGGTCTTTGAGCGCGAGTTGCAGT
>JAUSBC010000024.1 GCA_030652215.1 Sideroxyarcus sp.
GCCTCCCCTTATCAGGGGAGGAGCAGACTCTGCTCTCCCCCTGATAAGGGGGAGTTGGAGGGGGTTGGGTTCAAACTTCACTTGGCCGGATCAATAAGCAAGCTGATCCGTCAGTTTTCAAAGCAAACCGTCAAGGTCCACTCCGCCAAACGGACAATACCCATCAGATGAAATCCGGCTTACCGCTCAATAGTGCCTACCCCACTTTGGCTGAATTGGCGTGCGCGCATCAATATCGTTATAGGGGTTCATGCGCTCTTGCGTGTGAGGTTTCCTGGTGTGCACGGTGTGAATTCCAGGACAAGCCCCAACCCCTCCCGGCCTCCCCATATCAGGGGAGGAGCAGTCTCTGCCCTCCCCCTGAAGCGGGGTAAGCAGGCAATCCGCGTAGCGGATGCTCGCACAAGGGGGAGTTGGAGGGGGTTTGGGTCTCAAACATCAAACTTCACTTGGCCGAATCAAAAACTGCGGAACCGTCACCACTTCACATATGTTTTCGATTGCGTGCGCGGCCCCGGATCGATATAGGGATTCCTGCGCTCTTCCGCGTGGTGTTTCTTTGTAAGCAGTTCAGACAGGTATAGCGCCAGCAAGGTGTACGTCAAAAACAGGTAGAACCCCGGCTGCAGCGATGTACCGTTCGTCGTCAGCAGCACGATCTCGTCGCTTGCCACGTTCAGGTTGCCGAGCTGGTCGGCGATGATTCCGTTGAATCCGATATAGGCCATGAAGATGGCCACCACCATCACGTCGGCCATGGACCATTTGCCGGAATGCAGGACAAAGAACTTGATCAGGGGGTTTCTTCTTGCATGGTGGAAATCGAAATAGAACCCCAGTGTCGAGGCGATTTTCAACAAGGGGAAGATGATGCTGAAGGTGATCAGCAGGATGCCAACCAGTTTCATTTGCACTTCCTGATGGGTGATCATGATTCTGAAGACATCCATGATGCTTTTGCTCTGGAAATACAGCACCTGGTTCTCAAAATGCACGGGATGCCCCAGCAGCATGAAGCTCATCTGGGATATGCGCGCTTCCATGTCGATGGTGGGCGTGGTCACGCCGGCAAACAACAGCACGAAAAGAATCGCCACGAGCGCAAGATAGCGCGATCTGGGCAACGCTTGCTTGCTGAAGCCGGACAGGAGAAACAGGATTACTGCCAACCCACCCAATGCGAGCGCATCCCTGACGATTTGCCGATGCTTGAGGTCGACTTCCGCCTTGACCTTGATCCTGGCCGTTTCGATATCTTTGGAATCCGTTCGCAGCAGTATCCTGCCCAGTTCTGGCGAGTCCTGAAATTCGAAGGTTATATTTGAATACTGATTGAGTTGCTTGTTCAGGATCGCTTTTACCTCGCGCCTGGTTTTCGCCTTGGCCATCTCATGGATGACAGCATCCGCATATTCCGGAATGCCTTTCTTGATACTGTCCAGATTGATGAATATGTCGATGAAGGTTTGCGAAATCTGCCCGCCTGCCGTCTCGGCGTTCTCTGCCCTGATTCGCTTGTCGACTTTGTCGATCAAGGTATTCAGCACAACCTTGATGTGTTTTTTGAGTACTTTCTTGTTCGCTCTCGACAGATACAGCTTGTTGATCTCTTCTGCCAGGATGAGGGTGACCTGCCGATTCCACTCGTTGATGCTGAGCAGTCCGTATTTGACATGATTGAGCTCGGCCAGATCGTTTTTGTTTTGCTGATTGGCGACTGAGTTTGTAACGATCAGCTGACACAGGACGACTGAGGCGATGACGGATATCAGGGAAACGAATAGATTGAGATATTTCATAGCCGCACAGGATTGGCAAAGTCTGCCTTGAATCTGTTGATCAGTGATCCTTCAAAATTCAGAACGCGAGTAAACCGCCCGGCCTTTGTATTTGCGATATCTCAAATAGTCATTCAGGAACCAGCCCAGAAAAAGGCCCAGCAACAGGCTGGAAAAAATCAGCAGCGAGCTGGATATCGAAGCGCTCCAGAACAGAAAGCTGATTTCAACTACTGCCACATTTTGAGCGACGAACGTCAATGCCAAGATTGAAAGCAGCAGTAGTAGTGCAAATTTGATATTCATTTTCCAAACCCCTATACCCGAATAATCCATTAGCCCGTCATTCCGGCGCAGGCCGAAATCCAGCAAGAACAAATATCCGCGTAGCGGACAAAACCAGACTGCTGACCCGCTTTCGCGGGAAATATTCAACTAACTGGATTCCGGCCTGCGCCGGAATGACGAGGTTTTGTGTCAATGGAGAATCCGGGTTAATCCTCTGAAAACACCGGAACAGGCAGGCGACCGGCAGCATCGCCCGCCCCATCCTCATTTGAATTTTGAATGAGCCTCTGCCACACCCGATTTCAGATCGTCCCAGACCTGGTCGGCCGTTGTTTTGACCTGCTCCCACGCTTCGCCCGTGGCCTTGCCCAGTTCTTTCATTTTTTCCGACGCGTTATGCTGCTGGGCGCGCAGCGCCTGGATCTGCTCGACGCCTTTGACCTTCATGTCGGCACTTGCACTCTCCAACTTGGCTTCCATCAGGTTGATTTGCGCGCCCCACTCTTTCAGTTGCGCTTCGCGTTTTTGCTTGTATGCGTTTTGAATGTCCATGACTTGCTCCTTGATTTGAGGATGACTGATGCTTACTTGTTCGACGTGGCCACCAACCGGTTGTCAACCCTGCTTACGCCCTCAACCGCACCCGCCATCGCTTTGGCCATATCGCTTTGCGACTGCTTGTCGACCGAGCCGGTCAGTGTGACCACGCCTTTTACGGTATCCACGCTGATCTGCAGCGTCTTGAGTCCGGACTCGGCAAAGAAGGCGGCTTTGATCTTGGCGGTGATTTCGGTGTCGTCGAGTGCCACGCCGGCTTTCGCGATTTGTTCGCTCATCTTGTCACCGACCTTGTCGGCCGTTGCTTCGATCTTGTTGCCGGCCTGATCCAGGGTACGGTCGATGTTCTTGCCCGCTGTTTCAGCGGGTCCCGGCTTTTGCTGGTCGCATGCGGCAAGGCCTGCAACGAGCAGCATCGAGACACCGGCCAATTTCAAACTTTTAGACATATTCATTTGGTTTCCCTTTTGGAGTTGCTTCGGTTGATTTACTTTGCGACCAGGGGGGCCTCGGCAAAATGCCGAAGCCCCGCACTTATTTCCTGTTCGGATAATTGAAGATGATGTTGACCCTGCGGTTTTCCATCTGGCCTTCCAGAGAGGTGCCGTAGGCGACACGGCGCGTCTTGCCAAAGGCTTCGGTGGAAAGACGCGAGCGCGAGATGCCTTCCTTGTCGGCCAGGTAATCCAGCACTTTCTGTGCACGGCGTTGCGATATGTTCATCGCCTGCTCTGCACTCACTTGCGTTTTGCCCACATACTTCGAGGCATGACCTTCCACAACGGCTGTGACGGCCGGATTCGCGCGCATGAAATTCGCCACATCCTTGAGTCCTTCGTGGTACTGCGAATCGATGTCGGATTTGTAGGGGTCGAAATCCATTTCCATTGCCATGGTGGCACGCGCCGGGGATACCTTGAGTCCGGCGATGTCGCGTGCACAGGCAATGACCGCATTGATGCGGCGGTTCATCTGCTGGCCTTCCTTGGTGCTGTTATCCGCAATGGGGCGGGTATTGCCGTAACCCACTGCCGACAAGCGCACCGGGGCGATATGCAATGTCTCCACCAGATATTTCACCACGCTATCGGCCCGGTTCTGGGACAGTTTCATGTTGAATTCGCTGGTGCCGACATTGTCCGCATGCCCTTCGATCACAGCCGTCGTCTCGGGATACTTGTTCATGAAGGTGCCCACGACGCCAAGCTTTTCCTTTTCTTCGCGCTGGATCTCGTCCTGCTTGATCTCAAACTGCATATCGAGAATAGAGCAGTACTGCTGCATCTTCACGACCGGCACGACGACCAGAATCGGTTTTGCCGCCGCCGCTACAGGCGGTGCGGCTTTTTGCACGGGTGCGTGCTTGACGTCGTTGAAGCGGTAGACCAGGCCGAGCGTGAACATGTTGATGTCGCCCTTGTTATCCACCCCGTCATTGATACGATAGCGTTCCGCTTCGGCACGCAGTCCGAGTGACCGGGTGAAATCGTACTGAAGTCCCAAGCCGGCCTTGTAGTTGGCCGCGCTTTTTTTCGGGGCGGAGGATGCCGGGGTAGAAACTGCGCCGGTGCTGGCGAAAGTGTCTTTGGCCTGGGCATAGTTCACACCCACCCGGCCGATCACGGAAAAATTGTCGGAAACGGGCATCGAGCCCACCACGTCAAAGTTCACGCCGCGCAGCTTGATGGTGCCGGTCTGCGACCCGGCAGGTGTCGTCGTGGCGGTATAGCCGAACTGCCCCAGATCGAAATAGCCGGCTTCGACAGCATAGTATTTGTTGAGTTGATATCCGCCAAAAAGCTTGTATGCATTGTCGCTATCATCAGCGCTGAACACATCCGTTGCCAGGCCTTGTGTCGTTAGCTGGTCTACGATTCGCACTTCGTCGATCTTGGCCCTGGATTGACCGGCGCTGCCGCCGATATACCAGAACGCATCATCGGCCGCTGTCGCAAGTTGACTGCCGAATGCGGCGAATCCCACCAAGCCCAACGTGCCGGCTGCTTTAGCGAAGTTTTTCATATTTCTCATGTTGTTCTCCTGTTGTTGCCAAATAATTAAATTGCGCCAATACCCGGACAGTTACGGTGCCGGCACATTGACTGTGCTTGACTGCAAAGCGATGGTGCCCGCAGTGATCGCTCCGGCCAGAATGCGGCCGTTGATTGTTGCGCCTGTTACCGCAGTGACATCGCGGCCCGCCACAATCGTTCCCTCAAAAATAGTACCCACACCAATCGTTCCGTCCGAAGTGGGTACCCAGAACACATTCTTGGATTGAGCACCGTTCGCCAACGTGACACTTGCCGTCGTCGTGAATGAAGAACCAACCTGGAATACCCAGACTGCATTTGCATTGCCGCCCGCATCCAGCGTAAGCGGAGTCGCAACCAGCATCGTGCTGCCCGATGTATACGTACCGGGCGGAATTCCCGACAGATACAAAGCACCCAAATCGGCGCCCGCCGAAATGGTGGTTCCTGGCGGCAAAGATTTGGCGGAGTTATAGGCGCTCAGCAGATCCAGTCTGGCTTGTTCGGACACGGTGTCGTTGATATGTATCTCGCCGTTCACGATCGCGGGCGGGAAACCGGTCATCGAGGTTCCGGGATCAAGCGATACATCGCCGTTGATGATCGAGGCACCGGTACTGGTGATCGCGGAAGTGGCCATGATCCCGAAAGTTCCCGCCGAGCCCAGCGCGATTGATCCGGGTGCCAGCGCCGTTCCGGTAGTGAAGGTCCAGGGATTCGGCAGAACTCCTGCTGCCAGTGCATTCCCCGCAAGGTCCATGGCGCCGGTGGTGACCGTGGCCGTATATTGGGTGCTGCCTGCGAGATTGACGGAAGGAGTAAGGATGGCGATATTGTTAACGGCATCATACGTAACTGCACCTGCCAATACCGGTCCCAGCGGGGACGTTGTCTGCAGCGTGAAAGTCGTGGTGCTGATCGTCGCTTGATCCATTGCCTCGCTGAATGTTGCGTTGACGGTGCTGTTGAGCGGCACCGCAGTGGCAAGATCGGCGGGACTTTCAAGCGTCACCGTGGGCGAGACCGCATCCACGGCAGCAGCGGTAAATGTCCACACGTAGTTGCTGGCAGCAGGCAACGCGGCCTGATTGCCGGCCAAGGCATTGCCTGCCAGATCGGTTGCCGCCGTTGTGATCGTGGCGGTATAACCCAATGCCGGTGTAAGCGCAGCCGTCGGTTTGAACACTGCCGTTCTGCTGCCTGCCGAGTAGGTGACCGCCGCGCCGGGAACATTCGTTCCGCTGACTGTTTCCATGACCGTGAACGTGGCAGCAGCGATAACTGTTGCCGGCGCCATGCTCTCATTGAATACTGCCGTGATGGACGAGTTGGCTGCCAGGGTGCCCGCGTTGGCCGGAACAGTGACGCTCACTCTGGGTCGTGTCTTGTCGGTCAGCGTGGCCGGAGCTGCGGCACCGCCGCCCCCCAGAATGGGATCGCTCCCGCCACCGCAACCGGCCACCAACACGGCCAGCAACAGCGCCATGAAGCCCGCTAACGGTCTTGTCATACTGTCGATTCTGTTCATTTGCTTCTCCTTTAATTTTCCCGAAAAGTGCCGGCGAAAAGCCGGACTATTGCGGGCACTCAAACTGAGTGGCTGTAATTCCCGGTGATCTGCCTCGATGCACAACCGGGCCAACCGGGACATATTCACAAAGCCCTCAGTCGTACTTATCCGCTATTCGTTGGCCGCACTCCGTGCACTTGCGCACATAGCAATTTATTGAACATAAAAACCGGAGTTGAGGTGTTTGCAGGTGCGAATTTATTCGCACGCTCGACGAGTTATGTGCGAATAAATTCGCACCTGCACTGACGGCGCAAGATATTGGGTTTCCAGGACATATATCTTCGGCTGCGTAATTTGCTTGAATAGAAAAGGCCGTCTTGCGACGGCCTTCCATTCACTGCGTAAATCCTGTTCGTCTTCTTTACGGCATGGTGACCGTATTACTGTCCATCAGCACTCCGGTGCGTCCGAACAATCTGCCTTTAACCGACGCGCCTGCCAGCAGAGAAATATTCGTGCCCGACATAACCACCCCTTCCATATGCGCGTTCGCACCGATGGCCACACCGTTGGTCACTATCCAGAACACGTTCTGTGGCAATGCGCCGCCTGTCAGCAGCACGCTTGTTGCTCCGGCCTGCGCGAGTGAACCCGTGATCTGGAACACCCATACATCGGTTGCGGTACCGTCAAGCGTGAAGTTGTTCGGGATCGTGACGTTGACACCGCAGGTGTAGACGCCCGCTGCCAGAGGCGGCACTACCCCGCCGTCAAACGCTCCCGTGCCGGGACATGCCGTCACGAGTCCGCCGCCTGACGGTGCTTTGCCCATTGCAGCGCTGTACGCGGTATTTTTGTCGCCTACAGCCGTGGTCAGTATGGTCGCAGTGTCAGTCGTTGCGGTTGCGCAGCCGTTGACCGAACTGTAGTCGGCTGCGTAAAGATTGCCGACAACTTGAGTCGAGGTCGAGAAACAACTGGAGGAATCCAATGCCAATGAGAAACCGGTCAAGAAACTCGCAGCGGCCGGGCTCACAGCGACATCTCCCGTGATGGTTGCCGTGGTTGAAATGGTGGCTATCGGAGTGAATGTAACGGTTGCCTCATCCAGAATCACATAATTGGCTGCCGACATAAGATCCACACAGTCCGTTCCGCTGGCTCCCCCGCAAACAACCGCACCTACTGGTGCAGCCGCCACGGTGACAGTCACGTCATAGACCGCCGTGCTGCTGTCCGCCGCATGTACCGTATAAGCAACCGGGCTTGTGAAGTCATTTGCAGTTGAAGCGCTCACCTGAGTACCCGTCGCAACCACTGTCACACTGGAACCGGTGGTGACGAAAGTCGCGATCAAACCGATTGGATCTGTCCCGTTCGGTACTGTCACTGCGATTGCGTAGGGTGACGACGCTCCGGAAATCGAACCAACAGCTCCGCCCAGAGAATATGAAGTTATTGCCTTGGCCGAACTGGCTGCCACGGTGACGGTGACGACATAGGCCGCTGTGGAATTATCGGCTGCGGTCACGGTGTATGTCACTGGCGCTGTAAAACCATTCGCCGTGATTCCGCTCGTTTGCGATGCCGCCCCAACTGCCACGCCTGTACCCGTGGTCGAGAACGTTGCGACCATTGCGCTCACATCAGTCGCGAATGGTACTGACACAGCAATGGCAAAAGGTGATGCCGCCCCGCTTATCGTGCCCGTAGCCCCGTTAAGAGAAAAGGATGTAATCGCCTTGTCGCTCGTCGAAGCTACCGTGACCGTGACCGCATAGGATGCAGTCGAACCATCCGCAGCGGTAATCAGGTAGGTCACCGGACTGGTGAAGTCATTTGCCGTTGTGGCGCTCACTTGGGCAACGGCAGGTGTGCCTACGGATACGCTACCGCCTGTTACCGTGAATGTCGCAATCATGGCCGTAACGGGTGTTGCGTTCGGCACGATCAGCGCGACGGTCTTGGCTGTCTGGTCTATCGTTCCAACAACACCGCCGATAGTAAATGAGGTGATGGACTTGGCGGAGCTGAGGGGCGTAACGACATCGGTGCTGGTACCGCCGCATCCGACCACCAGGGCAACCATGAGTAGTGCAATAAACCACCTGAGTGATTTCGTCACGCTTTCGAATTTGTTCATTTTGCTTCTCCTGTTATTTGCGACCGAAAAGTATCGGTGCAATCTAATGACTGTATTTCCGGTACGGAACAACGACGAGAGCATTTGCCTAACTTGCCCCGATTGAAATAACAAATCGGCAAGAACCAAGGCACAAGTCTCACTGACAGACTTATCCTCCATTCGCTCGCGCAGCTCTGTGCAGTTGCGCACATAGGGACACCCGAATGAAAGAAGGCCGTCTTGCGACGGCCCTCTTTCCTTGCAGTGCAGAGACGTAGGTTGGGCAGTGCGAATGGGTAACGGCGCAGCCGTTGGGACCCATCGGCCTCCCCCTTGCGGGGAAAGCAAAGCGTGCCCAACGTTTTGAGGGAAACCATGTTGGGCACGCTGCGCTTTGCCCAACCTACGAGAAGAGGCTTCACAATTTTTGTTTCGGCTCGGCCGGCTCAGGATGAAAGAAGGCCGTCTTGCGACGGCCTTCTTTCCTTGCGATACAGCAACTGCGCTGTTGTTTACGGTGCTTTGGTCACTGTGTCCGCGATCAGCGTCACCCGATCCGTGATACCGAACAGGCTGCCGGTGATCTGTGCACCCGCCAACACGTTGACTTGTGTCCATGCAAATACGTTGCCGTAGAAGATGGTGCCCGCGCCGATCACTGTGGTGCCGCCTGTGGCCCAGAAGACATTTTTGGCCAGTGCGCCGTTCATCAGCACGATGCTTCCACCGGGTGCGCCGGTGGTCAGGGTGCCGCCTATCGAGAAGATGAAGACGGCATTCGGGTCGCCCTGTGCATCAAGATAGAGCGTACCGGTCGATATCAAGACATTGGTCGCCGTCTTGTACACACCGCGCGTCAGAACCTGCCCGCCCAGTTCGGTCGGGCAAACCTGTGTCGGTGCTGTCGGGTTCGGATCGGTCGTCAGGAATGTATAGGCAATACCCAGATCGGTACTGGCCTGAGTGAGCATTGCGCCCGTTGTTGCGTAGGGTGCATGCGGCGACACATAGGCCAATGGATACGGGAACGGATCAGGATTGGGATCGGCAGGCGCATAAGAGGTGGACGCCATTCCTGCCCAGGTCGAACCCGTTAGCTCGGCATAGTCACCGGCAGATCCGGACAGTGTAAATCCTGTTATGAACGATCTGGCTGCAGGCGTGATTCCAATATCGCCGTTGACGATCGCTGTGGTCCCTGTTGTGGATATTGCCTGATTGGCCAGTATCACAAACCTGCCTGCCTCGCCGAGTACCGGGGCAGTCGGGTTGGCTGCTGCGAACGTAACGGTGACGGTGTAGCTCGCCGTTGAGGCATCTGCCGCAGTGACAACATAGACGACCGGTGCGGTGAAATCATTCGCCGTTGTTCCGCTGGTTTGAGTCACCGTTGCCACGGTTACTCCGCCCGTACCCGTGGTTGTGAATGTCGCAACCAGATTCGTCACAACCGTGCCGGAAGGAAGCATCACCGCAATCGTCTTTGCACCTTCGTTTATCGTGCCCGCAACGTTGGTAGCTCCCACGGGAAGCGAGTAGGCGGTAATCGCCTTGGGCGATGCCGATGCCACAGTCACGGTGACGGTGTAGGTTGCCGTGGTTGCATCTGCGGCAGTAACAACATAGTTCTTCGCTGACAGGAAGTTGTTCTGGGTAACACCGTTCACCTGGCTTACCCCGCCTACAGTAAGTGCGCCCTGACCTGTGCTGACAAATTGCGCCACCAACGCGGTCACATCCGAGCCGAATGGCAGTGTTACCGCGATTGTCTTGGCCGTTTCATCGATCATACCCGGCGCACCTGCATAGCCTGCAAACGAATAGGCGGTGATGGCCTTGGCGGTGGCCGCAGCCACAGTGACTGTAACGGTGTAGCTCGCGGTTGAGGCATCTGCCGCAGTGACGACATAGACGACCGGTGCGGTGAAGTCATTCGCCGTGGTTCCGCTGGTTTGTGCAGCAGCACCCACCGCGACGCTTGTCCCTGTGCTCGCGAATGACGCAACCAGTGCAGTAACATTGGTTCCGCTCGGCACAGTAACGGCGATGGTCTTGGCCGTTTCATTGATTGTCCCGGCGACACCTGACAATGAATAGGCAGTTATCGCTTTGGCCGAGATTGATGCCGCAGTGACTGTAACGGTATAACTTGCCGTTGTGGCATCACCGGCTGTAACCGTGTAGGCCACCGGGTTGGTAAAGTCATTCGCTGTGGTGGCACTTGCCTGGGCCACAGTACCGACCGCGACGCTTGCGCCTGTTGTTACATATGTCGCCGTCATTGCGGTGACCGGGGTTCCGTACGGAACGGTTACCGCGATGGTCTTGGCTACTTCGTCGATTGCCCCCATTGATCCGGCAAGAGAGTAGGCCGTTATGGCTTTGGCTGAACTGCTCGCATCGCCTCCTCCGGCCAGGATCGGATCACTCGATCCTCCGCATCCTGCCGTCAAGACGACAAGCGCTGCGGCCATGAACCACATGAGTGGCTTTGTAAACATTTTAAAAGTATTCATTTTGCTTCTCCTTAGTATCAAACCCAGAAAAGCACCGGTAAAGAACCGATCTCTGCTGGCGCTAGTCATGCAACGTTAAGTCCTCTGTGTTCTGCTGTGCGGTATCCGAATGCTTCTATCCGGTTGTCCTGATACAGGCGCTCCACCCGAAATGATTCGTTTCATCTCAGCGCTGTTATCACCCTTTGATTCGCCGCCCTCTGTTCAGTGGCGCACATAGTGACTTGCCTGCGCAGTGCAACTGCCTGAAAACGCCTTGTAGTCGTAGGTTGGGCAAAGCGTAGCGTGCCCAACAATGACGGGGGCCAACAACCATGTTGGGCACGCTACGCTTTACCCAACCTACGCGGGAGCTACCTAAATAGGAGTGTTGCCAATCCCTGCAACTGCCGAGTTCAAACTTCATCTGGCCGGGTCAACAAATGCAAATCCGGATGAGTGACGAACACACGCGCCCCGCCATTGCATCTTCCCGCAACACCTATGTGCGATAGCGCACGGTTAACGTGCGGCGAGAAGCGCCCAATCAGCCCGGATGATTCCGGCCGGATTCAAGCGGACCTGCGGTGTCATTCAAGTGCGCGATAACGAACAGTTGCAGGCCCGCCCCCTTCGTCATGAATCGGTCGGCACACAGCGTGGTGATCTTTGCGGCAACCGTCGTCGCTGCATCGGTTTTCTTTCGGTATTTAATTTAATGGATGGAAAAACAATGAAAAAACTCAACACCCCAGGATCGCACCATGTCATGCGCGTGATCGGCGCAAGCGTGGCAGCCGCATTTTTGCTCGCTGCCTGTTCAAGCGTGTCGCCCCCCATCGAGCAAATGGCGGTTTCCAGAGCTGCCGTAAACACCGCAAGCAACGCCGGAGCAACCGAGTTTGCACCGGTATTGCTCAAGTCGGCGATGGACAAAATGGCTGCTGCCGAGCTCGCGATGACCCGGAAGGAATATGTGAAAGCCGGTGAGCTGGCCGAGCAGGCTCAGGTCGATGCGCAGTTGGCCGCGGCATCCAGCCGGTCTGCCAAAGCACAAAAGGCAGCGGAAACAGTCCAGGAAGACAGCCGCGTACTGCGTAAAGAAATCGACCGTCAATCCAAGTAATCCACAACGGAGCCCATCATGAAAAATTCCCTGATCTTCACCGTCTCAATCATCGCTGTCGCGATGCTGGCAGGCTGCAGCACCCCCAAGAACAATGCCCTGCTCGCCGAGGCGCATGGCAATTACGACAGTGCACGCGTCAATCCCAATGTCACCAATCTGGCCGCACTGGAACTCAACGAAGCCGGTAACGCGCTGGGCAAGGCTGACAGCGCCCTGAGCCACGGCGAAAACGCAGCGACGGTCGATCACCTGGCCTATCTGGCAAACCAGAAAGTGGCGATTGCCCAGGAAACTGCCCGGCGCAAAACAGCCGAACTGGCTGTGACCAACGCAACGGCTGACCGCAACCAGGTTCGCCTGGATGCAAGAACCGCCGAAGCCGATGCGGCCAAGCAGCAGGTGGAGAGCATGAAGCTGACCGCCGCACAGCAAGAGGCAAGCAGGAAGCTGGCCGCCGAGCAACAAGCAGCGGCTCTGGCCGCCGCCAATGCAAATGCAGCCGGCAAGAATGCGCTCATCGCCAAACAGGCAAGCGAGCTCAAGGAGCTGAATGCACAGCAAACCAAGCGCGGCCTTGTGATCACGCTGGGCGACGTGCTGTTCGGCATCAACAAGGCGCAGCTGAAATCGGGCGGTATGCGCAACGTGCAGAAACTGGCCGACTTCCTCAAAGAGTACCCGCAACACAAAGCGCTGATCGAAGGCTACACCGACAGCACCGGCAGCAACGAACTCAACCAGAAGCTATCCGAGCGGCGTGCCGATGCAGTGCAGAAGGCGCTGGTTGATGCAGGTATCGGTACCGAGCGCATCACGACTCGCGGTTACGGCGAGGAGTTTCCGGTTGCCGGGAATGACACTTCCACCAGCCGCCAGTTGAACAGGCGCGTGGAAGTCATCATCTCCGACGAGAACGGCATCTTCGCTTCGCGCTGATCGTTCATTTCGGAAATCGTCAAAAGGAGATTCAAAATGTCTTTAGGAATGATTCTATTGATCATCGTCATCTTGATGCTGTTGGGCGTGCTCCCGGCCTGGCCGCACAGCCGGAGTTGGGGCTATGGACCAAGCGGCGGTCTCGGACTTGTTCTGGTAATCCTGCTCATTTTGCTCTTGCTAGGTCGAATCTGAAGCAGTCGCACTGTGCGCACGCGAACTTTTGCGTGTCGCACGGTTCGTGCCCCTTTGGCGAACCCACACAACAACAGACTGGAGTTAAATCATGAAACAACTCAAACATATTGCAGCGCTTCTGATGACTTTTTCGCTGCTGTTTTTCCTCGGATGCGCAGGTACGCCAACCAGGGAAAGCACCGGCGAATACATCGACGACAGCGTCATCACCACCCGAATCAAGGACGCCATATTCCGCGAATCCACTCTGAAATCCGCCGAGATCAACGTCGAGACTTTCAAGGGCACAGTTCAACTGAGCGGCTTCGTCAACTCGAAGTCGGACATGGACAAGGCGGTCGAGATTGCGCGCGGCATCAAGGGCGTGCAATCCGTCAAGAACGACATGCGCAGCAAGTGAGGCGACAAGCACTGCCCCCCCTGCTGCACGAACAACCCGTTGGCTATTGCCGATTGGCTTAAAGAACACTCAAGGAGATCGAAATGAAGTTATTGAAACAGATTTGTGCAGCAACGCTGCTTTGCGGTATCGCAGCCACACCGGCCATGGCAAAAGGATTTTATGCCGCTGCGGATGTGGGACAGACCAATGCCAGTGACACCTGCACCGGCGCCACCGGATGCTCGGACTCCTCCACGGCGATTCGGGCCGCCGGCGGTTATCAGTTCACCCCGGTATGGGGTGTCGAAGTCAGCTATGCGACTTACGGCAAGGCCAGCCTGGGCGACACGTATGGCGATTGGGAAACCAATGGCATGCAGGCATCGGGCATCGGCACCTTTCCGGTAGCGGAGTCGATTTCCGTGCTCGGCAAACTCGGTGTCGCGCGCATATCTCACAAAGTCGCCGGTACAACTTCCACCAAGACCAATCTCGCGTACGGCATTGGCGCGCAGTATGACTTCAGCAAGGGAATCGCGATCCGCGTCCAGTACGAACGTCTGGGCGACATCGGCGATGCCAATACAACCGGCGAGGCCAGGGCATCGTTGCTCTCTGCCGGTGTCTTGTACCGGTTCTGATTCTGCCCCCTCTTCGGCACCGGCCTGACCGGTGCCGATCAATTCTTGGTTACCAAAATTTAAGGAGTTCAAATCATGGCCGCAAGAACACATTCAAATATCGCCACATCAAAAGACAAACTGATTGATGACCTGCAAATGGTGGTGGCAGATGCCGAAGCATTGCTGCAGGCCACGGCCAGCCAGGCGGGAGAAAGCGCTGTTGCCGCCCGTTCGCGTATCCAGAAGAGCCTGCACATCGTCAAGGAGCGCCTGATCGATGCCGAAGAAGCCGTGATCGAACGTAGCAAAGAGGCCGCAAAAGCGACTGACGAATACGCCCACGACAATCCCTGGAAAGCAATCGGCGTCACTGCGGCATTGGGGTTGATCGCCGGGATGTTGATTGCACGGCGCTAAAGGGCGTTCCGGAATAACACTTATATATGAGGAGTAATACATGTCCGATACCGACTATCGCGAACCTGAAATCGGGCTGTCCGAAGAAGCTTGCAACATGCACACAGCCATCGTATCCCTGACCGAAGAACTGACCGCAATCGACTTGTACAACCAGCGTGCGGACGTCAGCACGGACAAGGCGCTCAAGGCGATCATGCTGCACAACCGGGATGATGAGAAAGAACACGCAAGCATGCTGCTGGAGTGGATAAGGCGCACCGATCCGGCTTTCGCAAACGAGATGAAGAATTACTTGTTCACCAAGAAAGCGATTGATAAGTTGTAGGCCAACCGGCTTCAACCAAACGGATGGCATGAGCCGTAGGTTGGGCAAAGCGCAGCGTGCCCAACAATGCCGTCATACCCCCCCGCCATTCCCCCGCTTCAATATCGCCTGTCTCGCACGTATCCGGGTTTCCCTCAAAACGTTGGGCACGCTTTGCTTTGCCCAACAATGCCGTCATACCCCCCACCATTCCCCCGCTTCAATATCGCCTGTCTCCCCCGTATCCGGGTTTCCCTCAAACGTTGGGCACGCTTTGCTTTGCCCAACCTACCGCTGTGCGATGGCACGAGCCGGCTCCTTCCCTGAAGTGGGGTAAGCAGGCAATCCGCGCAGCGGATGCTCGCACAAGGGGAGGTTGGGTGGCGGGCAAGCGAATGAGCTTCCGAGTTCAAACATAATCCGACCGGAACAAAAGGCCGTCTTTCGACGGCCACTTTTTGCTGCTCTGCCAACCGCCTTCAGGCGTTACGGTGTAACCGTACTCTGGCTGAGTGTGACCGCAGTCTGGGCCAGCAGTCTTCCGTTCACCGTTGAACCTGCCTGCAGGTTGATTGCGGTCTGGGACAGGATCACGCCCTGCATGAGCGCAGTCGTTCCGATATCCACAGCGCCGGCCACCTGCCAGAATACATTTTGGGGCAATGCTCCGCCGGCCAGTGTCACCTGCGTTGCCGCTGCCTGCGTCAGACCCTGCGCGAATTGAAAGACCCAGACATCCGTTGCAGTGCCGTTAAGGGTGACGCTCGTGGGTATGGTAACTGCGTTGGCACAGTTGTAGACGCCGGGAGCAATCGTCAGCCCGCCCAGGTTTCCGACACCGGGGCACGAACCTCCGGCTTTACCTGCAGCTGCGGTGTAAGCCGTTTGCATGTCGCCCACGGCCGTGGTCAAACTGACCGAAGTCGTCCCGCCCACATTGTCGGCCGCATACAGATTGCCGACCACCTGTGCCGAACTGAATCCGCTATCTGTAGGCTCTGAAATCAGCGACCATCCCGTCAGGAATCCTCTGGCGGCGGGGCTCAAGCCGACATTTCCGGTTACCACTGAGCTTGGCACCGTCGAGACTCCGGTTTTGGCCAGAATCGAGTAGTTGGCCGCAGTACCGAGTGAAACACAGCTGGCACCGGCGCAAACCGAGCCTACTTGTGCTGCCGGGCTGACGGGAGCAACACCAGTGCTGCTTGAGGTTCCGCCGCATCCCGCCAGAATTGCAGCCATCAGTAATGTAGACGGCCACGCCAGCGGTTGGAAAATGTCATTTGATTTGTACATGTCTGCTTCTCCTGAATAACGAATCCCGTTTTGCGGGATTGAAGGCCGACTGCCGATCATCAGCAGCGCCGTTCCCGGCACATCGCGCCGGGGTGGATACCGTTATCCGCTTCCATCGCGCGCGCTTCCGTTCGACGCCAGACATAGCAACGGAGTGCACACGCATCAAAGAGGGGTATGCAGGTTTTGATCCATTCACACCCACTGTGCGCAGGCGTACATACAGTGATCGAAGGTTGCGATAGTTTGATGCGGCAGAAGATCGCAAAGGTGCCAAGTACGGATACACCTCAAATGCAAAATCGATTTTCGCCGGAAAGGTAAGCGTTTACCTGCCGTTTCAGTGCATTGTTTCACCCGAATAAAAACATGACGCCCCCATCCCTGTCGTTTTCCCGGTTATGCCTGTGCCTGACATCCTGCGCGATGCTGCTGCTTCCTTTGTCTGCGTCCGGGGAGGATTTTGTCGGCCCGCAGCCTCAGCCTCCGCCGGACACGTCGGAGCCTGCGGGAAATACGCCCATGGGGGACTTTGTCGGCCCGCCGCTGCCGCCGGAATCTCCTGCAGACAATGCATTCGGGGCCGGTTTCGTCGGACCACCGCTGCCGGTTCCGCCTGCGGACAAAATGAACATCTTCGATACACCGCGAAATTATCTTTCCGGAGAATTTGTCGATTTTGTCACCCGCATTGATCGCTTCTTCGGCGATGATCGACACTATCAGGAAGTCAACGATAGCGTTGTGCAGCTCGACGTTATCCGTATATTCGGTTACGGCGGCGAACACAAATTCGTTTGGTCGGGAAGAGCCAAGGTGAGATTGCCCATCGCCGAGCAGAAATTGCACCTGATCGTGGAAACGGACCCGGATAAAAATGCGGGTGTTGACCCGAAAACGACGCTGTCTCCGCAGCTCAAACAACCTTCCACACCGCAGAGTTATGCGGCAGCGCTGCGTATTGAAAAGCGGGATGCGGAGCGCTGGCACCTGAGTGCGGATGGCGGAATCAAACTGGCCGGCCTGAACTCAAGACCCTTCGCGCGCATGCGCGCCAGCCTGGCGGTACCGATGGGGCTGTGGCGCGCAAAACTGGCCGAGACGGCTTTCTGGTTCAACACCACAGGTGCGGGCGAAACCACCCAGTTCGATCTGGAACGCCCCATCAGTGCCCCGCTGCTGCTGCGCGCAACCAGCAGCGCCACCTGGCTGCATGACAAGCAGAACTTTGATATGCGGCAGGATATTTCGCTCATTCATGCGCTGGACGAGCGCACGGCCTTGTTGTATCAGGCAAGCGTGGTCGGCGTAAGTCGACCGCATGCACAGGTGATGGATTGCGTGCTGCTGGCGTTATACCGGTACAGGGTGCACCGGGATTGGACATTCATAGAACTGAGCCCGCAATTGCATTTCCCGATAGACCGGGACTACCGGGCCAGCCCCATGTTCAGCATGCGACTGGAGATTCTGTTCGACGAAACAAGGTAAGGTCCGACGCCGGCAAGAGCAGGCCTGCCAGCCACAGCGCGATCACTGCTCTTTCAGGCCGTTGTGCATCACGTAATAGGTGAGTTCGGCGTTGTTTTTCAATTTCATCTTGTCGAGGATGTGGGCGCGGTAGGTGCTGACGGTCTTGACGCTCAGCGACAATGTTTCGGCGATTTCGGACACTTTCTTGCCCGAGCCTATCATTCTCAACACCTGGTATTCGCGATCGCTCAGGACTTCATGCGGCGGCTTCCCGGAGTCGGCCCCGCACTCCTGCAGCAGCAATTCGGCCAGCGAGGGGCTGATGTGTTTCTTGCCCGCCATCACCCTGCGGATCGCCTCGACCAGTTGCTCCGGCGCGGTTTCCTTGGTCAGGTAGCCGGAGGCGCCGGCTTTCATGAGGCGCACGGCATACTGCTCCTCGGGGTACATGCTCAGGATCAGCACCTTGGCGTCCTTGTTCACGTCCAGGATCTGCTTCAGGGTGTCTATGCCGTTTTTTTCGGGCATCGAAATGTCGAGCAGCGCGACATCCCACTTCACCTTGCGCATCAGTTTGAGCGCTTCCACGCCGTTGGCGGCTTCGCCCTCGACTTTGAATCCGTGTGCCTCGTCCAGGATTCTTCTGAGCCCCTGGCGCACGATGGAATGGTCATCGACGATAATCACACGGATCACGGTTTCGTACTCCCCTTAGACCGGCGGCAACAGGTCAAATCACGAATCATGTTTCTGCTCCAGGTTGCGTTTATAGATGGAAGGAATGCACACCGTCACGCGCGTTCCCTTGCCCGGCTTGCTGCCGATTTTTGCGTACCCGCCCACCATCAGCGCCCGCTCGCTGATGCCCAGCAGGCCGAAGGATTGCTCGCGGTCCGCTTCAAGATCGAAACCTATGCCGTTATCTTCAATGGTCATGATCACCGACTTGGGGCCTTGCGTGATCAACACGTCCACTTTGTCCGCACCGGCATGCTTTGCCACATTGGTCAGGGATTCCTGCAGTATGCGGAACAGCGTGGCCGACTGGTTGCCGTCCAGTTGCAGTTCCCGCTCCGGCAACTCCAGTTTGCATTCTACCTTGGCATCCCGCTGGAACCGCTTCAGGTAATTCCTGAGCGCAGTTTCTATCCCGGCCTCTTCCGACATGTTGGGCTGCAACTCGGTCACCACCCCGCGCAGGGTCTGTATGCCGCCGGACAGCAATTCGGCGATATGCGCCGCCTCGTCAACGAGTTGCGGAGATTCGGTCGGCAATTTCGAAGCCAGCCATGCCACGCTCATTTTCAGCGCCGCCAGCGTCGCCCCCATCTCGTCGTGCAAATAGAGTGCGATTTTCGCACGCTCTTCAGCCTTCACATTCTCGATATGCAGCGACAACTGCTGCAATTGCGCATAGGAGGCGGCGAGATTCTTTGCCGCAAGTTTCTGCTCGGTAATGTCGTGAAAGTACCATATCCGCCCGTAGTATTCCTGCTGCGGGCCTATCATCGGCGTCGTGTAGTACTCGAACACCCGGCCGTCGCGCAGTTCGATCTCGTCGCGGCTGGTTTCCTCGCGATGCGAATAAAGACGCTCTATTCTTTCCACAAACGGCGCGGGTTCCACCAGGCGGTTCAGCAGCGTCTGCAATACCCGCTCGTCGCGACCGGAGACGGCGATTTCTGCGGGAACGCCCCAGATTTCGACGAAGCGCCGGTTGTGGGAGATGATCCTGCCCTCCTCGTTCAACACGAGTATGCCGTCTATCGAAGCTTCCTGCTCCGTGGTGAGCAGGGTGTTCTTGAAGCGCAATTCCAGCTCCGTGCGTTTGCGCTCGGTGATGTTGCGCGACAGCATGATGAAGCGTTTGGCGCTCTCGGCGCCGGCCACCTTGACCGAAGTGGAAAGTTCAAGCCAGCGCTCCTGGCCATGCACTTCGCACTGGATGACCTGACCGTGGGAATAGCCCTTGACCTCGGCCTCCCTGAGCGCCGCCATGACCGTATCGGCGGCGGCGGGCGGGAGCATGTCGGTGACGGTGCGGCCGAGCAGCAACTCTTTCTGTGCCGCCAGCAGTTCCGGATTTTGCGTCCAGATATTCACGTACACGCCGTTCCGGTCCAACTCGAACAGCACGTCGGGTATCGCCTTGAGGGTCGCGTCCAGATCGGCGTTCAATTCCCGGATTTCCCTGGCGGCAGTGCGCAGTTTGGTAATGTCGCGCGCCACGCCCAGCACGCCGATCACGCGCCCCTGGCTGTCGCGCATCGGCGTCTTGATGGTTTCGAACAGGCCGTGATAGCCGTCCGCGCCAAAGGTCAGCCACTCCTCGTTGGGAGTCGATTTGTTCGCGAGCATCGCCCGGCGGTCGTGCTCGCGGAACATGTCCGCCACCTCACGATCCACGAAATCGTAATCCGTCTTGCCGATGATATCCGCCTCCTTCGCGCCGAAGAATTGTTCGAAGCGATAGTTGCACGACATGTACGCGCCCGCTTCGTCCTTGAGCCAGACCATGTCGGGAATGGCCTGCACCAGCGTGCGCAGGCGGATGCGCTCGTTCTCGAACTGAATTTCCGCCAGCCTGCGTTCGACGGCCATGCGCAGCGCCGTTATGCCGTAGGACAGATTGCCCACCAGGTCTTCCAGCAGCCCGGTTTCCTCCGCGTTGAACGCGTTGACCTCTTCGGCATAAATGGTAAGCGCACCGAAATTGTCGTCGCCGAACCTGAGCGGCAGGGCAATACTGGCGCGGTAACCGCGCGCCAGGGCCGCTTCGCGCCAGGGCGCCAGGGCGGAATGGGTCTCGAAATCCTGATTGATCTGCGTGGTGCCCGTTCGGATCGCGCTGCCCGTGGGCCCCTGCCCCGACTCGATGTCGTCCCAACTGATGTTCGCGTTGTCCAGATACCCCTCGTCATGACCGCATCGCGCCGCCGTACGCACGGGCTTGCCGGGTCCGTGTTCCGCAAACCCCACCCATGCCATGCGGTAGCCGCCCGTCTCCACCACCAGCTCGCAAATCTTGGCCAGCAGCGCGTTTTCATCCGTGATGTGTATGAGCGCCGCATTGCATTCCCCCAGCAGCTTGTGGGTGCGGTTAAGCCTGCGCAAGCCGCTTTCCGCTTCCTTGATTCCGGTGATATCCATCGCGATGCTGAGAATGCTGACCGAGCCATCGTCCTGCACCAGCGGCTTCCTGATGGTTTGCAGGATATGTATTTTCCCGTCGGCAGCGGTGGCCGTCTCGATTGCCACTCCTTCCCGCCGCGTCTCCAGCACCTCGCGGCGCGCGCGGTCGTCGGCCGCCAGCATTTCACTATGCTTGATCAGTTCCCAGTTGTACTTGCGGACGATGGTGTCGACGTTGCGTCCGTAGAATTTCGCCGTCGCCTCGTTGGCAAGCAACATCTTGCCCGAGGCATCGTTGACGAAAATCAGGTTGGGATCGCTGTCTATCACCTGGCGGATAAAACGCTTCTGCCGGGAGATTTCCTCTTCCGCTTTCTTGCGCTCGGAGATGTCGCGGATGATGGCCTGCTGAAACCGCCTTCCCCCGATGTCGACCGCGCGCACGCTGGATTCGACCGGGAAACTCTCGCCGTTCTTGCGCACATGCACGGACTCGAAGCGCAATGCGCCGCACTCGTGTATCTTTTTCATGTCCTCGACTATTTTGGCGATCAAGTCCATTTCCCACAGATCGAATATGGTCAATTTTGAAAACTCGCCAGCGGAATAGCCGTATGCCTCCAGCGCGCGGTCGTTGAAGTCGACGATGTTGCCCGACTCGTCCGCCAGCAGGATGATGTCGTTGGCGAACTTGCTGAGGTAATTGAGCTGCTGCAGCAGCCGCTGCCGCGCAATCTCGCTCTCCAATTGGCCGATTTCCCTTTTCCGCCAGTACAGCGCCATCGCGCCGCTGCTCGCCACAAAAAGCAGCGTCAACAGCAGCAAACCATCGCCCCAACGGTTGATGGGCGCAAACATTTCCGCCTTGTCTATTTTGGACACCAGGAACCAGGGGGTGCCCTCGACCTTGCCCGATACGGCAATCACCGGTATCCCGCGATAGTCCATCCCCTCCATCAGGCCCTCGGCTCCCGTCGCCGCCATGGCCGCCGGCGATTGCGACTGCGCGAGGGGGAAGTGCATGGTCAGCGCGGTATTGTCGATGTGGCGCAACTCGTTCAGAAACACGCCTTCGTTGCCTTCGCGCCGGATCAGCAAGCTTTCGGCGCTGGCGCTGGTGGTGGGCCAGTCCTGGATTAGCGGGAAGAGAAAACGGTCGGGATCGATGCGAAATAGCACTGCGCCGACGCTGCGCGTCTCTCCCGCGCGTATCTGCATCAGCGGCGCGATCAGCTCGATCTCGACCCGCACGCCCGAGCTGAGTTTTTCCCGGTGTATGTCCGAAAATTCGATGCGTCCGCTGCGCATGCTGTCCAGCAAACGCGTTTTTTCCGGCCCCCGGCCCGGCGCTGCACCGGGGGACGAAGACAGGAGCATGCGGCCACGGTTGTCGAACAGCTGGACCGCGGTATAGCCGTGCATTGCGTTTACGTGCTGCATAGCCATCAGGCGCCGGATCAGCTGTTCCTTGTCCGCCCCGTCCGGCGCGCCCTGCCGCAGCCAATCGTCGACTGCGCGCACAAACAGGTAATCGTCGCGCACGGTCTGCGCATCGCTCTTGCGCTCGGCAATCCAGTGGCCGATTTGAGCGGCCTTGAGTTCCGCGATGCCGCGAAGTTCCTGCCGTTTCTCGTCCTTGACGGCTTCACGGTACTGCTGAAAAACATAATGCCCGGTCAGTATGGCCGCCAGCGCGAAGAGCGCGAATGCGAGCAGCGGCTTCCATAACGCAAGCGCGTGCGGATACGAACGGCCCGGTTGATTGCCGTTGCCGTCCCGTGCAGGGTGATTGAGAACAGGGGAATTGTCTGCGTTCATTTGCGGCCAGTTTACATACTTTGCCCGCGCGGCGGCATAGGACAAACACCGATGGCATAACCGACCATTTTCTTATTGCTGATTGCGCGAAGTACCGATATTGCGAACCCCATGCTTTCATCAAAATGCTTCCCCATGCACCAAACCCGATTCAACCAGCCTGGAGCCGATGATGAACATTTTTACCGAGAATAATATCCTGATGGAAAACGGCGGAACTGATGCGGCCTCGGCAGTGAGAATGAATTCGTCCACTTCGGGAGGAACATTCTCGCTGCGGCGCGCCTACTATTTTTCCGAAGCCGGAAAACTGCTGTTGAGCGTCGAGCAGCAACGCGCGCTCACACGTCTCATCCGGGAAGACGACCCGGAGACAAAACAGAAAACAATCGTCCACAACCTGCGCATGGTAGTCACTATTGCCAAGCGCTACACCAATCGCGGTCTGGACCTGTTCGAACTGGTCAGGGCCGGCAACCAGGGCCTGATTCACGCGCTGGAGGAGTTCGAATCGGCCAAGGGTTTCCGCTTCTCGATCTTTTCCACCTGGTGCATCAGCCAGAGCATCGAACAGGCACTTCAGGATGCAGCGCGCGAGCCGCAGTCGTTTCACGATGTGGCGATGCCTGCCGCCGCATTCCTCAACGCGGCATCGAGAGGCGGTGAGCATGATGGCCGCCCCGCATAACCCCGGCCAGAACCACCTGCTTGCCGCGCTGACGCCCGCCGAGTCACTGCGCCTGAACCCGCATCTGGAATTGGTGCCGATGCCGTTCGGCGAAGTGTATTACGAATCCGGCGGCAGGCTGCCGCATGTCTATTTCCCCACCACCTCCATCGTGTCGATTCACTACGTGATGGAGAACGGTGCCTCGGCCGAGATCGCCGGCGTGGGCAACGAAGGCATCCTCGGCATCTCGCTGTTCATGGGCGGGCATACGACACCAAGCCGGGCTTCGGTGCGCGCGGCCGGCTTCGGTTACAGGCTGCGCTCGCAGTTGCTGCTGGACGAGTTCAACCGGGGCGGATCGCTGCATCAACTGCTGCTGCGCTATACGCAGGCGTTGATGACGCAGACGGCACAAACGGCGGTGTGCAACCGGCATCATTCCGTGGAGCAGCAACTGTGCCGCTGGCTGTTGCTGACGCTGGACCGCGCCCCGTCCAACGAACTGGTACTGACTCAGGAACTGGCCGCCAACATGCTCGGGGTGCGCCGCGAAGGCATCACGGAAGTTGCGGGAAAACTGCAGCAGGCCGGCCTCATCAGTTGCCGCCGCGGCCACATCACGGTGCTCGACCGGCCCGGCCTGGAGCAGAGAGCCTGCGAATGCTACGAGGTGGTCAAATCGGAATTCACCCGCCTGATCGGGAACGGCGACGACAAGCCCGCCCCAGGCGCTGTCATGACTGCGGGTCAGGGTGTGCGCAGCCCGCATTGGCGCCCGATCATGGCCGCATGAAACCCGGGCGGCACTGCTCCCCGCTGCGGCGGCGGGGCGGAGTCGGTTGCGAATTTTCAGGAAAGGAAGAGTCATGGCGCGCTTAACCCTCGCCGGCGTGAGCGGCAGGAACTACATCTACGACGGCAAGTGCAATTCCGCGCGGGAAAAGCGGGAAGCAAGGGCTATTCAGAACCGGCATCGAAAACCTTCGATGGACGCCTACTACCGGCCCAGGCTGCGAAGTCTTGTCGACCTCGCAAACTGGGACATGGAAAACATGGAGGGCGACGACATGCCGTGTTCCTGAACGAAATGGCAGTACGCAGCGCGAAACCTCCGGATCGAAAATCACCGAATCATTTCCCACCGATAGAAAGGTATCAACATGTCGAACAATGCCAAGGCAGCAAAAGCAGCATCCAGCAAAACGTCCGCAGCAGATAATCAAGCCGAAAACATCCAGCCCGCAATTGCGCAACAACCTGATCGCAACGATCAAACCGAAGCCAAGCCCGCCCGAATTCCGGGACTGCTGGAATGCTGCAGGTCGAGCCGGCACAAAGTGACGACGTGCAACGGGACATTCAAGTAGACAAACAAACGGAGGGCCGGAGGCCGAACATGAGCGCATGTTCGGCCTCCGATGCCGCCCTCTTGAATATCCGGGTTAACGGCCGCTCTCCTGCCTTCGGGGTTTGCGGTTCAGCAATTCTGAAAGGTAAATCGCCAGCAGCGTATAAACCAGGAACAGGTAATACCCCGGCTGCAGGGCCGTGCCGTTGGTCGTGATAAGCACCAGCTCCGGACTCAGCGAGCCGATGCTGCCCAACTGGCTGGCAATCATTCCGTCGAATCCAATATATGCCATGAAGATGGCAACCACCATGACGTCGGCCATGGACCATTTGCCCGAATTCAGGACAAAGAACCGGACCAGCCGGTTGTCCCTGGCGTGCCGGTAGTCGAAGTAATACCCCAGCGTCGAGAGTATTTTCAGCAGTGGAAACGCAATGCTGAAGGTGATCAGCAATAACCCCACGAATTTCATCTCGACGCCCGGATGCGCAATCAGTATCCGGAACACGTCCAGTATGCTTTTGCTCTGGAAATACAGTACCTGATTGTCGAAATGGACGGGGTGTCCCAACAACATGAAACTCAACTGGGAAATCTTCGCCTCGATGTCTATGGTGGGCGTAGCCACGCCGACGATCAGCAGAACCGCCAGCATGAACACCAGCAGCGCGTAGCGCGTCATATCCGGGCTATGCCTGTCGAATGCGGACAGCACGAAAGGGGTCACCGACAGCACGAGCAGAAATACCACTTCCATTTCAATCAGACTCTGCCTGGCCGCAATTTCCCGGCTCAGCACCATCCTGGCTTCTCCCATATTCGCCGCCCCGGTCCTCGACAGAATCAGGTTCAGTTGCGGCGTTTCCTGTATATCGAAGGTCTTGTTTGCATAATTTTCAAGCTGCTTTTTCAGCGCGGCCCGAACCTGGCGCTTTGTTTTCGCTTTCTTCAATTCCCGGATGACGGCATCCGCATATTCCGGAATTCCTTTCTTGATGACATCCAGGTTGATGAAAATGTCGATAAAGGACTGGGCTATCTGCCCGCCCGCCGTACCCGCGTTTTCTTCCCTGACTTTCCGGTCGACTTTGTCTATCAGCGTGTTCAGCAGCACCTCGACATGTTTGCGCAGGGCACGTTCGTCCTCCCTGGACAGGTACAGCTTGTTGATTTCCTCGGCCAGTATGAGGGTGACCTGCCTCTTCCACTCGTCCATGCTGAACAGGCCGTATCTGACATGATTGAGTTCTGCATAGTCGTGCTTGTTCTGCTGGTTGGCTATCGAGTTGGATAGAATCTGCAGGCACAGAATCGCCGCCGCAATGGCGGAAAGAAAGGAGAAGAAGTGCTTGAGCCGTCTCATTGGGCCGATTGCAGCAGCGAAATGTCGTTCATGTTTCCCCCATAGCGGGACGAAGCCCGGAACGCTCGTGCGCCGCGCCGATTCGCGATCACTCCCGCATTGATGTTCGTCGTTTCGCGCAAGTCTCTCTGTTCGCTATCGCACAAACTGATGCAGGAAAGCGCAGCCTGACGGGCGCCAATCCGCGCAACGATGGCATTCGTTTTGTGCGCCAGCGCACAAAAGTCATACGGCAATAAGCGGATGATAAGCACGCAGGGCTGCCGTACGGACTTCCAGGCCCCCCGTATTCATACCGGAACAACACGACACAATGAAAAACCGCGTTTACAGCCTGTTGCCCGTCCTGTTGCTGTCCTGCACATTGTGCGGGTGTGCCGCGCTTGAACAGCGGCAGGCACCTGCGCACAAGGAAGGGCCTGTCGACGCCGAATCCCGGAACAGCGCGGCCGCGCAGGCCGGGCATCGAGAGCAGCCGTCGCCAGCGAGCAGGACGAGCGTCAACCTGCATGTCTTCGGCCTCTCCTACCACCCGGATCGCGAAGGAATTCACACCAACCAGCTGGATAACGAATTCAACTACGGACTCGGCCTGGGCTTCCAACTGCACGAAGATGCGCTGGGTACTTTTCATTCGGAGGCCGGCGTGTTCAAGGACTCGGGAAACAATTGGGCCAAGTTCGCGGGGGTGTGCTACTTGTTCAAGCTGGGTGAGCACTGGAATGCCGGCGCCGATCTTATGGTCGTCCGGAGTCCGACCTATAACTTCGGTCACGCATTCGTCGCGGCGCTGCCACATCTAGCCTACGATTTCGAGAAAGTGAAAGTGAATGCGGTCTACATTCCGCGCTATAAGGAGCTGAGCCGCTTTTCCGCGTTTGCGTTCTACCTCACCTTCCCCTTGTGGAAGTAGGTGCGCCGCAGCGTCGGATTATTCGCGATGCGTATGTGCGCTAGCGCACTGTACGCGTCCGCAAAGTGGGGTTCAATCAGCATCGGATGTTCGCCGGAATGCGCGGCGTCCGCATGCTGAACGAGTGCGATCCGGCATGACGAAATGCGGCGACAAAGCCGGCCAATTCTTGCATGAGCGCGTGGTACAGTTAAGCGTCTTCGTCGGCTCATCTGCCGACAAGTACAGAGCAGTCGAGGCCGCGCGCGGTATCTCAGGAGTGAAATCCGTTGTCAACGACATTAAAAGCAAGTGAGGCAGTTCGCAACAAGCAGGTGAGCATACGGACAATCAACCATCATTAATCATTCAAGGAGAATAACCATGTCGACCAATTCAATGCACTCCAGCCTCTCGGCCCCGAAGGACAAGCTCATGAACGATTTGCGCATGGTCGTAACCGACGCCGAGTCGCTGCTGCAAGCCACCGCGAGCCAGGCGGGCGAAGGCGCCGCCGCCGCCCGCGCGCGCATTCAGAAGAGTCTGCAAACCGTCAAGGAAAACCTGGCCGATGCCGAGGAAGCCGTCATCGCGCGCACCAAGGAAGCAGCCAAGGCAACGGACGAATATGTGCATGAAAATCCGTGGAAAGCCGTGGGCATCACCGCCGCATTGGGCCTGATTGTCGGAATGCTGATCGCACGGCGCTGAGTCATGCCGCAAGCGACAGGATTGCTGGAATCGCTGAAACGGCTGGCGGGCACGTCGCTCGCCATCGTTCAGACGCGGCTGGAACTGCTGTCCAATGAACTGGAGGAAGAGCGGCTGCGCATCAGGCAGTTGCTTTTCTACGGCAGCGTGGCCCTGTTCCTCTTCGGCATGGCCACTTTGCTGCTGACGGTGTTTATCGTGGTGTTGTTCTGGGACAGCTATCGCCTGCAGGTGCTGGGCGGACTGACCGTGCTGTTTTTCTTTGCAGGACTGCTGGCGTGGAATGCATTGCTGCGCGCCAAACGCGAAAGACCCCGCCTGTTCTCCGCCAGCCTGGCCGAATTGGCCGACGACATCGAAAGGCTTACGCCCCGGCCATGAACACAAAAATCGCCCATCTCGCCCTTCGCCGTGCAGCGTTGCGGGAAACCATAGCGGACCAGCGCGCGGCCATGACCTCTATCACGCGGGATTTGCGAAAGCCGCTGGCTTTGGCCGACTGGGGATTCAGGGCGGTGCGCTTCATCCGGGAACATCCGGTCCTGACAACCGGGAGCGTGACAGCCTTTCTGACATTGCGCCATCACGGCCTGATGGGGTTGGTCAATCACGGTTGGCGCATGATTGTGCGCCACCCGACCGCCTTTTTCCTGGGTCTCAAGTTTCTTGCCACCGCAAAGAGTTCCATAGATGGCGCGGACAATGGCGGGGAAACCGAATCAAAACAGCCGCAGCATTGATTGCCCCGGCGATGCAGCCTGTGCTGAGGCGCTTCGCAACAAAAAAACGGGCGCGGTCTTCTGGACCGCGCCCGTTTCCTTTCCCCTGTTGCGTCTTGTAATCGTCAGGCCTGAACGTTGATGACGGCCCCGACCTTCTGGCCGCTTGTATTGACGGTGGGCTGTGGCGGTACGTTCACCGCCTCGGGCTTGTTGATATCTTCGCGATTCCGGAGTTTTTCCTGTTCTGCAACCCGCTCAGCCTGGGTTTGCGGCTGCGGCTGCACCTGGGATACGTAGTTGGTGCCCGAATTGACTGGATTAACGGTCATGATGATTCTCCTTGAGTCTGCTGCAAAAACACTTACAGGTGTCTGTCAAATGATATATCGGCAAGTATTCGGGCGACTTTAGCGGTTTTTTTGCCAATCACCTGCTTACTGCATGGTTTCCCCCAAGATCCGGCTCAGAACTCGCCCTGTACCCCGAACGAGAACGGCAGAACAAAGGCATGCACCGGGTCGCGTTTGGTGTAGGTGGGGTCGTAGCTGTACCCGACGATGTTCTTGCGCTGGTAGACGTTGTTCAACTCAAAATAGGTGTTCAGCTTCCAGCGGTTGAACACATAGTTGCGATCCAGCCGCAGATCGAGACGGTGATACACGGGCAACGTGCCCGAATTTACTGCCGCATAAACAGGGATGGGACGTCCGTCCGTATAGGTGCCGCTGGTGCCGACGACGGGGGTGTAAGGCGTACCGGAGTGGTAGTTCCACTTGCCGCCAAGCGACCATGCTTCCGATAGTTTGTATGTGCCCACCAGTGTGGTGTTGACGGGCTGATCGTACTCGAAGCGGAAAGCCTCGCCGGTCACATCGTTGCGCCGTTGCGATTTGGACAGGTTGATCACCAGCCAGCCGGAGAGCTTGTCCGTGGCTTCTTTCCTGATCAGCAATTCGGCTCCGTACGCCTTGCCGCTGGCGGCGTTGATGTAGTTGAGCAGGGGATCGCTGACGACCAGGTTGCTGAGCTCTTTGTAGTAGGTCTCGACTTTCCAGTTCCAGTCCTTGTCCACTTTCTGCGAAATGCCCAGCACGCTGTGCTCGGCGCGGATGTGGCCCAGCCCCGGGTTGCCGAACTGGCGCACCACCTGCTCCCCGGTCGGCATCTGGTTATGCCGTCCCCAGCCCGCCGTGAGCAATGTGCTTTCGCTCCATTGCCATTCCGCGCCGACGCGCGGCTCGGTGTAGGAGCGATGCAGGTAGTTTTCCCCGCTGCGGCGCACGCCGCCGATGAGGGTGAGCGAGGGCAGCACGCGCATACGATCCTGCGCTGAAACAGCCCATCCGTTGCTGCTGAACTTGTCCGACAATTGCAAGCGGGGCGCCGAAGTCAGGTCGCAATCGGCGTCGAACTGGGTGCACGGCGCATGTTTGAAATCGGCGTTGACGCTGACATTGGCCCGGAAGAGTTCCCCCCCCAGCGACAACTCGTTCCCCGTTGCAAGTTCCATACGCAGCAGTTCCCGCAATATCAGGTTTTCCTGCGTGAAGGAGAGCGTGCCTGCGGTGCCGATGTTGCTGTCCGATCTGTGATTGCTCCGCTCCAGTAGAAGCTTGTTGTACGCCGTGGTCGACAGGACAGTGTCCAGCACCACGCCCTGCACCGTATTCATATCCGACATGGACGAATCTCCGGCCAGCACCGGCTCCATCTGCGCGGTTTCGGAGCTCTGGTCGACGCTCAGTTCCAGCTTGTCCGACGCGCCCAGCAAATGAAACGCAAGACGATTGGAGTCGTTCACCTGCCACAGATACTTCCCCTGATAGTCCCAGTAGTTGGGTATCTGCACGGTCACGCCGTCCTGCTCGACCTGTTTGATGAGCAGATCGACATAGCTGCGTCTTGCTGCAAAATAAAACGACTGGTCTGAAGTGCGCGGACCTTCCACCAGAAAATTCGCCCCCATCACGTTGACGTCGATCTTGCCGCCCCATCTATCCTTGCGCGGCTCGCGCAACGCGACATCGATCACCGCGCCCGTGACGTTGCCGTAATGCGGACCGAATGCCGCGCTGAACAAATTGAAATCTTCGATCAGGTCGGCATTGAACACGCTGATGCTGCCAAAGTGAAACAGCTTGCCGATGTACAAATTGTCGACGTAATAGGCATTGTCGCCGGGACCCGAGCCGCGCACCGCCGGGGCGCTGCTGCCGTCCACGCTCACCACGCCGGGCAGCGTCTGCAAGGCGCGCAAGGGATCGCCGCTGGAACCCGCAAGCTTGCTCAAAGTCTTGCCGCCGATGACGCTCTTGCCGACCTGGTCCGGACTGCGTCCGGCCGTCACCACCATTTCGCCCAGCGTCTCCGGCACACGCAGGTAGAAAGTGGGTACAGGCAGGGGTTGGCCTTCTTCGGCCCATATCTGCAGCGTCGAGCTCAGGCCCGAGTTCGTTGCAGTCAAGGTATAGCTGCCCGGTGCGGGCAAGGTCAGTTGAAACTGCCCGCCGGAATCCGAAACTGCGGAATTACCGGTCGACTCCTTTGCAGAAACGATCACGCCCTGCAGCGGCGCGCGCGTGCCTTTTTCCAGCACGCGGCCGCTGATTGTCAGTTCCGCCGCCAGAACGGGAGCGCCCACCATCATCCACATTGCCACAAACATCGTTAGTCGTTTCACTGCCGCCATCCCTTGGTGTACAAAACGAGGCGCCATTCTAACCATACAAGCCGAAAGAATGACCAGCGCCAGGCGACGAAGTGCATAAATCATGAAGCGAGTTGACTGCAAGCATCCGGCGTGACCAGACGTTCCACTTTGAATACCGGGACTGCTTGCGAGATTGCGGCAAAAAACGCCTGCCTCCATAATGCGCGGATTGTGGCTTGCCAGCGCTTGCACATCTATTTCCCCCGCTAAAAAAAGGAATCCAGAATGACCACCCCGCTACTCATCGCCAAGAACGACAAACACGAACTCGTGCTGCTGCCGCAGATGGCCAACCGCCATGGCCTGATCACCGGCGCCACCGGCACCGGCAAGACGGTGACGCTGCAGTCACTGGCGGAATCGTTCAGTCGTATCGGCGTGCCGGTGTTCATGTCCGACATCAAGGGCGACCTGTCCGGCATTTCAAAAACCGGCGGCGGCAACGCCAAGGTGCGGGCGCGTGTCGAGCAACTAAAACTGGAAGGATTCGAGCATCGTGCGTATCCGGTGACGTTCTGGGATGTGGAAGGCAAACAGGGGCATCCGGTGCGCGCCACCGTGTCCGACATGGGGCCGCTGCTGCTGGGACGCATGCTCAATCTCAACGACACGCAGCAGGGTGTGCTCACGCTGGTATTCAAGATCGCCGACGACAACGGCATGCTGCTGCTCGACTTCAAGGACCTGCGCACCATGGTGCAGCATGTCGGCGACAACGCGAAAGACTTCACCACCGAATACGGCAACATCTCCACCGCCAGCATCGGCGCGATCCAGCGCGGACTGCTGGAACTCTCCAGCCAGGGCGCGGAGCAATTTTTCGGCGAACCCATGCTCAACAACGACGACCTGATGCAGACCGACAAGGGAGCTGGCATGGTCAACATCCTCGCGG
>JAUSBC010000028.1 GCA_030652215.1 Sideroxyarcus sp.
CGGGTTGTTGGCCGAGATCGAGTGCGCGATATGCTGCAGCATGACCGTCTTGCCGGACTTGGGCGAGGCGACCAGCAGGCCGCGCTGGCCTTTGCCGATGGGGGCGACGATGTCGATGATGCGTCCGGTGATGTTCTCTTCGGCGCGGATGTCGCGTTCCAGCGTCATGTGCACAGTCGGGAACAGCGGCGTCAGGTTTTCGAACAGGATCTTGTTCTTGGCATTTTCGGGCGGCTCGCCGTTGACTTTATCGACCTTGACCAATGCCACATAACGTTCGCCCTCTTTCGGGGTGCGAATCTCGCCCTCGATCGAATCACCGGTGTGCAGGTTGAAGCGGCGCACCTGGCTGGGGCTGACGTAAATGTCGTCCGGGCCGGCCAGATAGGAAGTATCCGGGGAGCGCAGGAAGCCGAAGCCGTCCGGTAGCACTTCCAGCGTGCCTTCACCGAAGATGCTTTCGCCTTTCTTCGCCTGATTCTTCAGTAGCGCGAAGATCAGATCCTGCTTGCGCATGCGGTTGGCGTTGTCGATCTGGTTGGTGGTGGCCATTTCCACCAATTCGGTGATGTGTTTGGTCTTTAGGTCGGATAAATGCATATGTGGATGGTGCGCGATAGCGCTGGGTTGAGATGAGGAGCCAGGGATGTGGAACAGCGTTTCTTGGGGGTTTGCGGAATATTCCGCACCGAACTGCAGTGAGTGTCTCTTTTAATTAGTAGGTTTCAGGACGAAACAGAGCAGTTACGGGCGGCAGACTAATGGGTTCAGATGTGGCTGTCAATGAAAGCAGTTAATTGCGATTTGGACAGTGCGCCGACTTTGGTCGCTTCGATGTTGCCGTTCTTGAACAGCATCAGCGTCGGGATGCCGCGCACGCCGTATTTTTGCGGGGTTTGCTGGTTTTCGTCCACGTTCAGTTTGGCAACGTTCAGGCGACCGGCATATTCCTTGGAGACTTCGTCCAGTATTGGGGCAATCATGCGGCAGGGGCCGCACCATTCTGCCCAATAGTCCACCAGTACGGGTAGCGGCGATTGCAGCACCTCGGCAGTAAAAGTGGCATCGGTGACATAACGGATATGTTCGCTCATGTTTGGTTCTCGCTTTGGTTTGATTATATTTGGATTGATTGCGGTCTGGCGCCGCCTGATGAACAACTGGACTGGTCGGCATCCTAACCAAAAAAATACGGGTTGGGAAGGGGCTCGGTTTTTGCGCCCTAACTCATTGATACAACAGGCTGCGCGATATCACATGCGCCAGAGGTAAAGAGTCGAATTATGCAAATCTTCGACTGCGATGCTTTCCTGCGGCGGATGTTCGGGCACGGCAAAGGTGTTGCTGATGAACAGCGTACCGGGACGCATCTCCTGTCTGGCCTTGTTCCACAGGGCTTCCATCGGCACGGGCGAGAGATAGGCGAATACCACGTCGTATTGCGACAGGTCGCAATCCCACAGGCTACCCCAGCGCACCGTGCATTGTGCATGTCTGCCGAATTTGATGCGCAACCAGCTCCACAGAAACGGCAGCGGCGCCGATTCCACTCCGTGGTAGCGGCCCAGAGGATGGGTTTGCGCGAGATGCGTCAGCACGCCACCGATGCCTGAGCCAAGATCAACGAATGCGAATGGCTGTCCGGCAGGAAGCCGGGTTTCCAGCGCCTGCCACACTTTGTTGCTGGAAAGGTAGAGCGGCACCTGTGTGCGGAAGGTGCTCCAGTACACCGCCAGCATAATGAGGAAAGCGACAAGGAATACCGTGGGCGACAACGACAGCGACAGAGTCGCCACCAAGGCCGGCACAAAAACAAACTGGATCGGTAGCCACCACGTGTCCATTTTCAGGAGATGGCTCAGCAAGGCGGCGATGGCGCCGCACAGGAATGCGAACGACAGCAGGGAGAGCGCATGGCCGGCACGCGCGGCGACGTATTGCGCGAATGCAGCTACTGCCACTGCCGTGATTTGCAGCAGCAACGCGAGCACGGGCGGAGGCAGCCTGCCGTCCGGTTTCGGCACGCGCATCGTTACCGCACCAATCCCGCTTCGACTTCGTCCCGTTTGGCTTTCCCCGCCAGGCGCTCCACCAGCGTCAGCGCAAAATCCATTGCTGTGCCGGGGCCGCGCGAAGTGATGAGCTTGCCGTCTTCAACTATGGCCTGCGGCTGGCGCGACACTTTGGCGAATGCATCCAGGGAACCGGGGAAGCTGGTGGCGCGCTTGCCGTCGAGTACGCCCGCCGTTGCCAGCACCGAGGGCGCGGCGCAAATGGCGCAGACGTAGCGCCCTTCTGCGGCCATGCGCTGCACCAGTTTGAGAATGCGCGCATCGGCCTTGAGATTGTTGGTGCCGGGTTGCCCGCCGGGCAGCACTACCATGTCAAAATCACGCTTGAGCACCTCGTCCAGCGAGGTGTCGGGAACGAGCACGGTGCCTCGGCTGCCGCGTATCGGATGCCCGTCCAGGCTGGCGCTCAAGGCTTCGATGCCGGCGCGGCGCAGTATGTTGAGGATAGTGACGGCTTCGAGGTCTTCGCTGCCTGCTGCGAGTGGAACGAGTACGGATTTCATGTCAAAAGCTCCCTGCAATGCGTGTGCCGATTAAACCCCGAGACACGCCGGGTAGCAAGGCCAACTTTAGTGAGCGCCAAGCGCTGGTAACGAGGGTTGCGCCGGTCTTGCGTTCGATACGCAAGACCGGCCGCAAGAAGATGGACGTACGGCTTAGTCGCGGAAATTCTGGTACTGCAGGGGGAAGTCGGTGATGGTCTTCTTGATGAAGGCGATGGCATCCTGCAAGTCGTCGCGGTTCTTGCCGGTTACGCGCACGGTGTCGCCCTGGATGCTGGCTTGCACCTTCATCTTGCTGTCCTTGATGTGTTTGACGATCTTCTTTGCCAGCTCGATTTCCACACCCACCTTGACGGTGCAATTGCGCTTCACCTTGTTGCCGCTGACCTTTTCGATCTTGTCGCTGATCTCCAGGCACTTGATGTCCACGCCGCGCTTGGTCAGCTTGCCGTTCAGGATTTCCTGAACCTGGTTCATCTGGAACTCGTTGTCGGCGTGAACGGTGAGCACCAGTTCGGCCTGCTCGACGCGCGCATCGGAACCCTTGAAGTCGAAGCGGGTGCTGACTTCCTTGTTGGTCTGCTCGACCGCGTTTTTGACTTCGGTCTTTTCTACTTCGGAAACGATGTCGAAAGAGGGCATGTTCTATCCTTTAATTTTGCCCTCTCCCGCAAGCGGGAGAGGGCAGGAATCAACCAAAACTGCAAACGTAGTGGACTGCATCGTCACCCGTATGGATATCGAAGCTGCCGTTGGCGGCGACGTTGAAGCTGCTGCCTTCGGCGTAGGTCTTGAACGCGGATTCGCCTGCGATCTTTACCTGGCAGGTGCCGCCGCAGATCTCCATCAACTCCGGCGTGCCGACGTTGAAGGTGAGCTTGCTGTCGGGCAGCACCACGCCCACGGTCTTGCGCGAACCGTCGGGGAAAAACACGGAGTGCGAGACGCACTTGCCGTCGAAGAAGAGATTGGCTTTTTTGCCGACGCTGACGTTATCGATTTTGTCTGACATGCTGGGATTTCCTTCGGGACGTTGGGTTATTTCGGGGGTTCGGTGGCTTTGACGCCTTTTTGGTACGTTGAATAGATATAGACCGGGATGTTCAGCTCGCCGAGCTGTTTTTCGATGAGCGGTTTTACATCGTTCCAGTCCAGCCCGTTGATGCCGCATGACAGGCGCGGCAGGGCGAGGCTGGTGATCTTTTCTTTCTGGGCATAAGCGTGCAAGGCATGCAGGGCATGGTTCACATGGCTGAGCGTCGCATGCCCGGGTTTGCTGCCGTGTTCGTATGCACCGTCCTGCGTGAACAAATTGACGAGATAGCGGCCATCGGCGCTTACCCAGCCCCACAATTCGCCGGATTTCGGATGTTTGGTCTGGCAGTGGTGGCGGAAATCCTTGTACATCGCCGGCATGCGTTCCCGCAACTGCAGGGCCAGTCCGTGCAGGAAGTCATCGTTGGGCGCGACACCCTGCACGATGGCTTTTGCGCTGCTGAATAAGATGTCGCCGCTCAGTTCGTGGATCATGTGCCCTCCTTGCGAAGCGCCTTACTTCTTCCTGTTCTGCAGGTTGGCAGCGATGCGCATGCGCAGCGCGTTCAGCTTGATGAAGCCGCCCGCATCCTTCTGGTCGTAGGCGCCCTTGTCGTCCTCGAAGGTGGCGATGCTGGAGTCGAACAGCGAATCGGTCTTGGAATCGCGGCCCACGACGATCACGTTGCCCTTGTACAGCTTGACGCGTACCCAGCCGTTGACGCAGGTCTGGGTGTGGTCGATCAGCGTTTGAAGAGCCTTGCGCTCCGGGCTCCACCAGTAACCGTTGTAGATCATGCTGGCGTAGCGCGGCATCAGG
>JAUSBC010000034.1 GCA_030652215.1 Sideroxyarcus sp.
TCAGCGTTTTAGTATCCATGATTGAGTAGGGTTAAACAGGATTCCAGTTAACAAAATTCTGCAGCAGCTTCAGGCCGGCCGCAGCGCTCTTTTCCGGGTGGAACTGAACGGCAAACAAGTTATCACGCGCCGCCGCGCAGACAAAGGGCTGCGGATAATCGCTGGTGGCTTGCACCAGCCCCGCATCGGCAGGCTGCACATGGTAGCTGTGCACGAAGTAGAAGCGCGCGTCCTGGGGTATTCCAGCCCAGAGTGGGTGATCGCCATGATGCACCTGGTTCCAGCCCATGTGCGGCACCTTCAGTTTGCTGCCTTGTGCATCGTGCAAACCGGAGGCGAAGCGTTTGACCGGCCCCTGGAACAGGCCGAGGCATGGCGTATCGCCTTCCTCGCTGTGCTCGAACAACACTTGCAATCCCATGCAAATCCCCAGGAAAGGCTTGCCTTCGCTGACCACCCCGGCGATCACCCGGTCGAGGTGACGAGCACGGATTTCGCGCATGCAATCGGGTGCGGCCCCCTGGCCGGGAAATACCACTCTTGCGGCGGATGCAATCACGTCGGGCTCGCCCGTCACGATGATGTTTGCGCCCGGCGCGACCTTGCGCACGGCCTGCTGCACCGAACGCAAGTTGCCCATACCGTAATCTACGACTGCGATATCAACCATGATGGATTACAGCGTCCCTTTGGTCGAGGGCATGACGCCCGCCATGCGCGGATCGAGTTCCAACGCCACGCGCAGCGCGCGGCCGAACGCCTTGAAGATGGTCTCGGCCTGGTGGTGGGCATTGTCGCCGGCCAGATTGTCGATATGCAGCGTGACCAAGGCGTGGTTGACAAAGCCCTGGAAGAATTCGCGGATCAGGTCGACTTCGAATTCGCCCACGTTGGAGCGCACGAATTCGGCGTTGAACACCAGCCCCGGACGCCCGGAGATGTCCAGCACCACGCGAGACAAAGCCTCGTCCAGCGGCACATAGGCATGGCCGTAACGGCGCAGGCCCTTCTTGTCGCCGACAGCCTGATTGAACGCCTGACCCAGCGTGATGCCGATGTCTTCCACGGTATGGTGCGCGTCGATATGCAGATCGCCCTTGGCATTGATGTCCAAGTCGAGCAGGCCGTGGCGCGCGATCTGGTCCAGCATGTGCTCCAGAAACGGCACGCCGGTATCCAGCTTGACCTTGCCCGTACCGTCCAGATTCAGCTCGACGCTGATCTTCGTCTCCAGGGTATTGCGACTGACTTGTGCGCTGCGCATGTTTCGCCTTATGCGAGTTGGTTAATGGTGTCCTGCAATGCCGCCACGAATTTCCGACTCTCGTCGGGCGTTCCCACGGTCACTCTCAAACAATCGGCCAAAGCCGGATGCCCGCCGTCCAGATTTTTGATCAGCACGCCGCGCTGCTTCAACCCTTCGAATATCTGCGTGGCCCGGGCTACGCGGAACAGGATGAAATTGGCGTCGCTGGGGTAAACATGAACGCCGCCGATAGAGGCCAATGCGGCCAGCAATACGGTTCGTTCCTGCTTGATGCGCTCCGCCTGTGCCAGCAGCACATCATGGTGCTCCAGCAGTTTTGCCGCAACCAGTTGCGGCAAAACGCCCACATTATACGGTAAGCGCAGCTTTTCCAGCTGGCCCAACCAGGCAGGTGCCCCCGCCAGAAAACCGAGACGCAAACCCGCCATGCCGAGCTTGGAGAACGTGCGCATGACCAGCAGGTTGGGATATTGCCCTAGCAGCGGAATAAAGCTGTCGCGCGCAAAAGCGTAATAGGCCTCGTCCACCACGACCAGACCAGGCGCGACCTGAATGATCTGCTTAATCGCCTCCGCATCAAACTGGTTTCCGGTGGGGTTATTGGGATAGGCCAGGAACACCAGCGCGGGTTGTTCGCGCTTGACGGCTTCCAGCATCGTTTTCAGATCAAGCGAGAAATCTTCGGCCAGCGGCACGCCGACATATTTCATGCCGGCAAAACGGGCGATCATCCTGTACATGACGAAGGACGGCTCCACGCTCAGCAGCACCGCCCCGGGCTTGGCCACTGCCAGCGCCAGCAATTGAATGATTTCATCGGAACCGTTGCCTAACAATATGTCCATGCCGGCAGGCAGGTTCGTCACCCGGCCGATAGCGGCTTTGAGTTGGTGCGCTCCGGCATCGGGATAGCGGTTGATTTCCGCATCCGCTACCAGTCGCGCGATATCGTCGCGCAAGGCCTGCGGCAGCAGATAAGGATTTTCCATCGCATCCAGCTTGACCATGCCTGCTGCGGGGGGAACGTGATAGGCATGCAGCGCCAGCACTTCCGGGCGCAGCAGGTTTTCGGGAGTAACGGCGGAACTGACGGAGGACATAATGTGGCGGGTTCGATATCAGACGGTATTCTACCCAAATATCCGGCCTAGTGCGTAGCAGCGGCGCCGCTTATAATCGGCGCACCAGTACAGGAAAACAGAATGACAACCAAAAAACTCCGCGTATTGCTGGTCGAATCCTCGAGCGCCGATGCGCAACACACCCTGAACAAACTGTCGCAAGCCGGTTACCAGTTGGAACACCGGCGCGTCGACAGTTCCAAGGGCATGCAGGCCGCCCTGAAGAAGGGACAGTTCGATGCGGTTCTGTGCAGCTATGACCCGCCCGGTTTCGGCGGAATACCTGCGCTCGAACTAATGCAGGCCAGCGGCGTGGACATCCCCTTTCTGTTTCTCTCGCACGACTTGCGCGAGGAGACCATCATCCACACCATGCAGCACGGCGCGGACGATTACATCTTCAAGGGCAGCCTGAACCGCCTCGCCCCCGCCATCGAACACAATCTGCGCGAAGCGCGCATCCGCCATGAACACCGCGCCGCACAACTCGCGCTGCAGGAAAACCAGACGCGGCTGCACGCCTTCATTGCCGACTTGCCGGGCATGGCCTACCAGATGCTGCTGCACAACGACGGCAGCGTGACATTCCCCTACGTTAGCGAGGGATGCCATGCGCTGCTGGGCATCGCCCCGCAGGACCTGACCCGCGTTTCTTCCCTGCTGGAAGCACTGGTGCATCCCGAGGATTTCGCCTCCGACCAGCAGAGCATGCACACCTCCGCCAAGGAAATGTGTTTCTGGAACTGGGAAGGCCGCGTCCTGACCATGCCCAACAACGAGACCAAATGGATCAACCTGCGCTGCAGTCCGCGCAAGACCGATAACGGCACGCTGTGGGAAGGCATCATTTTCAACATCACGCAGAGCAAACTGGCCGAGCTCGAAATCAAGCATTCCAAAGCGCAGTTGCGCGAGCTTTCCTCGCACATCCAGGACGTGCGCGAACAGGAGCGTATCGCCATCGCCCGCGAAGTGCACGATCACATGGGCAGCATGCTCACCGCCATCAAGCTGGATGTCGCCTGGCTGGGCAGCCGTCTGGCCGACATTCCGGCGCTCGCCGAGAAAGCCGCGAACATCGAGGAGATGGTGGACAAATGCACCCTGGTCGCGGGCAACATCTCGCGCAGCCTGCGCCCCAGCGTGCTGGACACGTTCGGCATCATCGCCGCGGTCGAAATGGAAGCGGATGAGTTCGAGCGGCGCACCGGCATCGCGTGCGTCTTCGAGCACGACGCGGAGATAGCCGATGTGCCGCCGGACATCTCCATCGCGCTGTTCCGCATCTTCCAGGAAACGCTGGCCAACATCACCAAGCACGCCCAGGCCAGCATCGTTGGGGTGCAAATGCACGACCGCGACGGCAGCATCGGACTGTCAGTACGCGACAACGGGCGCGGACTCACCGATGCCGACCGCGAGAAACCCCGTTCCTTCGGCTTACGCGGCATCCGCGAACGGGTAGAATACTTCGGCGGTCAAGTAAGCATCGAAAGCCGGGCCGGCAAGGGAACCCACATCAGCGTGTCCATCCCGCGCGTGGCCGGCCATATGACGCCGGACGAAGTGCTGGCACAACAGAAACTTTTTTGAAGAGCGATCCCGAATGATAAAAGTGCTGATAGCCGACGATCACGCACTCATCCGCAAGGGCCTGAAGCAATTGCTGGATGACACAGACGACATGCGCGTGACGGGCGAAGCAGAGAACGGCATGCAGGCCATCCGCATGGTGGATGAGTCCGCCTACGACGTGGTTCTGCTCGACATCAGCATGCCGGACAAGCACGGCGTGGACGTGCTCAAGCAACTCAAGATCAACCAACCGCAGTTGCCGGTGCTGATGCTGAGCATGCACCCGGAAGAGCAATACGCATTGCGCTCCATGAAAGCCGGCGCTTCCGGTTACCTGAACAAACAGAGCGCCCCGCTGCAACTGGTCACCGCGATCCGCCAGGTAGCCGCCGGCAAGAAATACATCAGCACCGAACTGGCGGAGCAACTGGCCAACGGGCTGTCGCAGGGTTACCAGGAGCTGTTGCACCAGACCCTGTCCAACCGCGAGTACCAGACGCTGTGTTTGATGGCCACGGGCAAGAAACTCAGCGAGATGGCGGAGATCATGACGCTCAGCCCCAAGACTGTCAGCGTGTATCGTTCGCGTTTGCTGGAAAAAATGAAGCTGAAAAACAACGCCGAGGCCATCCATTACGCCATCAGCAACCATTTGATAGAGTAGCGCGCGGCAATTGGAACGATAAACTGCCGCTATTCGCTGTTTCGCAACCGCCACGCTACCGGATAATGTCCAGCATGAACTGTTACTGTAACGCCGCACGATGAGCACTCCACGGAACCCATCAGAGCTTGCCCGCGAGACGCTCACAACGCTTGCCACGCGCAAACTCGCGCCCACGCCCGAAAATTACGCGCAGATGTACCGCGAGATCAGCGGCGAGCCGACTGCGGTAGCGCCCGCAGAACCGGGCGAAACCACCAGCCACGGGCAACTTGTTCCCGCATGGTCCGAACTGATCCGCGATCTGTTGCGCCAACTGGAAACCCCGCACAAGGGCATCACCGTCACGCGCAAGAAGGACGGACTGGAGACCGTATTGACCCGCTTCTCCAGGGACCCCCAAGTATTGTTCGACAAACTGCAGGGACTGCTGCGCTCCTGGTCCACCGCACCGGCTGCGCCCACCGCAGACGAACTGGTTCCGTCCGTCATGCCGGCAGCAGCACCCGCCAGCACCTCACCGCAAACGCCTGCAGCCGCCTCCACGCCCGCACAGCAAGACAACAAGGATCTGCTTGGCCAGTTGCGTGAGCTGCTGGCCCAGACGCTGGAAAACACCCGCGCCGCCCAGCCCGAGCTGGATAGCGAGATTCAGTCGCTGATCGCGCAGGTGCGCGCCACGGACAACAAGGATCGCCTCAACGACCTGGCTAAGCAATTGCGCCAGTTCTGGCTCAAGCTGGAACTGCGCGGCGGCGACAAGGCCAAGATACAGGAAGGCCTGGTGCGCCTGCTGCGCCTGCTGGTGGAAAACGTGAGCGAGATGGTGGAAGACGACAAATGGCTGCACGGCCAGATCGCCGTATTGCAGGAGATCGTCGCCAACCCCATGGACAAGCACGCCATCGCCGATGCCGAACGCACGCTGCGCGACACAATCATCAAGCAGGGCACGCTCAAACAAAGCCTCACCGACGCCAAGGCAACGCTGAAGAGCATGATGACCACCTTCATCGACCGGCTGGGCGACCTGACCGAAAGCACCGGCGAGTATCACAACAAGATCGAGGGCTACAGCCAGAAAATCAGCAAAACCGACAATCTGACCGAGCTCAACCATATTCTCAAAGACGTGATGCACGACACGCGCATCATCCAGGCCAGCGCCCTGCGCTCGCACGAAGAACTGCTCGCCCACAAGAAGCAGGCCGACGAAGCCGAAGCGCGCATCAAAGAACTGGAACAGGAACTGGAACAGGTTAGCGAACTGGTGCGCGAAGACCAGCTCACCGGCGCGCTCAACCGGCGCGGACTGGACGAATCCCTGGAACGCGAGTTGAAGCGCGCCGACCGCAGCAAGTCGGCCGTCAGCATCGCCATGCTCGACATTGACAACTTCAAGCATCTGAACGACTCGCTCGGGCACCAGGCGGGCGACCTTGCACTGGTACATTTGACCCGAGTGATTAAAGAAACGCTGCGTCCTGCCGATTCAGTGGGACGGTACGGTGGCGAGGAATTCCTCATCGTTCTGCCGGACAGCGACCTGAAGGCGGCGATCGAGGCCATGCAGCGCCTGCAGCGCGACCTGACCAAGAAGTTTTTCCTGCACAACAACGAGCGAGTTTTGGTCACTTTCAGCGCCGGAGTTGCGTTGCGCGGGGAGAACGAGGAGGCCGAAGACCTTATCGGCCGGGCGGACAAGGCCATGTATCTGGCCAAAAGGACGGGGAAAAACCGGGTTGTAGCAGCCGAATGATGGCTTTTATCCCTCTAAATTCTAACCAATCTCTAAAGTTTTCCCGTAAAGCTCCGATAACTAGTTCAACGGCGGTTGCTAAGCTTCACGAAAACAGCAAACCAAAGTGAGCGACCAAGTGGCCGCGCAAGTGAACCAAGTCAAATAGGAGAATTATCATGGCACAAGTCATCAATACAAACGTTGCAGCCCTCTTTGCCGGTGCAGCTCTGAACAAATCGGCAATTGCCCTGCAAACGGCCCAACAACGTCTTGCCTCCGGTCTGCGCATCAATAGCGCAAAGGACGACGCTACAGGCTTGGTTACTGCCACCAACTATGACACCCAGATTCGCGCCGCGAACGTAAATGTGCGCGTGCAGAATGACATCATTTCGGTAGCACAAACCAACGACGGTTATTTTGGTATCGTCACTGAAAACTTGCAGCGCATTGCGGAACTTCTGATTCAGTCGCCGACAGGTAATGCTGAAACAACCGCCCTTATCGCTGAAAATACCTCCCTTGTAACAAGGGCGGGTGGTACTGCGCTTACCGGCACCATATCATCGGTCGCCGCGGACATGACTTCAGTCATGACTCAGCGCGCCGCACTCGGCGCAACAATGGCGACAGCGGCATCCGAAGTTTCCGCCTACCAGATTTCTTCGGTGAATCTGTCTGCTGCGTACAGCCGTATCATGGATACTGACTATGCTACGGAAACAACGAGCATGACCCGCAACAACATTTTGCAACAAGCAGGTACGGCAGTGCTGGCACAAGCGAACCAGGTTCCCAACACTGTATTGACCCTGTTGCGTTAAGCCGCTAGCTGGTTGATGCCTGACCGGGAAACCGGTCAGGCATCAGAAGTAAAGGAGTCATAAAATGAATATCCTAAGTGTGAATGCAAGCCAGAGTGCATTGCCTGCAAGGCTCGTCGGTAATGACGGGCCTGCTGTCGCGGTTGCAGCTCAACCTGCAGAAACTGCCGCTCAACCGCCCATAGCTGAGCAAGCCGCAGCCCAACCACCCACAACCGCACAATTGAAAAGTGCTGTAGATAGCATCAACCGCGCCTTGCAACAGTCGAACAAAAGCCTGGAATTCAGCGTGGATCCAACCACCAAAACTCCGGTTGTCAAAATGCTGGACAAGGAAACGGGCCAAGTAATTAGTCAATATCCATCCGAGCAGGTGTTGGCGATTGCACAATCAATTGATCAGTTTCTGAGCGAGCATCAATTGCAGCAAGGCATGCTGTTGCAACAAAAGGCATAGTTCGGGAGATACATCATGGCTACAATTTCGTCGACGACCGGCAGCGCGCTTGACGTCCCTTCCTTAGTCTCGCTATTGATGGCTAACGAGCGTCGGCCTATCCAAACGCTCACCAGCAAAGTAAGCAGTTACGAGGCCAAGATTTCCTCCATGGGCACAATCAAGGGCTTGGCAGCGAGTTTGCAGACCGCGTTACAGGGCTTGAATACCAGCTTGCAAGCGAATAGCGCCACCCCCTCGGATACCAGCGTCGTTTCCGCTACGGCTTCCAGTTCTGCCGCTGCAGGCACGTATTCGCTTAATGTCACTACGCTGGCGCAAGCGCAAAAGCTGGCGGCTGCAGGCCAGGCCAGCGACGCCAGCGCCATATCCGCCGGTGCGTCAACGGTCACATTCACCGTAGGCACAACGAGTACGGACGTCGCAATTCCGGCTGGCGCCACATTGCAGGACATACGCACGGCCATTAACGCCGCCAACATCGGCGTAACCGCCACCATCGTCAACGATGGCAGCGGAACACCCTACCGCCTTTCTCTGTCTTCCGACAAGGAAGGCACCAGCAATGCGATCAGCAGCATCACCGTACAGACCGGAGGTGACTCGGCCGTCAACGATTTGCTGGCGTACAACCCGACCGCAAACGCACCCGCGGTTGCCACCATGGCACAAACCATCGCGGCCGCAAATGCCGTCTTCTCGGTAAACGGCATCCCGATGATCAAGTCGTCCAACACGGTTAGCGACGCCATTCAAGGGGTCACCCTGACCTTGACCAAGGAATCGACCGCGACCTTGACGATTGCCCGTGACACGGGGGCAATCAGCACGGCGACATCCGGCTTTGTTGAAGCTTATAACGCGCTTTACAGCCAGCTTAAAACCCGCTCTGCATACGCCTCTGCCGCGACGACCGCAGGCGAATTGGCAGGTGATGGAACGCTGCGCCTCATGCTGGACCAAATGCGCAGCATTATGAGTACTGGCGCAACCCCTGCAAGCGGCGGCACCCTGACTTACCTCAGTCAGGTCGGCATTGGCACCCAGGCGGATGGCTCGCTGAAACTGGATAGCGCGAAATTCAACAGCGCAATCGCGAGCAACTTTAGCGACGTGAGCAATTTGTTTTCTTCTGAAACAGGTTTTGCCACCCGGCTGAATACATGGTCAACCTCGGTCGCCCAAGTCGGCGGATTGATCGACACGCACACCGACAATTTCAAGACGTCCATCAAGAGATACAACGACCAAATCAGCACGCTGGAACTTCGGATGACGGCCCTGCAGAAGCAATATACGAGCACCTATACCAATCTGAATGCGATGCTGAACAATATGAACGCCACCAGCGCTTACCTCACGCAGCAATTTTCAAGCACATCAAAATAATCGGGGGAAATCATCATGAACACGGCTGCAGCCATCAAAGCTTATGCAAATACAGACCTCGAATCGAGCGTGCTGGCCGCCGACCCGCACAAGCTCATCGCCCTGTTGTATCAAGGCGCGTTGCTGGCGATTGCCAATGCCAGAAACGCCATGCTGCGCAAAGATATCCCTGCAAAAGGCAAGGCAATTTCGCATGCGATGGCGATCATCGACGAGGGTCTGAAAGCCAGTCTGGATAAAAACGTAGGCGGCGACTTGGTACACAATCTGGAAGCGCTTTACGATTACATGTGCGCGCGTTTGCTCGCAGCAAACGTAAACAACGACGTCGAGGCGCTTGACGAAGTGGCGCGCTTGTTGGGCGAAATTAAAGGTGCCTGGGACAGCATCCGGGAAACCGCATTAAAGCAGCAAATGCCCGTTGCGCCGCCGCAGCCCGTCCCCATGAACAAACAACCCGCGTTAGTCTACGGAAGGCGCTAGCCATGTCCCTGCTCATTGAGGATTACCAACAACTCTCCGGCATCACCAGTCAAATGCGTGAAGCTGCCGCAGGCGGTGAATGGGATCGCCTGATCTCGCTGGAAAAAGAATGCAGCCGCAAGGTCGAGGCGATCAAACCGCACGATTGCGTTCCATCCAACCCCGACGAACGCGCACAGAAGCTTGCGCTGTTGAAGAAAATCCTTGCCGACGATGCGGAAATCCGGAATCGGACCGAAACCTGGATGGAACAACTGCAGCGCATCATGCAAAGCACGCGCAGCGAGCAACGCCTGCAGCAAACCTATCTGGCCAATTACTGATCCGACAGCAATGCATGCTGCCCGCCAACCTCATCTCCGCGCTTGCAACTCTCGCGCAACACAACAAGCCGCTCATCGCGGCAACGCCGGACAAAAACGCCGCTAACGCGGCAAACACAGCCAAACCGTTCGAATTGGGCCAGAAAGTCCAAGGCACGGTGCAAGCGCAAGTTGCGCCCAACATCTTCAATGTGCGCGTCGCCGACCAGCTGCTGCAACTGCAACTTCCCGCCTTCGTTCGCTCCGGCGACGTCATCGCCCTGCAAGTCGCCTCGCTGCAACCGCGCTTGGCTTTCACGCTGGCCGCCTCCTCCAATCCGGTCTCCACGCCCGAGTCACTGAGTGCAGCCTCGCGCCTGCTCTCGTCGCTGTCGCAGCAACCGCTTGAACGCAGTTTTGTGCGCCCCTTACAAAGCACGCCGCTATGGACCGGAACCCAGATACAGCCGGATACCACTCAACTTGCCAACAAACTCCACGATGCGTTGAGCCATAGCGGCCTGTTCTACGAATCGCATCAAGCGCAATGGATCGCAGGCACCCGCCCTGTCGCGCAACTGCTACTGGAACCGCAGAACCAGTTACCGCAGAATCAGCAGGTGCAAAATCAACCCGCACAAAACGCCGGCGCCAAAAACATCGAGACCGCCACCAACCCGCCCCCCTCCTCCCAGGTAGGAAGCGAGCAACGCGCAGCCGCTCCAACCATTCCGCCGCATTTGCATACGCTGGTGCAGCAACAATTGAATGCGCTGGAAACACACCAGGTCCTGTGGCAGGGACAAGTCTGGCAAGGCCAGGAAATGCGCTGGGAAGTGCGCGAGGAATCGCCGCATCGAAACGCGCAGGGCGTGGAAGAAGGTCAGTGGAATACCCGAATCAGCCTGGATTTACCCAGTCTGGGCGGCGTATCCGCGCACCTCAGCTTCAACGGCAACGCGCTGAACCTGACGCTTGAGGCAGCCGATGCCGGCACGCGCGACAAGCTGAGCAGCGCCAGTTCGCAATTGATGGCTGCCCTGTCCGAGCGAGGCATCCCGGTCGTGCATACACAAATTACCCAGAATGAACACGCCGGATAAGCGCCCGAACAGGCAAATGGCTGTCGCCCTTGCCTACCGCAACGGCGATGCCGCGCCCAAGGTGGTCGCCAGCGGGCGCGGCCTGATTGCCCAGGCCATCATTGAGCGCGCCAGGGAACACGGCGTCTATGTCCATGAATCTGAAGAACTAGTCGGCATGCTGATGCAGGTGGAACTGGATCAGCACATCCCGCCGCAACTGTATCTGGCCGTTGCCGAGCTACTGGCATGGCTATACCGCTTGGAACGGGGTGAAACCGGCGCAATTCCACGTATTGAGCCGACTGCAAAACCGCTACAATCGTCACAGGTAAAACTACGTTGACGATTGGCCCATGCGCACCAAAGAGATCCCGCTGAAGATAGAACTGTTCTCCAAGGATGAGGAAAACGAATACCTCATTACCAACCCCAAGGAGATCGTCTCAATCCTGCAAACCATCGCCCAACGCAAGTCGCGCGTCGCCCTGTATTACAACGAGGGCATCAGCATGGTGCTGACCATGATCCTGGCGGCGGACGAAAATGGCGTCTGGATAGATGCCGCGTCCAACCCCCAGGATAACCGCCTCATCGAACGCAGCAAACGCATCATTTTCGTGACCACGCACAACCAGGCCAAGGTGCAGTTCGTCGCCGCCGACGTGGTGCTGGGTACCTATGAGGACGCGCCCGCATTCAGCCTGGGCCTGCCGCTGAAACTGGTGCGCCTGCAGCGGCGCGACTATTACCGCCTCGTCACGGCCGAAACCGGGGCACTCAATTGCATCATCCGCCCAGTTGCCAGCCAGACGAATATCCAGCACGAGGTCACAGTAATGGATATCAGTATCGGTGGCGTGGCGCTGGTATGCGAACAGACCGGCGTCGAATTGCATCCGGGCATGGTGTATGAACACTGCCAGATCGAACTGCCGGAACTCGGCACGGTTGAAGCGACTATCGAGGTGAAGAACACGTTCGAGATTACCGACCGCAACGGCAAGGTAAAACGCCGCGCGGGTTGCGTATTCGTCAAGCCGGATGGCAAGACCACCATGTTATTGCAGCGCTACGTTGCACAAATGCAGCAGCAACTAGCCGGCATGAAACGCTGATTATTCCAACCGCGCAAGGAATTACACCCATAGCAAGGAGAGTGGATTGCCGGCAACATCGTCGCAGCCGAGGAAACTCGCCATCATGCAGCCCTATTTCTTTCCGTATCTGGGCTACTGGCAACTGCTCGCCGCAGTCGACACCTTCGTCATCCTCGACGACGTCAACTACATCAACCGCGGCTGGATCAACCGCAACCGCATCGCCATCAACGGCGAACCGAGCTGGCTCACCGTCCCGCTGCAAGGCGCCAGCCAGAACAAATACATCTGCGACATAGACATCGCCCCCGACGACGGCTGGAAGAAGCGCCTGCAACGCACCCTCGCCACCGCCTACTCCAAAGCCCCGCACGCTACAGACACGCTGGCACTGTTCGAGCACTGGCTGGCACAAGCCGACGGCGACCTCTCTGCCGCACTACACCGCTGCATCACCCAAGTGGCCGAAACTCTCAACATCAAAACCACCATCATCCCCAGCAGCCGCATCTACCCCAAAGGCGAACTGAAAGGCGCAGACCGCATCCTCGACATCTGCAAACGCGAAGGTGCAAGCGTGTACGTGAACCCGCCGGGCGGAAAAGAGCTTTACGATGCCGCGATGTTCCGCGAAGCCGGGATAGAACTACAGTTCCTGCAACCCGATCTGCACCAGGACCAACTGCGCAGCGGCGCGAGCGATGGCAGCGTGCTGTCGATACTGGATTCGATGATGCACAACTCGGTTGAGGAGTTGGCGGGGGCGGTGCAGCGGTTCGGGTTGGCGGGGAACTGACGGATCGCCGAAGGGGTGCGACGCCGTCACGCACAAGCCACTTGACTGGCGTACGCAAAAGCGTACCATCAAGACTCCTACGAAGGAGTATGAAATGAACGCCCTGACCGCAAGCGAAGCCCGCGCAAATCTATACCGCCTCATTGATCAAACAGCAGAGTCCCACGAGCCGATCATCATTTCCGGCAAGCGTAGCAATGCCGTGCTTCTTTCTGCAGAAGATTGGAGCGCAATTCAAGAAACCTTGTATCTCCTGGCCGTACCCGGCATGCGAGAGTCGATCAAGGCCGGCATGGCCGAACCTCTCGCAAAAAGCACAAAGGAGCTTAAGTGGTGAGTTGGGAAGTCGTCTTTGCCAAGCAAGCGATCAAGGATGCAAAGAAGCTTGCGGCAAGCGGCCTTAAACCAAAGGCGCAAGAGCTACTCACGGTTCTCGCCAATGACCCGTTTCAAAATCCACCTCCCTTTGAAAAATTGGTCGGTGATCTTGCCGGGGCATACTCTCGCCGCATCAATATTCAACACCGCATCGTGTACGAAGTTTTTGCCAAAGAGAAAACGGTTCGCGTTCTGCGTATGTGGACACACTATGAATAAGCCGCCCAAGCCATCATCTCACCGGACCTGTGCGGTGCCGAGGAAGGAAAATGTATGAATGCAAGACCTGACCCCATGCACTCTTAGTGCAGGCCATGCCTTCGGCATTCTCATGGCCTGTATCGGCGAACAAACAGGGTCAGAACAAACAGGGTCAGGTCTTGCAATCAAACAGTAAGGTGAATACGGCAACTGCACCAGCCGAATCAACCCTTCCCCGTTTCCCACCCAAGAGTCTTCGCCCCCGTCTTCAGGCAATCAGTGTAATAACCTGAGAACCCTGCCTTCTCCATCAGCCCTGCGACGCGGCTGATATCGTACTCGACCCGATGCAGCGTAAAGCTGTGGCCGTC
>JAUSBC010000035.1 GCA_030652215.1 Sideroxyarcus sp.
CCTGAGTCTGGTGCTGCTCACGCCGCCCGGCGAATGGGGAGCGGACGTGGTGCTGGGTTCCACGCAGCGCTTCGGCGTGCCGATGGGCTACGGCGGCCCGCACGCCGCCTATTTTGCCTGCCGCGATGCGCACAAGCGCTCGATGCCGGGCCGCATCATCGGCGTGTCGGTGGATGCCGACGGCAACCCCGCGTTGCGCATGGCACTGCAGACGCGCGAGCAGCATATCCGCCGCGAGAAGGCGACTTCCAACATCTGCACCGCGCAGGCCTTGCTGGCGATCATGGCCAGCATGTATGCGGTGTATCACGGCGCGGAAGGTCTGCGCGGCATTGCCGCACAGGTACACCGTTCCACCGCCTTGCTGGCGGGCGAGTTGAAGAAGCTCGGCTACAAGGTGGCCGAGGGCGTGTTCTTCGACACCATCAAGCTCATGCACACCGACAACGTTAAAGTGCATGCACTGGCCGAAGCGGCGCAGATCAATTTCCGCTACGCCGCCGACGGCGTGGGCATCTCGCTCGACCAGACCACTTCGCTCGACGACCTCAACGCCATCCTCGCCGTGTTCGCGCAAAAGGTCGGCAAGGCAGCGCCGGTACTTACTACGGCACAGCTCGCCACCCAGCCGCTGCTCGTAAAACCGCGCCAGTCGGCCATCCTGAGCCATCCGGTGTTCAGCCGCTATCACTCCGAAACCGAGATGATGCGTTACATCAAGCGCCTGGAGAACAAGGACCTGTCGCTCACCCACTCGATGATCTCGCTGGGTTCCTGCACCATGAAGCTTAACGCGGCTTCCGAGATGCTGGGCCTGACCTGGCCGGAGTTCGCCAACCTGCATCCCTTCGTGCCGCTGGAGCAGGCCGCGGGTTATCAGGAACTGATCGCCGGGCTGGACGCGGATTTGTCCGAGATCACCGGCTTCGCCCAGATGAGTTTCCAGCCCAACAGCGGCGCGTCCGGCGAATATGCCGGTCTGCTGGTGATCCAGGCCTATCACCGTTCGCGCGGCGAAGCGCAGCGCAACGTGGTGCTCATCCCCTCCTCCGCACACGGTACCAACCCGGCGAGTGCGGCGATGTGCGGCATGCATATCGTGGTGGTGAAGTGCGACGCCAAGGGCAACATCGACGTGGACGACCTGCGCGCCAAGGCGGAAGAACACAAGGCCGACCTGTCCTGCCTGATGGTGACCTACCCCAGCACGCACGGCGTGTACGAGGAAAGCATCAAGGACATCACGGCGATCATTCATGCCAACGGCGGCCAGGTGTACATGGACGGCGCCAACATGAACGCGCAAGTGGGCCTCACCAGCCCCGGCAACATCGGCGCGGACGTGTGCCACCTGAATCTGCACAAGACCTTCGCTATCCCGCACGGCGGCGGTGGGCCCGGCGTCGGCCCCATCGGCGTGGCGGCACACCTCGCACCGTTCCTGCCTTCGCACCCGGTGGTCAAGGTCGGCGGCGCGCAGGGCATCCATGCTGTTTCCGCCGCACCGTACGGCAGCGCACTGATCCTGATGATCTCCTATGGTTATATCAAAATGATGGGCGGCAAGGGCCTCACCGAGGCAACCAAGATGGCGATCCTCAATGCCAACTACATCAAGGAATCGCTGAAGGACAGCTACGCCACGCTCTACAGCGGCAGCAACGGCCGCTGCGCGCACGAAATGATTTTGGATTGCCGCGAGTGGAAGAAAGAAGGCGTGGAAGTGACCGACATCGCCAAACGCCTCATGGACTTCGGCTTCCACGCGCCGACCACTTCCTTCCCGGTGGTGGATACGTTGATGGTGGAACCGACCGAGAGCGAATCCAAGGCCGAACTGGACCGCTTCTGCGAGGCAATGATCGCCATCCGCAAGGAGATCGAGGAAGTCATTTCCGGCAAGGTGGACAAGAAGGACAACATCCTCAAGCATGCGCCGCATACGGCGAAGGCTGTAGTGACCGGCGACTGGACGCGCAGCTATACTCGCGAGCAGGCAGCGTTCCCCTTGCCTTGGGTGCGCGAAAACAAATTCTGGCCGAGCGTGGCGCGGGTGGATAATGTGTACGGGGACAAGAATCTGGTTTGCGCTTGTCCGCCAAAACAATCATAGGCATTTGTAGGAGCGAGCTTGCTCGCGAATCATCGCGAGCAAGCTCGCTCCTACACAAAAAGCCGTTAACAAGAGGAGACTCAGCATGGCCAAGGACACTACGAAAGCACCCTCAACCACGCTAGGCGGCGCGCCCGTCACCCTGTTCGGCACCTTCCCTGCCGTCGGGCAGATCGCACCCGATTTCACGCTGGTGGACAAGGACCTCAAGGACGTATCGCTGAAAGACTTCGCGGGCAAGCGCAAGGTGCTCAACATCGTACCCAGCCTGGATACCGCCGTGTGCGCAACCTCCACGCGCAAATTCAACGAGGCGGCAGGCAAGCTGAACAATACCGTGGTACTGGTGATCTCCGCCGACCTGCCGTTCGCCATGAGCCGCTTCTGCGTGGCGGAAGGACTGGAGAACGTGGTCACGTTGTCGCTGATGCGCGGCCGCGATTTCATGCGCAACTATGGCGTGAAGATCGCCGACACCGCGCTGGCCGGCGTAACGGCGCGCGCGGTGCTGGTGCTGGACGACAAGGACCGCATCGTGCACGCCGAACTGGTGGATGACATCAAGCATGAGCCGAATTACGACGCAGCACTGGCCGCACTGGACAGAAGCGAACAAGCTGTAGCGCCCTGAACTTCTTCGTCCCGATAGAGCGCCATGGAGATATCCATGGCGTTTTTGTTTGGGGCACCCAATCACCGGCGGCACTTTATACTGTGGGCAACCGGGCAGACGCCGGCGTGTCGTAGCATGCTACAACTACGTCAACGATGCCGATGAACCAAGCAGAGGTGAGCATGACACAGGAATCCTGGCACGAACTTGCGGCGGACGCAGCGCTGGCTGCGCAGCAGAGCAGCGCCGAAGGCCTGTCCAACGAAGAGGCAGCGCGCCGCCTCGCCGAGCACGGCCCCAACCGGCTCACCCCGACGCACAAGCGCGGACCGCTGATGCGCTTCCTGCTGCAATTCCACAATCTGCTGATCTATGTGCTGCTGGCCGCGGCAGGAGTCACCGCCCTGCTCCAGCACTGGGTGGACACGGCGGTGATCGTGGGGGTGGTGGCGATCAACGCCTTCATCGGCTTCATCCAAGAAGGCAAGGCAGAGCAGGCCATGGAAGCGATACGTCGCATGCTGTCGCCCGAGGCCACCGTGCTGCGCGGCGGCAAGCGTATCGTGGTTGCGGCCGAAGCGCTGGTGCCGGGTGACATCGTGCTGCTGCAATCCGGCGACAAGGTGCCCGCCGATCTGCGCCTGCTGGGCGTGAAGAACCTGCGCATCGAGGAAGCCGCGCTGACCGGCGAATCCTCCGCCGTCGAAAAGAACCCCGCCGCCGTAAGCGCGCAAGCCGAGCTCGGCGACCGTTTCTGCATGGCCTATTCCAGCACGCTGGTGGTGCACGGCCAGGGCAGCGGCGTGGTGGTGGCCACCGCCGACGACACCGAAATCGGGCGCATCAGCGCGATGCTGGAAGAAGTGCAGGCCATGACCACACCCTTGCTGCGGCAAATGGAAACGTTCGGGCGCTGGCTGACGGGCGCGATCATGGCGCTGGCCGTGCTCACCTTCCTGTTCGGTTGGCTGGTGCACAGCTTCAGCCTGGGCGACATGTTCCTGGCAGCGGTCAGCATGGCGGTTGCGGCGATTCCGGAAGGCTTGCCGGCCGTGCTCACCATCACGCTGGCGCTCGGCGTGCAGCGCATGGCCGGGCGCAACGCCATCGTGCGGCGCCTGCCGGCCGTGGAATCGCTGGGATCGGTGACCGTGATCTGCACCGACAAGACCGGCACGCTGACGCGGAACGAGATGACCGTGCAGCGCGTGATCACCGCCGCCGAAACGTTCGACGTGAGCGGCAGCGGCTATGCGCCGCACGGCGGATTTTCCATCGACGGCAAAGAGACCGATATCGCCGGGTATCCGCATGCGCTGGACCTGCTGCGCGCCGCGCTGCTGTGCAACGATGCGCAATTGCACGAGATCGAGGGGCAATGGCAGATTGCGGGCGACCCGACCGAGGGTGCGCTGATCCCGCTGGCGCTAAAGGCGGGGATGGACACGCGCTTCGAGCATGGCGAACTGCCGCGCACCGACCTCATTCCGTTCGAATCCGAACATCGTTACATGGCCACGCTGCACCACGACCACACCGGGCACGCCTTCGTCTTCGTGAAGGGCGCGGTGGAACAAGTGCTGGCGATGTGTCACAAGCAGCGCGGCGCGGGCGAGGACGCGGCGCTCGATCTGCCGCACTGGCACGCCCAAATGGCCGCGACCGGTGCGCTCGGCCAACGCGTACTGGCGCTGGCGATGAAAGCAGTCGACAACAGTCAGCGCGAATTGAAGTTCGCCGATATGGACGGCGGCTTCACGCTGCTGGGCATGGTCGGCATCAGCGACCCGCCGCGCGAAGAAGCCATCGCGGCAGTGCGCGACTGCCGCGCTGCGGGCATCCGCGTCAAGATGATCACCGGAGATCACGCCGACACCGCGCGCGCCATCGCCGTGCAACTGGGCATTGGCGACGGCCTGGCCCTGACCGGCGCCGAACTGGATGCGCTGGACGACGAGGGATTGCGTCGCGCAGTGCACGACGTGGACGTATTCGCGCGCGCCAGCCCGGAGAACAAGTTGCGACTGGTCAAAGCATTGCAAGCCAACGGCGAGATCGTCGCCATGACCGGCGACGGTGTGAATGACGCGCCCGCGCTCAAGCGCGCCGACATCGGCGTGGCGATGGGCATGAAGGGCACCGAGGTCGCCAAGGAGGCGGCAGGAATGGTGCTGGCCGACGACAACTTCGCCACCATTGCGCACGCGGTACAGGAAGGCCGCACCGTTTACGACAACATCCGGAAAGCCATCGTGTTCATCATGCCGACCAACGGCGGCGAGGCCGGCATCGTGCTGATCGCGATCCTGTTCGGCATGGCGTTGCCGCTCACGCCGGTGCAGATTCTGTGGGTGAACATGGTGACGGCGGTCACGCTGGCGCTGGCGCTGTCGTTCGAAAAAGCCGAGCCGGACGTGATGAAGCGCAAACCGCGCGCCGCCTCGGAACCCATGCTTTCCGGCTTCATGATCTGGCGCATCAGTTTCGTCTCGGCATTGCTGGCGCTGGGCGTGGTTGCGTTGTTCCTGTGGGAAATTGCACGCGGCGACAGTCTGGCCACCGCACGCACCGTGGCGGTCAACGCGCTGGTGATGGGCGAGATTGCCTATCTGTTCAACTGCCGCTTCCTGCTGGCACCCGTGCGCAACTGGCGCGACTTCGGCGGCAATCCCTATGTGCTGCTCAGCATCGCGGTGCTGGTCGTCATCCAGTTGGCTTTCACTTATCTGCCCTTCATGCAGAAGCTGTTCGGCGTGGTTGCACTGGACGCGGCAGCCTGGGGTTTGATCGCGGGCTTCGGCGTGCTGCTGTTCCTGGCAATCGAATTGGAGAAACTGGCGATACGCCGCATGGACAAACGCAAAGCAGCGCAGAAGTAAACGAGAGCGACTGGGCGAGCGCAGGCGGATTGATGAGCGGCATCGGCCTGTTCCTGCTCGGCATGAACCTGATGACCGGTGGGCTCAAGCTCGCCGCCGGTGCGGCGCTCAACTTTTTTGTTTTTCCTCAAGCACGGGCGTGTAATCCCAGGCCCGCACCCCCTGCACGAGCTGATCGATGTCTTCGGTCGGTACATGCAGTATCTGCAGGGCAGTCGCCCCGAGCCGCAGGCTTGCCTCTATCGCTTCCGGATAGGCATGGGTCGCACCCGCCTCTATCAGCTGCGCGCTGGCTTCCAGATCCCGCGCGCGGGCAATGACCGGCACCTGGGGACAGGCTTTGCGCAAATGCGATACCGCGCGCAAGGCTTTCGCGGCGTGATCTATCGTGATCACGACCAGGGAAGCGCGTTCCACCCGAATGGTTGTAAGCAACTCCGGATCGGAAATGTCGCCATACAACACCGGGTGTCCGTCGGACCGTCCTTGCGCCACCCGCTTTGCATCGGTGTCGAACACCACGAAAGGCACACCGCTGGTGCGCAGCAGCACGGCAATGGTATGCCCGACCCGCCCGTAGCCGCCGATCACCACCTGCGCTTCCGCTGCACCGGGCAACTCGACCGGCACACCCCGCTCTTCGCGGCGCCGCTCTCCCGCCAGCCAGCGCGCGATGGCATGATTGAACCGAATCAGGATGGCCCCGGCAATCATGGACAGCAGCACCGAGGTCATCGCGATCTGTCCCAGTTCCACGCCGATCACGCGGGAGTCGAGCGCGATGGCGATCAGGGCAAGTCCGAATTCGCCGCCCACGGCCAGCAACAAGCCGGTGCGCCAGGCCACCAGCGCATCTATTCCGCTCTTGCGCATCAGCAGGGCGACGATCAGCGTCTTGCTCACCAGTATGAGCAGCGCACCGAGCAGAGCCCAGTGCCAGATCGGGGGTAGCGCGCCCGGATCGAAGCGCATGCCGATGCCGATAAAAAACAGGCCCAGCAGCACATCGCGGAACGGACGGATGCTCAATTCCACCTGGTGCCGGAACTCGGTTTCGCCCAGCATCATCCCGGCAAGGAATGCACCGAAGGCGAGGGATAACCCGAGGTTGCTGGTGGTCCATGCCGCCAGCAAAGCGACCAGCAGCACGGCCAGCGTAAATATCTCGGCCGACTGGCGCTCCGCGATGAAATGGAACAGCGGGCGCAACAGCCAGCGCCCCGCAAAGAACACCAGCGCGAATGCAAACACTGCCTTGACGAGCGCCCAACCCAGCGCACCGGCGAGCGCGCCCGCGCCTATCGCCACGCCCAGCACGGGAATGACCACCAGAAACGGCACGGCCGTCACATCCTGAAAAACGGACATGGCGAGCCCGAAGCGGCCATGGTGGCTATTCTCCTCGCCCTGCTCGGTCAATTGGCTGCCGATGATGGTGGTGGACGATTGCGCGAATACGGCTCCGATCACGAATGCCGCCGCCGCAGAAAGCCCGGCCAGCCACGCGATAACGCCCACCGCCAAGGTGGTCAGCGCGACTTGTCCGGTTCCCAATCCCAGCACCTGGTGCCGTAGCGCATGCAATTGCGGCAGCGAGAAATTGAGACCGATGGTAAACAGCAGGAACACCACGCCGAACTCGGCAAGCGCGGCAAACTCCGGCACGTAAACCGTGGGCCCGGCGGTATACGGTCCCAGGATGACCCCGACCAGTAAATATCCCAGACTGGTCGGCACACGCAAGCGCTGAAAGATCACCACGACGGACACGGCGACTGCCAGCAGCAGAATGATTTGTGCGAGATTTTCCATCATGCTCCCAAACACACGCGCAAGGCCACATCGCTCCCGACATGCTTGCCGAAGACGAGTGCGCTACAGCGCGCACACACTCGCGCAAATGCGCCGGCTCCGGGCGAACCGAACAAGGCCGGACATTCGAATTTGGCGGAGAGCCGCCGCAAAAAATCGCTGGCGGGGACAATGGATTGCGGTGCGTGCATGGCAGACTCCTGATGGACGGCACGGCGGTCGGAAAACCAGGACTGGCGTTTCGATTGTAACGCCTATCCGCACCCTGCGGGCGCGGCCAAGCGCCCTGCTATAATCCGCCCACCTTATAACCACACATCCGGCGATACATGAAAACTCTCATCTGCGGTTCCATGGCTTACGACACCATCATGGTGTTCAAGGATCAATTCAAGAAACACATCCTCCCCGAACAAATCCACATTCTGAATGTCGCCTTTCTGGTGCCGGAAATGCGCCGCGAATACGGCGGCTGCGCGGGTAACATTGCCTACAACCTGCAACTGCTGGGCGGCCATCCGCTGATCATGGCAACCGTGGGCGACGACTTCGCGCCCTACACGCAGCGCCTGGAAAACCTCGGCCTGCCGCAAACGCATATCCGCCATGTGCCGGGCAACTTTACGGGCCAGGCTTTCATCACCACCGATCTCGACGACAACCAGATCACCGCGTTCCATCCGGGCGCGATGAGCATGTCGCACCTGAACCACGTCAAGGAAGCCAAGGAAGTCACGCTGGGCATCATCTCCCCGGATGGCCGCGACGGCATGCTCAACCATGCGCGCGAGTTCGTCGAAGCGGGCATCCCCTTTGTGTTCGATCCGGGCCAGGGCATGCCCATGTTCTCCGGCAATGAATTGCTGGATTTCGTCGAGCAGGCCAACTACGTCACGGTGAACGACTACGAAGCGAAGATGTTGCAGGACAAAACCGGCAAGTCGCTGGCCGACATCGCGCAGCGCGTCACCGCGCTGATCGTGACGCTGGGCGGCGACGGATCGCTCATCTACGCCGACGGCAAGCAGATCGCCATTCCCACGCCGAAACCGAAAGCCATCGTCGACCCGACCGGTTGCGGCGATGCCTACCGCGCCGGTTTGCTGTACGGCATCCAGGCCGGTTGGGATTGGGAAACCACAGGACGTCTGGCCTCGCTCATGGGTTCGCTCAAGATCGTCAGCCGCGGCGGACAGAACCACAAATACACGCGCGCCGAACTGGCGGAGCTGTACAAACTGCATTTCGGTTCGCGCATCACGTTGTAATACCCGGACTGTCATGCCCGGTTTTCGGGCATGACAAGCAAAGGAGGCAGCATGAAGATCCCGCGCATGACCGTCATCACCCTGGGCGTATCCGATCTCGCCCGTGCCACCGCCTTTTACCGCGAAACATTTTCCACCCCGCCAATCACCGAGAACGCGGGCGTCACCTTCATCCCGCTGCCCGGTGTATGGCTCTCGCTGTATCCGCTGGACAAGCTTGCCGAGGATCTCGGCGAAACGGTGACCTTGCCGCCGGCAGGCACTTTCCGCGGCTTTACACTCGCCTACAACGCCCGCAGCAAGGAGGAGATCACCGGTATTTTCACCCGCGCCGCAAAAGCCGGCGCTCGCATCGCAAAGGTTCCGCAGGATACTTTCTGGGGCGGATACAGCGGCTATTTCACCGACCCGGACGGGCACTACTGGGAAGTGGCCTGGGGGCCGATGTTCGATTTCACCGAAAACGGCGATTTGCGATTCAAGGCGTAATGCAGCAACTGCTTCCCCTGCTTTCCGCCGCCATCGGCGCTGCAACGCAGCAGCCGTTCCGGGCGAAGGATCTCGTTCCGGTCGGCGGCGGCAGCATCAACGAAGCTTTTCGCGTGCAGGGCAGCGACGGCGCGCGCTATTTCCTCAAGCTCAACGCTGCAAAACATTACCCGATGTTCGTCGCTGAAGCGGCAGGACTCGACGCAATCGCCGCGACCAAAACGCTGCGCGTTCCGCAGCCCCTCACCCACGGCATTACCGGCGATCAATGCTATCTGGTGCTGGAATACCTGGATTTGAAGCCGCGCGGAAATGCGCAGCAGCTCGCCGAACAACTCGCCGCAATGCATCGCTGCTCGAACAGTCGCTTCGGGTTTGCACATTACAACTACATCGGCAGCACGCCGCAGTCGAACGCCTGGCGGGACGGCTGGATCGATTTCTGGCGCGAGCAGCGACTGGGGTTTCAATTGCGGCTTGCGGCGGAAAAAGGCTATGGCGGCACGTTGCAGAGCCTGGGCGAAAAAGTGCTGGCTGCGCTGCCCGCTTTCTTTGAAGGATATATCCCGCAGCCTTCGCTGCTGCACGGCGACCTGTGGAGCGGCAACCATGCGTATCTGGCAGCCGGCACTCCGGCCGTTTTCGATCCCGCCGCCTATTACGGCGACCGCGAATGCGATATTGCGATGACGGAGCTTTTCGGCGGCTATCCTGCAGACTTCTACGCTGCCTACCGCGCCGCCTGGCCGCTGGATGCCGGCTATGCCAAGCGCCGCGACTTGTACAACCTGTACCACATCCTCAATCACGCCAATTTGTTCGGGGCGGGATATGTGCGGCAGGCGGAGCAGATGATGCGCGGACTATTGGCCGGTGTTAACCGGGCATGATCGCTGCCGCGCCGCACTTGGCCTTGCGCCTGCATCCCGCAACGGGCACAATTTGCGCAGGCGCGCTGCTTTGCGCCGCATCGACTCCGGGCTGCAGTTTGATTGCAGATTTGAACGCCACCTTCGAGCCGAACACATGATAAGAATGCCACCCTGTTCCCCGGACATGCTGCCATGAACCAGGCCGTGCTGGAATTGATTTACGGCGAGGAATGCCTGTATCCGAGGCAATTGGAACAGCACCATCCCCGCGTTCTGGAGAAGATCGTTCTTCTGTGGCACACGCCGCAGATGGAGGAGTTCTTCCGCGAGTTGATGGTGAGCACGCGCGCCGACCGGCAGGGGTTTACGCACGAGGTCGCCAGCGAGCTGTTTTACCTCGGCGAAGTATTCGAAGGCACGCGCAACCTGCCCAAGGTCTTCGACGAAAATCCGCTGGCCCAGCTCAACAACAAGGTAGCCAAAGGCGGGAACTTCGAGCACTCCCCCCAGGATTTCATCAATATGCGCGCCCCCAACGACGATGGTCCCTGGGCCAGCATCAAACCCGATGCCCGGCAGGCCATTGAAAGTCTGGGCTACCCCTGCACCGCGAACGGTTTCCTGAAGGCAACCGGCGCCAAGGACCTCAAGGCAATCGGCCTGTTCCTGCACTGCGATATCAATATCGACACGTGCGACGAGCGCGGCTGGTCGCCGCTGTTCTTTGCCGCATTCAACGGCAATCTCGAACTGGCCAAGCTTTTTCTCGAGTTCGGCGCCAACATCAATCTCAGGGACCACGGTGGTTTTTCGCCCCTGCACTGGGCCGCATACAACGGCCACGCCCACGTCATCAGGCATTTCGTCACACACAATGCGGAGATCAACGCCCGCAGTCTGCGCGACTGGACGCCGCTGATGATGGCCGCGATGAACGGGCACTTGTCCGCATGCTCCGCGCTGATCGCGAGCGGCGCCGAGACCGGACTGGTTTCCAGCCACGGCTGGACAGCGTTGCAGAAGGCCAGCCTCAACCGGCATGTGCCCGTGATCAAACTGTTCCTGTCGCTGCTGAAAGATCACGTCAAGTTCCTAAAACCGTCGACTGCGGCAGATAGAACGGATCAGCCCAACGCGTTATAAACATCTGCGCGCACGGGGTATTCACCCGGAATTCAAATTCATTGCAGATATCGTTTGCTATTCCCCCGGATATCACGCATAGTGCGTCCCGCGATTCCTCAAGTCAGTCGTTTTTGTCTGGTTAGTCTCCGTTCTGCGGTAATCCTTCCTTCATCTTCTTGCCGTCTTGAAATTCGCCCTAGTGCGGGGTAACGCCCCGCTTATTTGTTTTTAAGGAGATTCAAAATGGCAACAGGTACAGTTAAGTGGTTCAATGATTCCAAGGGCTTCGGCTTCATCACACCGTCCAACGGCGGCGATGATCTTTTCGCCCACTTTTCCGCAATCCAGAGTTCGGGTTTCAAGACCCTGACCGAAGGTCAGCAAGTCAGCTTCGACATCACTGCCGGCCCCAAGGGTCAGCAAGCTTCGAACATCCGCGCAGCGGAATAAATGGACGGGCAGGCGGGGCGTTTCGCCCTGCTGTCAGTCCTGACCATGAGCCCGGCAACTGCCGGGTTTTTTATTTTTGAATTCCCCGGGAGATTTGGCATGGCCAAAGAAGAACTGCTTGAAATGAACGGCGTGGTGGATGAAATTCTGCCCGACTCGCGTTTTCGCGTAACGCTGGACAACGGGCACAAGCTCATCGCTTACAGCGCGGGCAAGATGCAAAAACACCATATTCGAATTGTCGCCGGCGACAAGGTTTCGCTGGAGCTGTCCCCCTACGATCTTAGCAAGGGACGCATCACGTTCCGGCATATCGAAGGCCGCGGACCGGCTGTTCCGCAACAGAAGCGCAGATACTGATTCAAACTACCAGTTCTTTTCGACCGGGCTCTTGCAGTCGACTTGAAACAACTGGCGGTCCTCCAGACGGATGGCCGTCATGGGACCGCCCCACAGGCATCCGGTATCCAGCGCGATGACGTTGGGCGTGACTTTAAGCCCGAGTGCCGACCAGTGACCGAAAATGACGGTGGCTTTGCGGCTCTTGCGGTCAGGCAACTCAAACCAAGGCAAATAGCCTTCCGGTATCTTTTCCACCTCGCCCTTGAACCTGAATTCCATCTCGCCTTGCAGGGTACATACGCGCAAGCGCGTGAACGCATTGACGATGACGCGCAGCCGTTTGTAACCCTCGAGTCCGTCCTCCCAGCCGTGCGGCGCATTGCCGTACATGCGCGACAAAAATGTGGCGTAATCATCCCCGCGCAGCACTTCTTCCACTTCATTCGCGAGCTTGCCCGCCTTCTTGACGCTCCACTGCGGCAGTAAACCCGCGTGCACTAATACGTACTCGCCTTCCGCGTGCATCAGGCGCTGCTGGCGCAGCCAGGTCAGCAATTCGTCCCGGTCCGGCGCCGCTAGCACCTCGTCCAGCGTGTCGCTGCGGTGCAGCTCGGCGATGCCTTCGGACACGGCCAGCAGGTGCAGGTCGTGATTGCCAAGCACGGTGACGGCACTGTCGCTCAGCGATTTGACGTAGCGCAACACTTGCAGCGAATCCGGCCCGCGGTTGACCAAGTCCCCCACCAGCCACAGCTTGTCCCGCGCGGGGTCGAAGCGTATCTGTTCCAGCAAATGCAGGAGCTCCGTGTAGCAACCCTGAATGTCGCCTATTGCATAAGTTGCCATTTCTCACCCATCGGTTTAACCAAATATTTCATAGACAATGCTTCGCCTCACCCTTATTCATTGAGGGGAATGCTGTTTCATAGAACTTTCTGTGCTCTTGCAAACCATCCTGAACAAACGCTGCATATGCTTATTCTATCGCCTGGATGAAAAATGCTTGCTCGTGCGCTTCAACTGTATTGACGCCGAAATATCCGCCTCGGGATGCCATTCAATTTCTGCTGAAATTGTCTTTGCCGCAGTGCGATGATGGGACATTAAACTCGATTGTACCTGCCACAACTGACTCATATCCGTAAAAGCCGGAACTATGATTTCTGCTAAAATGCACGACATGAAACTTACCAGTGCTCAGCTTTATTTACGTCTTCTCGGTTACGTCAAACCATATTGGCGCACCTTCGCATTATCCATCATTGCCATGGCAGTAACTGCCGCGACCGAACCCCTGTTGCCTGCCTTGTTGAAACCAATGCTGGATGGCACCTTCGTCCATAAAGATGACACTGTCATCAAACTCGCACCAATTCTTATTCTGGTTATATTTTTTGTGCGAGGTGTTTCATCATTCGTTGGGACTTATGCCATCGGCTGGGTCGGCAATAAAGTAGTGATGGTTTTGCGCGAAAAGATGTTTAACAAACTGCTGACGCTTCCCACACGGTATTTTGACGACCATGCCACGGGCAATCTCATTTCCAAGCTGACTTTCGATGTGACTCAGGTGACGGCTGCCGCCACCAACGTCGTGACCGTTTCTGTTAAAGATTCCATCATGATAGTCGGCCTGCTCGGATGGCTGTTCTACCTCAATTGGCAGCTCACATTGCTCAGCCTGCTGATGCTTCCCGTCATTGCCGTATTATTGAAGTATATCAATGCGCGCTTGCGCAACGCCAGCCGCGATTCGCAACGTGCCATGGGTGATATCACGCAAGTGATTGAAGAAAGCGTTGCTGCTCATAAGGTCGTCAAGTTGTTTGGCGGACAGCGATACGAAAGCGACCGTTTTAGCGATCAGGCCAACTGGGTGCGTCGCCACACCATGAAGCAGGCAATGGCGGCCGCAATCAACGTTCCCATCGTACAAATGATCGCCGCCATCGCATTATCGGTCATCGTCTATCTTGCCACCGTACAATCGCGCAACGATGAAACCACAGTGGGAGGGTTCCTTTCATTTATTGCAGCCATGCTGATGCTGACTGCTCCCATTAAGCGCCTGACAGGCGTCAGTGAATCCTTGCAACGCGGACTGGCTGCATCGGAAAGTATATTTGAGCTGCTTGATACACCCGGTGAAATCAACACCGGAAAAGTTGCGATAGAGCGCGCTGCAGGGCGGATAACTTTCGAGCATGTGAGCCTGTCTTACCAGCAGGATGACAGGCTTGCTTTGCGTGACATCTGTTTGGAGATTCCCGCTGGCCAGGCCATTGCCCTGGTGGGCCCTTCCGGTGGCGGCAAGAGCACGCTGGCAAATCTGGTTCCGCGTTTTTATCAACCCAACAGCGGACGCATCACGCTGGACGGGCATGATCTTGCAGACCTCACACTGGACAGCCTGCGCGCCAACATCGCACTGGTGAGTCAGGAAGTAGTGTTGTTTAACGACACAGTAGCTGCGAACATCGCTTACGGCCAGATGCGCGAAGTACCTGAATCTGAAATTATCGCCGCCGCAAAAGCAGCGCATGCGATGGAATTCATAAGCGAAATGCCGCAGGGCCTGAATACCATGGTTGGTGAACGTGGCGTAAAGCTATCCGGAGGTCAGCGCCAGCGCATCGCCATAGCGCGCGCCATTCTCAAAAATGCACCCATTCTGATTCTGGATGAAGCCACCTCCGCCTTGGATAGCGAATCCGAACGCCATGTTCAGGCCGCTCTGGATACGCTTATGCAAGGGCGAACATCCTTGGTCATTGCTCATCGTTTGTCCACCATCGAAAAAGCGGATCGCATCGCCGTACTTCAAAAAGGCGAAATCGTCGAGACTGGCACGCACCACGAACTGCTGACCAAGAACGGGGTATATGCGCAGTTGCACCGCATCCAGTTTTCGAATTCCAGTGTTTAGCTGTTACAAGTAACCTCGAGATTAATCCCAGCACAACGTAATATAGCCTAGCCGTGCTTCAAGATACGCGCTTTCAGTACCCCCATAAAAGCATAGGGCCATTTAAGATGATAAAATCGCATTCGGCGGATAGATAATATGGGCTCATTCTTGTTTTTTCGGCTATTCAAAATCAACACAAGTTTCAACAATCGCAAGGTATCCAGCTATGAATACATTTAGTCTTTTGAAAACGTCGCTCAGGGAATTTAATGCCCGACGCAAAGAAAAAAGAGCTCTGCAAAAAGAACCAAAACTTTGGGCAGAACGTGGATACGCCCCGCCAAGTCCCGCGTTTATCAAACGCAAGGTTGTTTTGCGAAACGGAATACCCGGAGCAACTTGGGTTGAAACTGGCACGTACAAGGGTGACACCACAGCGTTACTTTCTGTAAACTCAAAAAAAGTGTTTACCATTGAGCCCGCGATCATTTGTTTGCTGCAGCAAAGAGACGTTTTGCTTCCCAGTCCAATGTGGAGGTTATCCATGGTTTGTCTGAAAATGTTTTCCCCACGCTTATTCCAAAGCTTCGTGGTGAAATCAATTTTTGGCTTGATGGTCACTTTTCTGCCGGTATAACCCATCAGGGTCCAAAAGACACACCAATTGAAGAAGAGCTTGCCTGTATTGAAAAATACCTCGGGAATTTTTCCAAGCTTGCAGTTTTGGTTGATGATGTAAGGTGTTTTAACCCTACATTACCCAATTGTGCGGGCTACCCTAAACTTGATGTCCTGGTTGATTGGGCCCGAAAGAACAAATTTGAGTGGCATATTGAACACGATATCTTTGTTGCAACAAATTCAAACTCCTAATTTGCAAGACCAGCTCCGTTGGATAAGGTCTGCTGTCGACAATTATTTACATCTCCAAGGGGTAATTTGCTGAAATGCCATCACTTATCTTTTCCCTTAAAAAAATATATTACAAGCGGCTGGATAAGATCATTAGCAAATTCCAAAAGTCAAAGGAGAAGGTATATCGGGCCAAATACCAAGCTGATTATCCTTCTGCAGGAAAACCCAGAGTTTGCGCGTACCAAACCGACTTTCACAAGCACTACACCCGTTTTTTTACTTCAAGCAATGCACTTGATCATCCTTTTTATCTGGTTGAACAGCCCGAGCAAGCTGATGTTGTGGTCTTTATCAACACCGTGGACGACAAAGTATTAAGGCCTAACCAGCATGCCATTTTGTTTTTTCATGAGCCGCTTGCCTATGCCCATCTCTATCAGACCGAGATACATGAGAATCGTTTTTCCAATGCAAATCTCGAGGTAGTCGGCCATCCACCAACTCCCTCTCTTTTTATAAAGAATTCTGACGGCATCAAGTACCATCGCTCAATTCCATATGTGCATTTCCATCATATGGCCACATACGAGCAACTAAACACAATAGATGAAACCAAAAGAATAAAGCTGATTTGCTCGATCGCATCCGGCCTTAACGGAATACCCGGCTATCAAAACCGCAGGCATTTCTTCGAAATGTTTTCAGTTTCCAATCCGCGTTTCGATTTGTTCGGCAAGTTCAATGAGTTTTCCTCTGCTATCCCGTCCTATAGAGGTCAATGCATATTCAAGTGGAAGACTGTCAGCCAGTACAAATATAGTTTGGTCATCGAAAATTCAACTGATGATTACTACATCTCTGAGAAGATATTTGATGCGCTTATTTGCGGAAGCATGCCGATCTACCACGGCAGCGACAAAATATTCGAAGTTTTGCCCAAGGAATGGTTCTACTATTTACCCAGTCTGGACGCTGCCGAAATTATCAAACTTAACGCATTTATTGAGACGGATGCTCATAGAGCGGTATCGTCTAACAGGGCTGAAATTTGCAGAGTCGTTTATGAGAAGTTTTCATTTTTTAGTGCTCTAGAAAAATTGTTGGCGAATGAATCATTACCAATTGTTGCCAAATAGACTATGTTGCTATTGCGTGCCAGATACCTATTGGCCCATTTGGCAGAATTATTCTGTATTGTCGTGAGGCACCAAGCTAATGCGAAATGAATTGCATGGAATTATCGCTTCGGCAGGCGTTGAAAGATCAGAAAAGATTTTCAATTTTCTTAATTTTTCAATTCCTCTGCTCATGGGCATTTATGTATTTGCAAATCCCCTCCCCCTGTCGGCCCTTAGCAATGTTTGCTTTTATTTGTCTGTTTTGTCTCTGCTGATACTTATTGGCTTCAGGAAGACATCTTTCTCTTTGCGTTCACCGCTAACCTTGCCTTTTGCACTATTTTCTTTTTGGGCTGCTATCGGCCTACTCTTTACTCTTGATTTTGATAACACTCTGCACGATTTGCGCAGTCACTTGTTGAATTATCTAGTTGTATTCTATTTGTTGGTAAATTATTTCAATTCGCAAATGCGACTCGAATTTTTATCTGTGCTTGTTATTTTCGGGGCAACCGTTTCTTCGCTGGGAACAGTTATAAGCTACTATTTCATCGACGGCTTTCCCTTTTCGTCAAGACTGGGGATCGGCGCCAACTTCAGAGACATGCCCTGCATCTATATCGGTTTTATTACAATCCCCGCCATTGTTCTTGCTTTCAACAGGTTGCAATACAGCAAGACACTCACGAACACTCTGCTTTCTGCGTTTGCTATTGCTGTTCTAGTCAGTACCACGTTGCTTACTCAATCGAGGGGGGCCCTATTTGGGCTTTTAGCAGGACTGATAATTTTGTGCTTTAGCAACAGGAAATTCTTAATTGTCCTTATCTCAGCTTTGATTCTCTCCCTCTTCGTACCGGGTCTAGTGGACAGATTTGATCCTGAAAAAATGATCCATGATGAAAGAAACAAGACCAACCATCTTGCCATGGAAGTGTTTAAGTTACATCCGACTACCGGCGTGGGCTTCGGTATGCAGATTTATACCAATCCCAGTCTTGTCGATCTGGAGAAAATGAACAGTCAGTTTCCTCCCGAATATCGGCAGGAAAAAGTAATTGCGCAGCCTCACAACACGATAATGGATATCGTAGTTAGAACCGGAGTCGTTGGTCTTGTTCTGTATTCAAGCATACTGTTTGCTTCATTTTTACTGCTCTGGAAGACATACAGGACGACAAAGAATCAATATTACAGATCATGGGTATTTTGCCTTGCCGCCAGCTATGTATCGTATTTAGTGCCGGCATTGTTTACAGATACAACATACGGCGCTCGGGCAATTATTTTTTATATTCTGTTGGCAATGATGACCATTTTGTGGAATCTTGTTCGAAAAGAAGATACTTTTGAAGTCAACCCGTCTTAATGGATGTTTTATGAATGACATAGGTGTGCCCAAAATCAACCGTGTCTTGGTAATCCAGTTGGGGGATATTGGCGATGTTGTCCTGACCACTCCGACAATCCGCGCCGTCAAGGATGCTTTCCCAGAGGCGCGTATTTCTGTTCTGGTTCGCAAACCTTTCGGCAGCCTGCTGCAAGCGGACCCGAATCTCCACGAGGTGGTTGAAGCTGCAAAAAGCCACGGCTTGTCGTTGCGTATCCTGCGTGACCATATTGCTTTCGCACGCCGTCTTCGTCGGGCGCGCTACGATCTTGTGATTGATCTGCGCACCGGTGATCGCGGAGCCATCTATTCATTCCTTACACGCGCCAAGACTCGTATCGCCCGGCAAACAGAAAACCCTTTCTGGCACGACCTCCTTTTCACGAAGCTTATTGCTGACCCGCCGTACTCTCAACTTCCAATTCATCCCGGTGCCGATCAGTCACTTCGTATCGTGCGCGCCCTTGGCATTGACACTACAGACCCATCACCCAAACTTTATGTCGCCCCGCATGACAGGGATCATGCTGTTGGATTACTCGCCATGTGCGAACTAGCACCAACCGATCGCTGGGTTACAATCAATCCCTGTTCGCGCTGGAAATATAAGGAATGGGGCTATGAGAATTGGGGAAAAGTTATCGACCTTCTCTGGCGAGACCATCGGCTGGCAGCAGTTCTGATAGGCTCGCCTGAAGAGGCCGAGGCAGCGAAAGCAATTGTTTCTGGGCGAAACGATCATGCCTTTGCCCTTGCCGGGAAAACGACGCTGGGAGAATTGTCCGCACTGATTTCCATGAGTACGCTCCATCTCGGCGTGGACAGCGCGGCACCTCACATTGCCATGGCCGTAGGCACGCCCTCGTTAACTCTTTTCGGGCCGGGAAACTGGAAGAGTTGGACTGTGGTGGATGAACTGCACAGGGTTGTCACCGCTGATATGCCCTGTGTGCCCTGCAACAGGATGGGATGCGACGATTCAAGAAAAAGCCGATGCCTTGATGAACTGGGTGCTGGCAAGGTGTATGCGGAAGCCAATGCAATCTTGAGCGTTCTTGATCTAAATCGTGCAGACAGCAACTCCGCTGTCGAAAATTAGCCTTACAGCTCTCCTCGACGCAGCCGGAAGAAACGCTCATACGGATACTGGTGTTCCCCGGGGGACTTCATTACAACCGCCGTTTCGAACATTCCCTTTATCCCTTCAGCTGCGGGCGAATATTTTTCTTCGTGGATAAATTTCTTGTTGAACAAGCTGTACTTTGTTCCGGAATGTGTCTGGATATTGACCGGTTTGTAACTTCTGACCGATTCTTCCGCAAAGTTTTGAAATGCTTTTATCTTGAAGCTCGCTATCGCTTCGCCGTATTGCTTGATATAGCGCCATGACATGTCACCATCTTCCTCGCCGATACCCAAAAGCCGTTCATCAAAATAGCCCAAGGTATCTAGCTCGTCACGATTGATCAGATAATGGGACCATGATCGATTGATCAAAAATGTTCTCCCTCCGTTGCGGCGGAGGGAATCGCATACTTCACTCATGAAATCCGGGCTTTCAATCATGATGTCGTCATTCAACATCAGGATGTGATCATGTGTGGCGTGAATGACTATGCTGTTCCACAGCTTCGACAGCCCCCTGAATCGAGGAAACAATATAGGATATACATTCTCGTAATCCGCTATGCAATTAAGCAGTTTGCGGCGGTATTCCGGACCGAAAGGCCGACCATTCTCACCATTGACTGCTACTATAATTTCACTATCGGAATATTCGCGAATCTGTTTCAGTAGCGGGACAAAATACTGGTCAAACCGGGCTTCAAAGGTAGTAATACCAATGCTAATGTTTTCCCGTGCTATCTGGCTTTCAGATCTCCCAAACATACCTTTGCCGGCATTAATCAGCTTCTCAGTGAATTTTTTTAGCGGACTCATTGTTCGACCTTTTATTGGATGAAGTTGTTATCTGGGTTTATGAATCAGGCCTTTTTCACAAAACACCGGTATGTGTCGCCGCGAGTAGTATTCCATATTTGCACCTTCCTTCCAGTGCTGGCTGCCCATTTCACTCGGATGCCATAAATGCAATACTTTGGCTGTCTTGATGACTGATGTTCCACGAAATCCTCCTCGCACCATTCGAGTTGCAAAATCCACGTCTTCTCCGCCCCACCCGACAAACTTTTCGTCATAGCCGTTGACGGCCTCGATATCCTGTTTGAACGCGGAAAAATGGCCTCCAAACACCACCTTTTTCGCCGGTGCCAGTAAAAGTTTGTATAACAAAGAGTAGCGGATGAAGCGACGGTGCTCTTTTTCTATGGGTTCTTCAGAAAGTTCGGCATAAATCTTCTCCAGAAGCATCTCCGATGCCCCTTCTGCAAGGATTTTCTTACACTGTGCCTCGGTTGTATATTTGCATCTCCCTGCAGCAAAGTATCCCCGCTTGGCAGCCTCAACGTGACTGCGAACCGCCCCCGGAAGAAGTGCAAAATCCGCATCAATAAAAACCAAATAGTTGCCGGTTGCATGGCGAATACCGTTGTTCCGGGTTGCCGACCTGCGCGCCCCCTGCCGGGGATGCCACGCATGGATGATCGGAAAATCATATTTTTTGATTAACTCCTGCACGCTTTTCACAACGTCGGCACTGGATCCATCATCCGCAATCACGACTTCGTGAAAATCGGACGAAGAACTCCGCAAGGAGTCGAGACACGCGGGAAGCAAGTCCAGGCGATTGTAGAAACAGATAATAACGCTTGTTCTCATTTGGTTTTCCTCCTGAGAAAATATCGCTTCACCTTGTAAACCAGCCGTCGCAGCCTGGTCATCGTACTGCGTTTGTACGCAGGTACTGTATGTTCAATTTGTATTTGGCTCATTGGTGGTTCTGACTTGAGCAATTTGGACAGTACTGGAAATATCTGGTACTCATAAAGGACGCGGCGCCTTGCCTCTTCAAGCGCGGGAAGTCGCCGACCCCAGTCATCTTCACGTAGCGTACGTTTGATAATCGCAATTGCCTCTTCCGGCTTTTCGATATCAATTCGAATGAAGGAATCCGCAGGGAAATATTTTTCCAGGTTTTGAGAGCCATGATAAAACGGGACCGTCCATGCAAGAAAGCAATCGGCGATTTTTTCGGTCCAGTAATCCGGCCATAAAGTGTTTTCAGCGGCTATCGAATAGCGGTATGGCGCCAAGCCGTCCCACTTGTCATCGATGAAACGAATCTCTCGTCCGTATAAATCGATATCCAGGTTTTCCTCTTCCTTTACTGCGCGCAAAAACGCTCCGCGTTTCAAATGCCCGGGCAGATCTTTGAAGTTGCCCACTATCCAGGAAAGCTGGCGGCTTTTTTCGGGCATGGCGCAGGTTGTCAATTCATCGAAAGTGCGGTTGACATGCCACGGCAGTGCCGGTTGTGAGGCTATGTATTTCGGGTCAGATGATGGGAGGTAGTTTGTATATACCCGGTCAAAGGAATCGTGCCCTTCCACCATCCAGTCCGTAAATCCCTTGGCATACGGTTCCTGCATCAGTGCCCAAATACGCCCTTTGGGGCATTTTGCATGGACAGCGCACTTCATGCGGTTATTTAACATGACAAGTGCGTCGCACTCTACTACATCGCTGGTAGTGAATTGTATGCCGTCCCAAATTCCCTTGCTGCCGGGAGTCTGGCGCAATAAATCCGGCCAATCCCAGTCTTTGGCGATACGCACGACGGGCATCGCTGAAGATTCGAAATTGTCTGTTTCCATGTTTGAATTTTTCATAAATCCACTTGAAGAGCTTTGTCTCAAAACAAGTGTCTAGAGCTTTTTCTGAAAGTATGCGACAGCCCGACGCCATAACGATGGATGAAACCAATCTGGCTTCAGTACCTTAACGGGCAGATTGAGGTGTTCTAGCTGGATCGAGGAATTGATTGGTGCATCCTCTAGCGCAAGCGATACTGCAAGATAGCGCTCCATCAATATGGCCGGCGAACGCCAGTTGTGCCGATGATACCCTTCGATTTTGCCTGACTCCATGACAGAAGTATGAAACTGCATAATTCGATCAAACATTGAAGACGGCATGAGCAGGCTGTGGCAGATCGGTAAACAATTTTTTTCTTCTAGTCGGTCAAGCGAGTGGGTTGTCTTGTGAAAATCGTTGTAGTCCTTGAGTGCTACATTGACAGCGTTCCATGGAGAGTCAGGATTCCCTTCAATCTTTTCCCGCCGGTTTGGATTCATCAGAATACCCTGATCAAACAGTTGGCGAAAAGTGAATGACTGAAATGAGAAAATGACATCCTCTTCTGCTGTATCCAGCATGCGCTGAATGGTCTCAGTAAAGTTCTCCGACAAAACATGGTCGTATTCTATAAAGCCGATGTAGTCGTATTTCTTGTGCTCGCCATTCTTGTAGAGGTGCCAGAGGACGCTGCTTTCGCAGTAACCGTTTTCCTGGAAGTCGGGCCGGTAAACAGGAAAGTCGTGTTCAACGAGAATTTCGTAGGGAAGCCGGTTGTCAGCAAGCTCCAGCGGGAATCTGTCGTTCACTTTCACAAATTCGAAATTGCCCGGATTCCATGTACGGTCAGCCTTATAGTGATCGTCGTACAGGTTCTTAAAAAACGTTACGTAAATTTTCCAGGTCTTCATTTTATTTCTCGATCTCGAGATCGGCTGGTTAAGCCGGATGATTTTAAGCATCCTTTGTTGCCATTAGGAAATTTCCTCTTCAACTTTTTCTTCCTTGAAGTCTAACTGCGAGCCGATCCGTAAAGTTCATGTGTCGGCAAGCAGCGTTTCGTAAATATTCGCCATTTTTTCCGTCAGTCTCTCCCAGTCATGCATCGAAGCTGTCTGCGCAGCCGCTGTTCCCATAATTTCCCGTAGTTCACTGCCAGACAGCCGGACGATACGATCTGCGCCGACTTCAACATCCCGCGGTGAGGGAAGAATAAATCCGTTGATACCTTCCTGCACAAGATCTTTCGCACCTACGTTAGGACTCACTATTACCGGCATTCCTGCAGCCATAGCTTCGAGCACTACCATACCGAAGGTGTCAAACGCGGAAAGCATGATGAAAATATCCGCCGCTCGGTAGTAACGCTCCAGGCCCTCTACTTGCGTTCCGGCAAATGTCACGGCATCGGCGATTCCCAGTGAGCGCGACAGCTTGCCGTACTTGCCTTCATCGCCCCTGCCCACCACGAGAAGTCGGATGTTCGCCTCGGGCCGTGCATTCCTGGCCTTGGCCAGCGCCGCGATAATAGTATCCAGACCTTTGACTTCGAAATTCATCCCGACGAAGAGAAGAAGCGTATCTGCTGCGCCAATTCCATATTTTCCCCGGATTTCTGCGCGGCATGCAGCACGATCCGGTGTTGAAAAGCGCGCCACATTTACTCCAGGATGAACTATCTGCCATTTCCCGGGCAATTCCTCATACTCCTGACGGAATGCATCCATGGCAAGGCTGGAAACGGGCAGGAAACAGTTTTTGGCACCTTCGCGCATTATCCTGTTCTCAATGTAGATTACCGCCCGGTCATACAGGCTGGGGCTTCTTTTACGCACATTCCTGACCCAACCGGCATGAGGAACACCGTGCGCCGAATATATATCCGCATTCAATATCCAGTGATGGGAATGTACCAAGTCAAAATTCATGCGCCCGATTTTCCATTTCACGTACCAGGCAAAAATCAACGGGCCCAAAAACCTCGGGAAAATGATTTTCGGTACTTTATGAAATGTTATCCGGTTTGATGCTGCGATCCAACGATTCGCGAAGACGTGTATCTCTAGCTGTTCGTTGCGTGCAAGACGCTCGGTAATTTCGCTGGCGAAACGTTCTCCACCACCGACCAAGCCATATTTTGGAACCACAACGGCTATCTTGCTGGGCATTCTGCTATCCGATTCAGTGCGTTGTAATGTGTGCCAAAGTCCCTTCATCAAGCTTTGGCCATATTCCTCTAGCTATACTCATATCCTTGTTCTACCATTCGCGGAGCAGGAATCGTTAGCGGTGACGATTTTATCACGTCTTACCGGTGACGATTACCCCGCAAAACCAGTAACTCAGCCATAGAAAGCTCTGTCCGTATGTTCTCTATCATCATCCCTACCTGGAACAACCTTGCACTGCTGCAACTGTGCGTACGCAGCATCAGAGAAAATTCCGCTTATGCCCACCAGATCATCGTGCACGTAAACGACGGCCAGGATGGGACTCTGGATTGGGTTCGCGAACAAGGACTCACGCACACGGCCTCGCCACAGAACATAGGCATTTGTCTGGCCGTCAACGAGGCAGCCATGCATGCCACGCAGGATTACATCCTGTATCTGAATGACGACATGTATTGCTGCCCCGGCTGGGACACAGCGCTGGTCAACCGGCTCAAACAAGTGGATACCGATCTGTTCATGCTTTCCGGCACGATGATCGAGCCGCGCGACACCAACAATCCCTGCGTGATCGTGCGTGATTACGGCAGTGATGTTCCGAATTTCGATGAAGCAAAACTGCTCGCGGAATTGCCGCAATTGCACAAGGAAGACTGGTATGGAGCAACCTGGCCCCCCACCCTGGTTTCCCGCCGCTGGTGGTTCAAGGTTGGTGGGTATAGCAGCGAATTCTCACCCGGCATGAGCAGCGACAATGATTTCTCGATGAAACTGTGGCATGCGGGTTGCCGCTTGTTCCTCGGCGTGGGCGACTCGCTGGTGTATCACTTCCAGTGCAAATCTACCGGCAAGGTTGTCAAAAACAATGGTGGTAAGCAATTTCTGCACAAGTGGGGAATGCGCCAGTCGGTGTTTGACCACTATTATCTGCGGCGCGGGCAGCCCGCTCAGGACTTACACCTCAATGACCCCGAGGATACGCGCGAATTGCGCTGGCAATTGCTGCGCAGCCGGTTGAAACGTGCACTGGGCTAGCAGTGCTTTCTTAGCAAGGATAACAAGTATCAGCCACGCTACGGCCATAGTTCATTCATACTCAGAACGAACGAATACTAACTTGTTGAGGCTCCGGTATTCAGAATCGCCAGTTTCCGGTATTTGAGAAAAGTGGTACGCGCGTTCATAAGTGCGATGTTCAGCCCGGCACTTCCGTCAAGGACACCCAGGCGCAGCAAGTAAGTTCGTACGAATGCCCACCCCGCGCTCGTTGCCGCCCCTGCCAGGGTCGTGCGTTTTCCCTTCTCGAACATCTGCTGCGCCGCGGCACTGGAATAGTGCTCAACCTTGCGTTCGACATCGTCCATCGTGAGATAGCTGTAATGCAGTAGCGGATTTTTTAATCTGGCGCTGCGACCGGTCAGTTGCACACTCTCATGCACCAGACTGTCGGAGAACCTGCCCGCACCGCGCCTGAACAGCCGCAGCACGTAATCGGGATACCAACCGCTGTGATGGATGTATGTGCCGCAAAACTGCGACAAGCGCGGACAGAAATAGCCATCGGCCGTCCCCTCGCGCATCACCTGTTCCAACTCGGCACGCAGTTCGGGTGTGACACGTTCGTCGGCGTCGATGGAAAATACCCAGTCGGAGGTTGCATAGCCCAGCGCGCGGTTCTTCTGCCGGCCGAAGCCGGGCCAGTCGTGCTCATACACTTTCACGCCCATCGCGCGTGCTATAGCGACTGTATCGTCGGTGCTGCCCGAATCCACGACGATGATCTCGTCTGCCCACTCCACCGACTGCAGACATTCACGGATGTTTGCAGCCTCGTTCTTTGTAATGAGGATGACGGACAGCGAAGGCACCGTTAATGCCCGTTCGATGTCGGCACATACTCGGGCACCCAGCGCTGCAGACGCTCGCGTACCACTTGGTCGCTATTTGCTAGGTCGGTATTCACCCAATCCAGCATCGCCTGCAATTCGGCTGCTGCAACCTGACGCGCCTGCGCGATACGCAACTTGGGATGCGGAGTCTCCAGTGTGTTTTCGTCGTCCGCAAGCAACTCTTCATACAGTTTCTCTCCGGGACGAAGGCCGCTGAATTCGATCTTGATGTCGTCCTCGCCCAGACCTGAGAGACGAATCATGTCCATGGCCAGATCGACGATCTTTACCGGCTCACCCATGTCGAGCACGAAGATTTCGCCGCCTTTTCCCATGCAGCCTGCCTGCATCACGAGCTGCGCGGCCTCCGGAATGGACATGAAAAAGCGCGTGATCTCGGGATGTGTCACGGTGACCGGCCCGCCCCTAGCGATCTGTTCGCGGAACTTGGGAATGACGCTGCCGTTGCTGCCGAGCACATTGCCAAAGCGCACGATCACGAAGCGTGTGCCCTCGGGTCGCTGCAGTCCCTGGCATACCATCTCTGCCAAGCGCTTGGTGGTGCCCATCACATTGGTCGGGTTCACCGCCTTGTCGGTTGAGATCAGCACGAACTTCTCGACGTCGTGTCTTTGCGCGCAGCTTGCCACGCGCCAAGTGCCGAATACATTGTTGCGCACCGCCTGCCAGGTGTTGTGGCGCTCCATCAAGGGGACATGTTTGTAGGCAGCGGCGTGAAATACAGCGCTGGGTTTACATTCGGCAAAAACCTCTTCCAGCCGCACATCGTCGCGCACATCGCCGGCCAGGTAAGAGATGTCAAGGTAAGGAAATTTTTGCTGCAATTCCTGTTCGATGTTGTACAGCGCAAATTCGCTTAATTCGAACAGTACTAGCTTTTTCGGTTTGAATACCGCAATCTGGCGGCACAATTCGGAGCCGATAGAACCGCCCGCGCCCGTTACCAATACGACCTTGCCGGTCAGTTGTTCCTGCAGGATGGCATTGTCCAACTGGACCGGGTCGCGGCCCAGCAGGTCATCCAACTCCACCGCGCGTAACTGCGAAATCGCAACACGTCCGCTTAGCAGGTCTTCGAAGGCGGGGACCATCAGTGCTTCAACGCCGATGCTGTTGGCCAGTTCGATGACACGTCTGCGTACTTGATGCGTAGCAGAGGGTATTGCAAGAATGATTTGACTCACACCTTGCCGCTGCGCCCAGTGCGGCAAGCTGTCTATCGGGCCCAGCACCTTGATGCCGTTAACCAACCTGCCGTGCTTGCCTGTGTCGTCATCCAGAAACCCCACCAGATGCCATTCGCTGCTACGGGCAAGTTCTTTGGCAAGTCCGATACCAGCACTGCCCGCCCCCAGCACCAGCACCGGCTCACCGCGAAAATGAAAATCCCCATACAACTGATTGTCCTTCCACAGGCGATAGAGCAGGCGATCACCGCCCATCACCAGCAGCAGCAGGATGGGATCGAGGATCAGCACCGAGCGCGGAACGACTGCATCGACACGGAACATCCAGAGGCACAACGGGATTAACAACGCTGCCAGCAATACCGCCTTGAGGATACGGCGCAAATCCGCCACGCTGGCGAAACGCCAGATTCCGCGGTACAAGCCCATAAACCAGAAGATCGCGGCCTGCATCGGAACGACCCACAGCAAGGTGCGCCCTATCTCGTTCTGGAAGTTTTGCGGCAGGTCGAAATTGAAGCGCAGCAGGTAAGCCCCTGCCCACGCTGCTGCTGCAACTATCATATCGTGCAGTATTGCCAAGTAGGTATAACGATTGACCTTAAGCATGCTTCTCCCGTTCAGTTCGTCTCCATGCCGCATCCAGTGCGATCATCAGCGCGCCATATATGCAGCCCCACATCAAGAACGCCTGCCAAGGCAGCGCTTGATCCCGTGCTAGTATCGCTGATATCCCGCTTCCCAGCATCAGCGCGTATTCGACCAGCGCTAGTTTGCGGTGACTCCATCCCATTTGAATCGCGCGCTGATAATAGTGTTCACGGTGCGCTTCCGTTACCTTCACACCGCGCACTGTACGCTTTGCCAACGTGACACTCGCATCCACGATGAACGGTGAAAACACCATGAGCGGAAACCAGATGGCCCAGGCGCCTTGCTGCCAGCCCAACAAACCCATTGCTGCTGTAAGAAAGCCAAGGGGAATTGACCCCGCATCACCCATAAATACCCTAGCCGGTTGAAAATTGTAAAGGAGAAATCCAGCAGCAGCCGCGCTGATTGAGAAATTCAACATCGCCAGAGCATCGTTTTGGGCGATCAGCGCCGCGATGCCATAAGCAATGAAACCAAACAAAGCCATACCCCCTGCCAGCCCATTTGAGCCATCCATGAAATTATAAAGGTTGGTCATCCATACCGTGAATAGCAGCACCACGAGCGCAATTCCGATGCCGTGATCGGCAAACAACCCAGAACCTCCAACCAGTATCGCTGCTGCCATGATTTGAGCGGAGAACCGCTGGCGCACCGGCAGATTGTGCATGTCATCAAGCAACGAGACAAAGATCAAGCCAATCAAAGGTAACATCAACCACCACGCCAAGGATGTAAACATCAAAGCCCAGGCTGATAACACCCCCGTCATCAGCCCGATACCACCGATACGCGGAATAGGCGTGGAATGCAGTGAGCGTTCGTTGGGAATATCTTGGATGTTGTCGCGAAACCTGCTGGACAGGATGACCGCAATCACCAGAATGGTGATCAACGCGGCGACTAAAGGTGAAAAATAGCTCATAAGTTCAAATTTACTGCCGATTGCATTACTTGCATATTAAGATTATTAGAAGCGCCGATTTAGTCCCGATGCGTCATTCCGGCCAGCCCTCTATCCAACTTTCCCTCAGAAGGAGAAAGAGCAAACGCCGCCTCTCCATCTGGGAGAGGATTGAAGTGAGGGTTTGCCGGAATCCAGTGTTTTGCGAGTATCCGCTTCGTGGATTGCCTGTTTACCCCACTTCAACCAACTGAACACCGGCCTGACCGAAGGTCAGCCTTTCCTGAGTTAACCGAAGGGCCAGCGTGACGACTTTATCGGCTTTCCCCCAGTTAATGGAAAAGACTGAATATCCCCGTTCTCATCAACCCTACGGCTAAGCCACGATCGTCAGATTTTTTGCACTGGCGCCTTTCACTGTAGCGAGCACAATGCGCCGATCAAAGGTGACAAAGCGACCGCCGTTTTTCACCGCAAGTGCCAACAGGTAAGCATCCGTGACTTGCCGATGACCTAGCACTCTGGTCCAATCAAAGACGCCTTCAACAAGCATATTGACATCCGCCGCCCAGAATTCATGTTCGGGACTGTTCGCTGCTTCTGCCAGTCTGTCGGCGACCTGTGCAGCAGCCAGACTGCCTGGGTATTTCGGCTGCGACATGATGCGTATGCAGCCGTTTTGTGTGAGCGGGCAAGACGCCCAACCATGACTGATCTCGCTTTCCAGCCAGGTCATCGCAAGACTGTGATGGACGTGCCCCTCATCCAACAAGGCAATCAGCACATTCACATCCAGCAAAGCGCGCATCAAACTCCTTCCTGATCACGCAGCTCGTTAACTTGCTCGTTGCTGACTAGTGCGCCGCGTGCTGAAAACGGCCTGAACCCTCCAACCTGGCGGATTTCAATCTGCTGTTTGGGTTGGCCACCGCCCGCCAGCGCAGTTCTCAATAATTTTGAAACGATTTGGCCGGCCGAAACATTCTGCAATCGCGCCAGTTCTTTAGCCGCTGCCAAAACATCGTCCTCAATATCAATTGTTGTCCTCATAAGCCCTCCTGATGCTAGCGCATCATGATGCTAGCGCATCATGATGTCAAGAACAGGTTCCGCGAAACCACTCTGCCGTCTTCTGCAGCCCTTGCTGCAAGGTATACGGTGGCGTCCAGTTCAATTCGCGGCGGATTTTTCCACTATCCACCTGCAACGAACCCAACAGACGTTCAACCTGATCTGCTTTGCCAAGCAGCCGCCCGGCCAATTTCAACAAAACAGGGGAAAGTGGAAACAACCGCGCCGGTTGCCCCATCCCATCTCCCAACTGGTGTAGCAACCTGGAGGTAGAAATATCCTCGCCATCGCTGATCAGATAGGTTTGACCGGCAGCAGCGGGGTGTGTGGCACAGACAATCAATGCATCAACCAGATTCCCGACGTAGACCAGGCTGCGCAGATTGCGTACCGAGTTCAGTGGTAATGGAATCCGCGTGGCCAGAACCTTCAGCATTTGCGCAAAATTGCCCTTCACTTCAGCGCCGTAAACCAAGGGTGGGCGGACGATAACAATTTCCAAACCGGTTTCTTGAGCAACCCTATGCAAAACCTGCTCGGCCTCCCATTTGGAGACGCCGTATGAGTCGTGTGGAGAAGGTGCGTTCGATTCGGTAAATATGTCTTGTCCCCCTTCACCGTTTGCGGGAGTAGGGGTGCTCTCCCCGTTCACCTTGATCGAACTGACATATACCAACCGCTTTACCCCGGCCATGGCGGCTGAACGTGCCAAATGCTCAGTCCCGGCAACATTCACCTTGCGAAACGCTTCCAATGGATCGGAAGCGTCTTCATGCATGACGTGAACGCGCGCGGCGAGATGAATCACTACCTCGACACCGCGCAACGCCTCCGACCAATCTGTTGCACCATCAACATTCCCGACCACAACCGGCTCGACATCGTCGGCAAACTTGTCCGCAGACCGCAGTCCCGCTTGGACGAAATGACCGCGCCGCAGTAACTCGGCACAGAGCATCCTGCCAACGAAACCGTTTGCGCCAGTAATAAAAAATTTATGCCACATGCCAAATAGCCTCATCCATCAAGCTTAGTAGAGCACTACCGCCTTTGCCAAGCACGCGGTTGTGCCAGACTTCGCCTGCCGACATACCGAGCGCTTTCCAGAAACAATCGATTTGCGCGGTGCAACGCCCAGACTCAGGAAGGTTAACCAAACAGGTGCCGTCCCGCCCCAATACACTGCCTTCCCAACCCAAAATACTGGTCAATTTCCCCAGCGCGCCGAAGGACTCACCGCCATCTCCCGATAGAGCATCGCATATGCCTTGCCCAGCGCCTCACCGGAAAACAATTCTTCATAACGCTGCCGTGCAGCTTCGCCAAAGCGATCCGACAAAGGCTTGTTATTGAGCAAACCATTCATCGCCAGTGCCAACTCGTCCGGGCTCTCAGGTGGCACAACAAATCCTGTCTCTCCATCAGCATTGACATATGAGGTTCCCGTGCCGATTTCACAACTAATCATCGGTCGGCCAAACATGGCCGCCTCGACCAACACCATTCCGTAAGCTTCCGAACGCAAATGCGAGGGCAATACCAAGGCTTGGCAACCCCTCAATAGCGCCACTTTTTCGGCATCTGTGACTTGGCCAGCAAAAACCACGTTGCCAATTCCAGACTGTCGGATTTGCTCATGCAAAGCATCACCTTCCGGTCCTGAACCCGCAATCACGATCCGCGCCTTAACCTGCTGCGCAGCCTGAATCAAAGTATGCAAACCCTTGTAGTAACGCAGAACACCGATGAATAGAAAATACTGCTCGCCTTCCTTCAGCCCAAGTCGAGAAAATACTGCATCATCTCCAAATGTCGGATACGACTCCTCAACAATTCCCAGCGGAATCACCCGCACCTTGTCGCGAACAGCCTGATCTGAAAGCACCGGGCTCGTCCGTGCATAAGCCGGACAATTTGCGACAATCGCCCGCATAGAACCCAGTGTATGCGACATCAGTGGCGAGTACGCCTTACCCAGCCAGCGCTGCCGCACGACATCCGATATATAGGTAAGCACCGCAGGTTTGTCCGGGCAAGCCAGTGCATGAAGCACGTCGGCAAAAGGCCAAGGAAAAAAGTAATGCACAACATCGGCCTCGGTTGCCAACCGGCGAAATTGCGCAAAGGCAGAAAGACCGCCCAGATCACATGAAGCTGGCGCAGCCCAAGAACGACTACGGAAAACCCGCCCCTCTTGCCGCTCTATCTGTCTGGGGTACGGGTGTGGCGATAGTGTGAATATGGTGTTTTCGATACCATGTGTTTGCGTTGCCAAACAAATCTGTCGAATTGCTTCCTGCAACCCTCCGGGGGGATCAGGAAAGTAGGTTCGATAGACATTTAGCACTTTCAATCCGGTGACTCCTAAATTTGCACTGCCGCCCGATAGACCGCAGCCGTTTCTTCCGCTGTGCGCTGCCAAGAAAACAACTTACTGCGCAACAGCCCTTGCCTTGAAAACAGTTCCCGCTCCTCCGGGTTCTCAATCAATCGCCTCATCGCATCTCTCAAGCCATCAACATCCAGGGCGTCAACGGTGATACCAGCCTCACCAACCACCTCAGGCAAGGATGCGCGGTTCGACGAAATAACCGGTGTGCCGCAGGCCATTGCCTCCAAGGGAGGCAACCCGAAACCCTCGTATAGTGAAGGATAAATAAATGCCGTCGCTCCCGAATATAAAGCAGGTAGTTCATCATCTGGAACAAAACCAAGTATTCTTATCTCTCCGCGTTGCAAAAGCGGCGCCAATATCCTGTCCAATTCGGTATTTTCCCAGCCACGCATGCCGACGATAACCAAATTGTTCTCTTTTCGCATGCGATCAGGAAGCGCCGCAAAAGCCCGTATTGCGGTTGCCAGATTTTTTCGTGGCTCCAGTGTGCCAACTGAAAGAAAATAGCCACGACAAGCCAGGTTATACCGGGCAAGAACTCCATTCAACATTTCATAAGATTGGGGCCGATATCCCTCAGATGCCGCTAGCAACACGGTAACTACCCTGCTCTCAGGCACTGAATATTCCGTGATTACCTCTTGACGAACATACTCTGAATCGGTCAACACAAACGCCGCTCCTTGAACAGCATCCGCAAGTCGCTTTTCCATGAATTTCACGCGGGCGGCGGGATGTGTTTGCGGATAACGCAATACCGACAAATCATGCACGGTTACCACCGTCGGCAACTTGGTTTCGAAAGGCAAAAAATTCAATTCGTGATAAATCCCGCCTCGCGCCTGATCCAAGCCACGACGAAACATATTCCCTCTGAGTCTGTGCTGTATCTCCAATGACATCGGGACATAATTGCGCAGCATATTCTTGAAATGCCAGAGCTTAGATGGCCTTTCTGCAGCGGAACCTTCAAGCAATTGATCCGACCAGCCCACCAGATAAAAATAGTGCGCTTCGATCTCCTGCATTCTCTGTAGCTGCTTCAATAACTGGTAAGCGTACTGGCGTATTCCGGTCTTTGGCAGCAACAATGGCACAGCATTGAAATAAACAGGCAGCATCATTGAAACAGCCAACGCGCTCGAAAAAAAGATTCCCCAAAGTCAATTGTCATCATTTTTTGCGGGAATAGAGAACACCATCGGAATACAAGGTGCCATTAAAGAGAGAGAGAATATTCTTTATACTGCTTTTTGATCTTGGCATGAATTCGACATCAAACCCTTGAACAGTCAAATAGTATATATATTGCTCTTTCAGATAAATGTTTTCAGATACGTTTGCTGCAACTTCCGGCGACCTAAGCAGCTTGTTGATTTGCCACTTTGCCCTGTACGGACTCAAATATGCTTCGCGCTGTGCAATAAGCAATCCTCCTTTTTTTAGCACCCGGCGACATTCCGACAATGTTCTCCACATGGATTGGGCATGGTGTAGCGCCGCATCAAAAACAATCACATCAAGCTCACCATCAGCAAAAGGTAGCCGACCATTAAAGTCACTTGCAATTGGCGTGATTTTTTTCGAATTACCATCCAGCACGCTGGCGGATAACTCAATCATTCTCTTCATACGCACCATACTAATATCTAATGCAACAACTTGTTTCACACTCGGCAAACGACTCAGGCAAACTGATAGTCCGCAACTTCCAGCGCCCAATTCAGCGGCATTCCCACTGGTGCCGATCAGCGCATTATCCAACCTTGCCGCATAAGCATCAAAGTAGAACTCAATTTCCCGCATCCAGTTTGCATGCGCCACTAGCGAACCGACTGGCTCTTTATCATAAAAATCCTGGTCGCTTGTGGTGCCCATTTCCCCAGTTTCCTTCATCACTGTTCCACCATGTTTGAGAAACCACCAGCGCCTAGCGCGTATTTTCTGCATCATGCAGTCCAAAACAAATGGGGTGTTTTTCAATATCCCATCACAAATACATTCAAATCCGGGCTCACCCTCCCGCATCGAACAATCCTGCGATTTTATCGCAAAACAAATATTGCGGCGCTCCCTTGAATCCCCTAAATACATGAACGGGAGCCATTCTTCGAAAAAGTGATATGCACATTATCTGCGTTTTAAATTATCTCGAGTGATAAACGGCTCACAAGAGCAATTTGTCCAGTAGACTGCGGTAGCTTTCAATACTGGCCGCGACTTGGGAAACACCATTCTTGCGAATTCATGCTCCCCCGCAATGATGACGGTATACCCTCATAAAGGTCGAAAATGCGCGCATCATAAAATGATTGGAGCTTTTCCAACGTGCAACCGTTACTCAATATCCAACTTGGGTGATTGGTACTTTACCGGCATCACGTTCGGCGAGGCTCACACCCAAAATCCAGCAAAACAGAAATCCAAACTTGCTGACAAAGCTGAGATGAAACATGCCAATTAAAAGATAACCCAGCGTCAACGCAACAAGGAACAGTCTCTTTTCGTCGGATAATGATCGCTCAACGCAGCACGAAACGACCAGATTGAGCACGAGCAGGAAAAAAATCGCCAAACCGAGCAATCCGTAGGCCAACACAAAAAACAGATATACATTATGTGGAGATAGATGCTTGCCCTCACACCATGTTTCATAGCCGGGCAATAGCTCGCCCGGGCTTCTTCCAAACAAGATGTTGGCCGGAGTGATGTACTCTAACATCTCGCGCCAAATGGCCATTCGTGCACGACTCGAAGTATCGCTGTCGACCCTGAGCATGAGCATATTTGCCATTCTGAGATCAGCGTCACTTTCATTTCTGAGCTTAGTGTCACTTTCATTTATCTCGGTAGCTCGGCCGAATGGGCTTGCTACACTTTCAATTAGCTCGGCAGCTCGGCCGTTTGAGCTGATGATGAACGCCAATGCAAACACCACTGCCAGACCGTAGCAGCCGGCAATCCTGATCCGGCCCTTGCCGCCCAAAATGAACACGATGGATATCAAACCAAGTACCGCAACGGGAGTGCGTTCACGTAACACAATAATCAGTATCAACATGAACACAGTATTCAGCGCGAGAAGCCGACGCTGGCTGACGCGATCTCTATAAATCCATAACAGGACAGGCACTACGACCGCAATCAACTGATAGTGAAAAAATGAATTCAACGTACCGAATAATCTCAAATCATTAGTTTGATAAACACTTAATCCCGCTGATATCATTTTTCTTACATAAGCGTCATCCCAGGGCAACAGCGTTGCGAGACTCTCCGAATTGAAGGCCCAAGCCTGCAATAGGCCATAGGCAACAAACGGGAGATAGAGACGGTTCAAAATATCGAAGCTTTGCTGTCGCGAGAGCAGAAGATAACCAAGAAGGATCCCGGCAATTGGTAGTGACAGATCTTTTGCCGCTGCAACGGCAACAAGGATGTGCTCACCCTTGACCAATGGAAAAATAGAAAAGTATGCTGCAACACCAATGACTGCCAACTGCCATTTCTGCAGCTTGGCGCTCAGGACATGAAGCAAGAACGCAAGCCCGGTAAGTGCATAGAAGGCTGCTGAGGCGCCAATGGGCATGATTCTGTCGATCAGATTGGAAAACAGAAAGAGAAGAATAATGGCAAACGAAAAGAACAAATCCGCCCTTTGGACTGAAGCCGCCAACAAAACCCTTGTGTTAACTAGTACCGACATTTTCTGGAATAATTCAGGTTGTATGGGGATGACAAACACCTTCGGTCTGACAACCGGCTTGAGCAAAGCCAACCGCTGGCGAAAGGTTGACTGAACCGATGCGCTGCAAACCCGCCCGCTGCGACAGCACAGCCTTGCGGGTTCCCGGGGTGAACCTAAGCCACTCAAACATAACTATCTTCATAGATAAAAGGGGCATCATCCAGAATACCCTGACAGATACAGTCCAGACCCTTATCGTTGCCAGGCTTTATACTAGCAAGCGGGCCGTGAAAACTGTACGGTGGCACGCCTGATCCGCCCTTGAATATATTGATCGGAATCATTCTTCTAAAGAAGAAGTGATAGGCATATTTTTTAGCTCGAACTACAGTTTCAGCTGGCAAGCGCTGCGAGCGCGGCAACGTGGAAAGAATATTTCCATATTTTTCCGGCGACGTAGCGTCAATGGTGACCCCCTTATTCCGAATCCAGGCTTCACCGGCAACAATCACGGGGATGCCGACACTGGTCAATTCCACGCCAGTTTTCGTGCCGTAGATAATGACTGAGTCGCAAAGTTCAGAGAGTACATAAGTGCTAATGTTGCTCTCGGGCGGCACGATAAAGACATTCGATGGCAATTTGGGAAAGTGCTTTTCTAGCTCCTCAACCACTGGCTGCCTAGTTGGGACGGAACCACGGATTTCCGCAGGATGCACACGAATCACCAACTGCAGGTCGGGGCGCTTCTCAAAATACCGCACGGTGTGCAACAGCCATTCGAGCATATTAGGGAACGCATTGGCGGGATAGTGCAACTGTGCATCCCACATCACATTGGTCAGGCAGCCGATGATTGGGCGGCTTGCATCGCAACCGATTTCGGCCAAGATTCGATCCTTCTCGAAATAGGGGTTTTCTGTAAAGCGTATCCAGTCGTTCTCGCCCTGCCAGCGGCTGCGCAAGTAGCGGCTTATGGTTTCTTCCCTCTCCGGCGACCAGTCCATGTTTTCCCAAGCCATCACCGGTTCGTCCATCAACGTATGGTGGTAAGTGTCGCCATGGCTGAAGATGAAGCAATTCTTGCGGTAGGCCGGATTCCAATTGACCACGCGAATACCCTGCTGCCGCGCAACCTCGCCGATGATGCCTTGGGGGACATAGATGCCGTGATGAAAAACGGCTACCTCGTATTTCTCTTTCTGCAGCAACTTCTTGACGGACAGCGCAGTCAGGATGGCAGCCTTCAAGTAACGCCGCAAAACCCGTTCGCCAAATGGCTCGTCGTCGATGGTTGCCCGCGCAAAGAACCGCAACGCACCCGCCTTGGCATGCTCGCCAATCTTGATTCCATCAAGTTCAAAACCCTCAATTTCCGAAACGGGCAGTTTCGCCGACAGTTGTTCCGCATGCCGCTTGTCGTCATCCGTCAGATTGTCGGAATAGGCATGGACAGGAATCCCGATATCTTCATAAACCCTGCGCCCTGGCACGTAGCAATGCCCGCATAAATCCTTGCTTGGCCCGTGGTCGGCAAAGCGTTTCGAATTGGGGAAAAAACGGGGTTCGCACATCTGGCAGCCGGGCAATACACCGTCACAAAGCAATGCATGAACATTGGCACCACGCAAAGTCAAAGCTGCAGCAAGCGTTGTCTCCATTTGCATGGCGGCAAGGTGGGATCCGATGCTGGTTGCGATAAGGACCTTTTTACCCTGTGTATTAGATGCATGCAATTCAGACCAGTGCTGCGATTCAACGCCTAAAAGACCTTTCCAATCTGGATAGCCGTCCCCAGAAGCCAGCTTTTTTCTCCGAGCCAGCTGAAGTCGGCTATCGAGACCCGGAAAATATCTAATGATTTTTACAACCTGCGATTTCAACTTATCAAGATGTTTAGACATAATTCAAGCCTTACGAAGACGACTGCTGATGATGGAAACAACTGCCTGCACGTCTTTTTGAGTTATCTCTCTAAATAAATAGAGTGCAAAACTATACGCAAACATGCCAAAAACAAAGCTCAAAACCAACATGAGCGGCTTATAGGTTAATTCTAGCTGAAGAATGCTTACCATTGCAGCCGCCGCTACCAACAAAGCACCGCTTGCACGAAAGAAGGTGAGCCATGGGAATGAAGGCCCATGATATTTTGTCGCCGCTAAGCGTACGAAGAAAAGCCAAGAGGCGTAGGCAACGACTGTACTGATTGCAGCCCCGATGATGCCGAACTTTGGAATAAGCAGTACACATGAAAGCAGGTTCACAAGGAGTGCGCCAGCGCTGCACCACATGATCGTGTCCGTCCGCTTATGAAATGACAATAGCAAAGAATATCTGTGCATTACGCCAACAAACAAACCTCCCGCAGCAACAATGGGGAGGACCAGTGCGCCAGCCTGATATTGAGCAGGCAACAGCAAGCCAACAATATGCGGCGATAAGATCGCCAGAGCAACAACCAGAGGAGGGGCTGCCAGAAGATATATCCGCATTAGGCGAGACAGGAAATCTGCCGCTTTGACTTCACCTTCTTGCTCAAAAATTCTGAAGCCGATGACCGAAGAGGAAAGCAGCAGCATGGAGTTGGCAAAGAATACTGTTTTCTCTGCAAGATCGTAGCTTGCGCCGTAAATGGCAACTGACTCCGCGCCCATTTGAGCCCCGATAATATATCGATCAGCGAGGCTTAGTCCGGTGATGACCAAATTCGATATGGCTGCGGGAATCCCGTAATGCAATATCACCTTTAAATCGGATTTTGATTCATTTACTTGCCGCTGCCTGATTTCAGCTTGCAGGGCATATTTAGGTAGAAATGCAAGACCGACCAGCATTGCAACAGCAAATCCCAACACAATGATCGCTCCATCCCGAAAACCCAAGGCGAGCAAGACAACAGCAATGGACAGTCCTGTAGCACTGCGCCATGACAAAGCGATGCTATAAGCCTTGGCAAAATTCCTCGCCCTGAGCCAACCTGAATAATATTCAAAGAATCCATGCGCGACCAGCCATAACACGCCAGCCAATATAAAGAATCTGTTGCTGAATGCGTTGCCTAGCAACTGCGAAGCGGCTAACCAAAGAAGGCAGGCGAGGAGGATAGAAAGGATAAGAAAGCGGCGACTATATCGATATAGCGCTTCAACACCGTACACGACATAAAAACGAATAGTGATAGAGACCAGCCAAGAGATACAAAACGCTGCGATCAGCGTCAGACTTGTCATAGCCAGAAGGTATTGACCATATTGTTCCGGGGTCAACAACCGCGTCAGGATGGGTATGGCAAGTACCCCAACCAAAGCAGGCACGACTTTGGCGGGGAGATATATTATCGCGTCGCGCAATACTTCACGGCTCATGCGACTCTCAATGCATCTAGAAAGTGACGCTCCATCGTTACATTGACCTGATTTTCGTCGAAGCTTGATTGCGATTTTCGATACCCCGCTTCGGCGAGACTAACGCGCAGCAATTCATCTTCAAGCAGTCGATTAATTGCACCGGACAAGGCTTCGATTTTTTCCGGATCCACCAAAAGCCCTGTCTTTTCGTGCTCTACGATTTCGGGTATCCCTCCAATGGCAAAACCTACAACCGCCTTCCGGGTTGCCATTGCCTCCATGGCCGCCAAACTGCTACAGGTGCGGTCACCTCGCGTTGGAACCACCACGATACTTGCCATGCGATAATAATTTGGCAAATCGGTGTAGGGTGAATTTCTCCTTAAAATATATCGCCCATCTGACGTTTCACATTTTTTCTCTATTTCATCGGCCAAATCACCTGTTTGGCCGACCATCACAAAACGTACATCGGGAAAACTTTGCGCTGTCAGTCGTGCAGCTGCGAAAAATGAATCCAGCCCCATTTCTCTTCCAAGGCGGCCCACAAACAAGACAACGGGGGCTGAGCCAATACCTAGTGACGTCCGCAGATCTTTTGCTTCGCCAGGCGTGAAATGCCCAATATTCACACCATAAGTTACCGTTTGAACCGGGGTTTCAACTCCAAGCTGCCTAATGCTTTGGCCGCAGTGACTGCTGCATGAGAGGAGGCGGTAGGCTGACTTTACAACATGAGCAAAGAAACTTTTGTGACGAAGCATCGAGTCATACTTATAGACTTCTCCGAACACATTAACGACATGAGGGAGCCTGAATTGATCTGCCAAATAAGCGCCAACAGGCCCATAGGTCAATAGATTGTAGGAAGCTACTAACTGGATATCGTTTTCACGGACAATTTTTTCACCTACGTCTGAATACATTTTGTAACGACGCCAAAATGCAGGTTCATATTTATCAAGCGATGCAGTACCCAACCATCTCCTGAATTTCCTGTTAAACCCTTGGCGCAAATATCCAAGAAGCTTTGCTGGATATGTCGGCTTATAAATATGGAGTGCCCCGATATGTTGATTGCCGCTGGTGCCACCGGAAAGTACATGACACGTCCACCCCTTATCCACCAGGTATTCCGTCAGGCGTTCAATATGATGGGGAACACCACCGTAGGGAGGTGGATAGTTGCCAATGATCAGGATGTTCTTTTTCATCAAACTCAGCCGGGCTTGCGCGCGACTGCGATCAGGTTCATCGTCACAATCCTGTTGCCTCCGCCACTTTCGATGTAGATAGGCAATTTCAAAAGCGGCTCGATCAATCTCCACGCAATGTAACGGATTAGAGATTTCGTGCCTGTGATTGCAGGTCGCCACGGATGAACTTCGATCCCCGTAAAGCCCACAGCGCCAAGTAACTGAGAAATGCTCGAAGCGGAAAAAGCCAGTTCGTGGGTAAAGTCACCATAGCGGACACGACCGAAGTAGGGTGATTCCGCGTTTGGAATCTGGAGGACGAGTTGCCCACCGGGTGACAATGCAGCAAAACATTTATTCAAAAAATCAAATACCGATTGCTTATCGAAATGTTCGATCAGATCGCGTGCGAACAGGACGGAGTAGCCCGTTTCCTTATCAAGAAATTCGAAGACATCACCCAGCGTTATGCCATCAATCCCCAGTTGATGCGCCAACGCAACCTGTTCGGGGCTTCCGTCAACTCCTTTGCTGTTTACGAAGCCCGAGTGTTGTAACCACCATACCAAGCCGCCTGATCCACAGCCCAGATCTGCGATTTGTGCGGATTTGTCGGTGGGGAGATGATTGCCGAAATGTTGTCGAAATCCAGAGGATTGACACCTGAGTTTACTGGCATCGACTAGTCCTTTCCGATGCGCAATATGCGTGCTCACATAGCTCTTGTAGAGTGCGTCCTTGAAATTCATCACATAACCAATCGTGTATCGAAAGTATCATGTGAACAAGGGTGGCCTGACGGCAACCCGACGAGCTCGTATCGGGCCGGTTCGAAGTGCTTCTCAGATGTATAAGGGGCAAGAAAATGGTCGTCTAGCAGGTCATCGCGAACAAAGAAGGCATTGGTTCCAACGATATTGCAGCCGACGCAGCTATAGCCCTTACCTCGCAGTAAATCCTCAAAATACTTCAAGGATGCGCCGAAGCGGTCGGTTTTTTTCCAAGCATAGCTTCCGTCAAAAGCCATGCAGTAGCTAAGTGAAGGCCCGAACTTGGCGTTGTATTCAAATACGATTACACGCGGATTGATACAGGTGATTTTGTCAAACACGTGAGCATCGTTTCCGTCGATATCAACTGACAGCAGATCGATTTCCGATGACTTGATTTCTCGGGAAATCAGTTCGTTGATGTTTTCAGGAGTGACAAAACTATTTATAACTCTTAATTGTCCACTTGAAATAGCCGACGCAAATCCCCTGCCGATCCTTTCGCAAAAGTTACCTGAGCCCTCGATCCAGAGCCCGGACCAGCCTTCGTAAACAAGAGCAACGGTATTATTTTCGAGGCCATCACCGACTCCGAATTCGACGAATGTTTTGTTCGTCAGGCCGATTCTCCGAAATATCTCGTTGATGATTCCATCCTCATCGCTCTGCGAGAACACCTTGTAGCCATAGCCTGCAAGCGCCTTAGGTGCAGATTTCAGCTTCTCATTTTTTAGTTCCTCATATCGTGCCCTGCGTATAGCAACCGAGGATTTCGATAGCAGGTCAGACAAGAATCCAATTTTTTTCTTCAGGCGGTCAATAATCATTTGTCAGCACTTCAAGTAGTTAGTTTTGAATTATCTCAGAGTGCCAAGGACCGTAGCGATTAAGCCGCTCCGATCAAATGCATGCTCACCAAGTATTTCTGGATTGGTCCCACATGCCGGAATTTCCGTCAGCGCAAGCCGATGCAGTGTCGTGCTTGTGAGCCCTTTTGATGCCATGGCATCCGCAATTCGATCTCCTTGCCCGCCAATCAAATAATGATTGTCGATGGAGAAAACTGCCTTGCAGTTACCCAACGCTGTCACCAGCCAATCTGCATCGACATGGTTCAGCCAGGGCAGGTTGATAACTTTCACGGTGATGCCGTGCTCGCTCCTCAGCTCCTGCGCTGCCTGTACTGCCGATGTCAACATAACCGGGCCATAGGCGATGATGATCGCATCCTGCCCTTCAGTCAGTGCGTTGCCTTTGCCAAACTCGGGTTTGTAGCCAGCGGGCAATTCATACGGCAGCACCCAGGGCAAGCTGACGAGGCGCAAATAACTGCTGGCCTTGTTCGTATTGATCGCCCAGTTGAGGAGCATCCCCACTTCCGCTTCGCAGCAGGGCTCCATCATTGTAAGTCCGGGGATTGCCGCCAGTGCGGATATGTCCCGTACCGCCTGGTGGGAATGCCCCGGCCCCCCTGGGACGACACCGGCAAGAGAGCCGACGTAGATGATTTTTTCGTGCTCGGTGGCGTTGTTGTAAATTTGTTCGTTCGGCCTCGCCGAGAGGAAACAGGCGAAGGAGTGCACGATGGGGAGCAGTCCCTGCAGTGCCATGCCGCCAGCCTGAGACACCATATCCTGCTCGGCGATGCCGCATTCCACAAAGCGATCGGGGAACTCCTTTTGGAATGGGATCAACCCGGTGTCGAGAATCAGGTCGGCGTCCAGTGCAACAATCTTGGGGTTCTGTCGCGCTTGTTCGATCAGTGCGTTTGAGTAGGCCTGAATCAGCCGCTGCGGGTTCTCGGGCTGCACTGCGGCGGGGCGAACGACTGTCTCCAGTTCGAGTGCAACAGCTCCTGCAGACTTCAGGCGAGCATTCGCGGCGTCGATGAGTTCCTGCGCCGCTTTGACGTAGGCCGCATCGGTTGGTGCGCCGCTGTGGAATTTGTAGAACTCGATATCGGAATCGATGGACGTGTGCTCCATGAAGGAGACACCTTTGCCTTTGATGGTGTCGGCGATGATAACTTTTGGCTTGCCGGAAATTGTTTTGGTCGCCGCCAGCGTTTGCGAGAAGGCTGCCATGTCATTGCCATCGCAGCGGCTGACATGCCAACCGAAGGCACGCAGCTTGGCTTCGAGGTCGCCCAGGTCGCTGACCTTGGTGACCAGCGTGTCCGACTGAAGTTTGTTATGGTCGATAATGACGGTCAGTTCATGCAATTTGTGGTTGGCAGCGGAAACCAGAGATTCCCAGAACTGGCCTTCCTGCAATTCACCATCTCCGGTGAGCACATAGACATTTCCTGAATGTTTGAGCAATCGATTGGCGAAGATCATGCCCTTTGCCTTGGATACTCCCATACCTAGCGATCCGGTATTGGTGACAATATTGGGTGTGGATATATCGGGGTGTCCGGGCAACCCGCCGATGCGGCGCAGTTGGTGGATCAACTCGAAATCCAGCTTGCCCTGGCCGATGAAGGTGTTGTAGAGGCCTGGCGCATCGTGCCCCTTGGAGGAGAAAAAGATATCGCACGGCGATGTTGTGTCGCCTTCCGGCGGGGTGCGCAGTTCATTGAGTTGCAACCAGGACATGATGTCCATGCTGCTGAAGCTGCTGCCGATGTGCCCGGAACCCGCACGGGCAATCATGTAGAGGGTGTTGATGCGGCAGAGGGCGGCAAATAACGCCGTTCTCTCCACTGCGGAAACCGGCAAGGCGCGGATGCGCTCGAATTCTTTAAGAGGTACGTAATACAGGGTACCGCTGACTGCTACTCCAATTTGATCGCCCACCGGGGTGCTCCTTTAGTCGTGAATTTGGAAGGGTGTTTGACTGACGACCGGCAGACGCGCCTCGCCTTTGGCAAGGTAATGCTCTGCAAGCAGCCAGTCTTCAGGTTCGTTGATGTCGAAGCCTTCAAGCCCTTGGCTGATGAAGGGGATGATGGCTTCGCCGGCTATCGTGTTTTGTTCCCTTGCGATGCGAGACCAGGCGATTTCCAGGCTGGCGTCCTGCGCGTAGATTTCCGGCAGAGCGGCGTATTGGCTGCTGTGCCACGGTGTTGTACCGTTCGTGAACGGCATCACGGGCAACATGCGCTTGCCGCGCACAACCCACATTTTTCCTGGGTGTTGTTTGCACTTTTCGATGGCGCGCAGAGAATCGGCATTGGGATCGCTGGTGAAAACATTCCAGGCACGTCGGATCGTTTCCGGCAAGCGGAACGGACTGGTCGGGCGCAGGATACTGAAGATTTCATAGTCACGTCCCTGCGCCTTCAGGGTGTTCAGCATCCAGACCACCCATTCTATGTCAGGCGATTTGTCCCCGGAGATTTCAGCAGACCGCAAAAAAGGCACTTCAGCGCCGTAATGGCGTGCGACATCGGCGTAAAGTTCGCTATCAGTCGCACAGATCACAGAATCAAACACCCCGCTGTCGATGGCGGCGCGCACGGTATAGGCAAGCATGGGGTGCTCTGCCAAGGGCTTGACGTTCTTGTTGGGTACCCGCTTTGATCCTGAGCGGGCCGGAATGAAGGCGACAGTTTTTGGTTTCATGATGTCAGATCAGATTGCTGCGGGTAAGGAAGGAAATATTCTTCAATTCGGAATAGACATCAAGCGCCTCTGCACCGGGTTCGCGCGTGCCATTGCCGGAAGCACCGAAACCGCCGAAGGGCATGTGCGGCTCGCTGCCGAAAGTACCCAGATTGATGTTGGCGACGCCAGCACGTACCCGCTGGGCGAACCACATGGCACGATCCACACTGCGTGTATGTATTGCTGCGGTAAGCCCATACTCGGTAGCGTTGGCCAACTTGAGTGCGGTGGCCATGTCTTCAACCGGGTGCAGTGTGGCCACCGGGCCGAAGATTTCTTTGCAACTCAGTTCTGCCGACGGCTGTAGCCCTTCGATCACAGTAGGCTGAATGTAGTATCCATTTGCCAATTCCCGCTCAGTCGGTGCGGCCCCCCCGCATAGTATCCGCCCTCCTTCTGCCCTGGCGGTCGCAATAGCGGCGAGAATACTATTCTGTTGGCGTTTGTTGATGACGGGACCAAGGTCGCAGCCTGCACTCACACCCAATTTCAAGCTCCTTGCCTTAGCAACGAGCTTGTCTCTAAATTCGTCAAAGACGCTATTGAATACCAGAATACGACTGCCTGCGGCGCAGCGCTGGCCGGCATTACTGAAGGCGGAGAGCGCGGCCCAATGTACCGCCTGATCGAGATCGGCATCGTCACATACGACAAACGGATTTTTGCCGCCCAGTTCAAGGGATATTCGAGCCAAGCGTTTACCAGCCACTTCGGCAATCCAACGTCCAACTCCTGTTGAACCAGTGAAACTGATGACCGCTACGCGTGTATCTTCCACCAGTGCAGCGCCCGCAACTTGCCCTCGTCCCTGCACAACGTTGAAGACACCATCCGGCAAACCGGCTTCTTTGGTGATTTTGGCAAACAGGTTCGCGATGCCCGGGGAATCTTCTGCGGCCTTCATGACCACAGTGTTTCCGCAAATTAGGGCGGGGAAGGTTTTCCAGGCGATGTTGGCAATGGGGGTGTTCGCCGGGACGATAAGACCGGCGATGCCGCGCGGCTGCCTGACAGTGTGACTGTATTTGCCAGGAGTGCCGGATGTCAGCGAGCGGCCATACAGGCGCATGCCTTCGCCAGCAAAGTATTCCGCCTGAAGAATGGCGCCACCGACTTCGCCCTTGGCGTCCTGTGGCGGCTTGCCGGTTTCAATGGCAATGCAGTCTGCCAATTCTTCTGCTCGCTGCTTCATGGCCGCAACAATTTCGGTCAGGATTTGGCCTCGTTTGACCGGCGTTATTTCTGACCACGCGGGGAATGCATTACCTGCTGCAGCAATGACTCGCTGTGTGTCTGCGACAGATGAGTCGGCGACATGGTAAAGCAACTCACCCGTATGGGGATTGAATTTTTCCAGCCAAGCATCGCTTTCTGGCAGTGCTTCCTGGCCGTTGATCCAATTCGGAATGGGAGAAATGTTGGTCATGGTCAAATCGCCGTCCAGCCGCCGTCTATGACGAGATTCGCGCCCGTCATGTAGCGTGAGGCTTCGCTCGCGAGGAAGAGAACCGAACCGTTGTACTCATCGACGTTAGCCATGCGCCCGACGGGGATGCGACCGCAATAGGCATCGAGAAAGGCTTGTTCCTGGTTGTTGAAGACGCCGGCGATGGTCAGGGAGTTGACCCGCACGCCCTGTTTTGCCCAATACACAGCCAAGTATCGCGTCAGGTTAAGTATGCCGGATTTGGACGCCGAATAGGCCACTGGCTTGAAAAAGACCTCACCTCGCTTGCGACGGTATTCATAGAGGTTCTGGTCGGGCGATACAACACCATAGATCGAGGCAACATTGATGATTGCTCCCTTCCCCGCCGTGGCCATAGCTGAGCCAAACACCTGGCAGCAAAGATAGACGCCTTTGAGATTGACGTCGATGACCTTATCCCATGAGGCTTCCGGGTAATCCTCAAAGGGACCGTTTTCTTCCGGCGGGGCAGAGGGTGGGGAATCAATGGCGGCATTGTTGATCAGCACAGTGGGCGTGCCAAACTTGTCGGCGACTATTTTTAAAACAGCCTTCAATGCCGACTTGTCGGTGACGCTGGATGCACAAAACAGGAAGTTAGCGGGATATTGCGCCGCCAGCGCTTCGCTGCCCGGTGAATGGCGAACGTCCAAACCTGCCACGCGTGCACCTCTGGAAAGAAAGGCCTTTGCATATTCACCGCCCAATTGGCCCGATACGCCGGTGATCAAGACAATTTCCCGGCTAATATCAAAGAGTGTATCTGTCGTCATATTGCTGCCACCGTCTGGTTATTGTTCTTTGCATAAAAAATCAGGTCGCACACTTCACGCACAGCTCCAAACCCGCCAGGCTTTTCTGTGCAGTACAGTACATGTGGATATACCTCGGGGTAGGCATCCGCAACAGCAACAGGCACGCCAATGGATTGGAAAGCGGGGATGTCGTTGATATCGTTGCCGACGAACATGGTTTGATCCGTTGCGACCCCCAACTCTCGACAGGTCTCCAGTATCACCGCCGCCTTGTCCTCGACACCCTGCTTGCAAAGCATTTTCAGTTTTCTCGCCCTGGCAGTGACTACAGGATTAGCTTCTGTAGAGATGATGAAAGCTTGCACCCCAACGCTTCTCAGCCTTGCAAGCCCGAGTCCGTCACTACGCCAGCATCGAACAGACTCGATGCCATCTTGTGTGACATAGACGGTGTTGTCGGTAAAGACCCCGTCAAAATCAAAGACCACCAATCCAATTGTGGCCAACAATTCCTGGCTTATCGTTGTTTGCATTCTGGCTGTTTCTCAATCTTCAAGGTCTGCAAACAGAATTGCATCACCTTGGGCGATATTTCGCTTCGCAGTTCGACCGATCACTTGGTTGGATTCTCGCACAGGGATGTACTGAGTATTGAAGATTCTACCGGACAGATTCTCCAACGAGATCTTTTCTCCGGCCCGGATATCCACATATGCAATCAATGACTTGCCTAGCTTCTTGAATACGCGCTCATTGCCAAGGTCATCCGTCGGCTTGGGTTGCATCATGTGACGAACTCGTTTGATATCGCGCACGAACTTGCGAAAACCTTCAGGCTCAAGGGCGAAACTATGGTCGGTTCCCTTCCAGGCCCGGTTCAGCGTGACGTGTTTTTCAAATACACGAGCACCTTTCAAATAAGCTACTGGACCGGACAAGGTTCCGTTGAAATGGTCCGAGGAACCGATTGTGCAGTTTGGAAACTCCTTGATCAGAACTTCGATATTGTCCAAACCAAGGCGATTATATTCGCATGGGTATTCGGACACACAATGCAGAATCGCCACTTCGTCATGTTGATTGAGCAACACCTCGACGCTTGATCGTATCTGCTCGATTTTTCCACCTCCAACGCTCATCACCACAGGCTTCCCCATACTGGCGATCCGGTGGATCAGCGGCAAGTTACCCAAATCAAATGAGGCGACTTTCAGAATATCAACATCGATTTGTTTTAGCAGATCAAGGCTGGGTTCATCAAAAGGTGTCGACATGAATTTGACGCCATGCTTAATGCAATCCGCTTTCAGGATGGGCAGCCATTCGGGCTTGAGTTCAAGATGCTCCCGATGCGCACCGTAAGTCTCTGCGAATGCATTCTCGCTGGCATATGGCGCCTCATACGCATCTTTAGAAAACAAATATTTGTTATTGCGCGTCTGAAATTTGACGGCATTGGCTCCTTCGAAAGCAAAAATGCGAATGTATTCGCGCGCTACATCCAAGTCACCTTGGTGATTCTGGCCAACTTCGGCGATAACGAAAGGCTCTTCGCCGATATCTTCACGTCTGAACATTCAATTCTCCAAAACTAGTCGATTGGTATTGGTTGTTTGCATTCTGCCTTGTACATTTTTCGTGCCACTTCCGGCCCAAGGCAACTGGGCTCCCATGCAAGCAGCTTTCTTGCCTTGCCTGGGTTGGCACAGATTTGCAGAGGGTCGGATAGCCTTCGTAAACTCGGATCTGATACCACGTGATCACGCCAATCCAATCCCGCTTCGGCAAAAACCGTCGCAATGAAATCCCTCAGGCTTTGAGTGATGCCTGTGGCAATCACAAAATCTTCCGGAATATTTATGTTGAGCATGCGCCACATTGCTTCAACATACTCCGGCGCCCAACCCCAATCCCTGCGGATGTCGATATTGCCAAGCATAAGTTTCTCAGCACTGCCCTGGGCGATTCGGCAGGCAGCGGCAACGATCTTTTTAGTCACAAAGCGCTCGGGCCTTAGCGGCGATTCATGATTGAACAGCATGCCCGTACAGGCAAATATTCCATACGACTCGCGATATACCGATACATGCCATGTGGCAGCTGCCTTGGCGACAGCATAGGGACTTTTAGGATGGAAAGGCGTGCTTTCGTCAGCTGGTGATCCACCAGTGTCGCCAAAACATTCACTCGACCCTGCATTGTAAAAACGTATTGATGAATCGACAAAGCGAATCGCTTCCAGAAGATTCAAGGTTGCGAATGCAATACTTTCCATGGTTTCAAGCGGCTGCTCGAAGGAAAGACCAACCGAGGATTGTCCCCCCAGATTGTATATTTCATGGGGCCGTATCTCAGAAATCACCTGCAAAACATTACGGAAATCAACGGGCGACATTGATAAGGTTTTAATCTGGTCGCGAACCCCCAATGTCTGCAAACCGGCAAACACATTCATTTGTGCATCGCGGGACGTGCCCCAGACCTCATAGCCTTTATCAAGCAAAAATTTCGCGAGATAAGCACCATCCTGGCCCGAAACGCCGCATATCAGGGCACGACGAGGCGCGGTGATTTCGCTCATTACTCGTTGTAGTCCATTGATTTGTATCCATGACGATTGACTAGTTCATCCCGTTCGGCACTTTTGAGGTCTTCGCGCACCATTTCACTGACCAGTTCTTCAAAGGTAATCTTGGGAGTCCAACCGAGTTTGTTTTTTGCCTTGCTGGCATCGCCCAGCAGGGTTTCGACTTCGGTGGGTCGGAAATAGCGCGGGTCGACGCGCACAATGGCGCGCGGGGTCTGAGTATCAAGGTAGCCGACTTCGTCGGCATCCTTTCCTTCCCAACGGATATTCATGCTCAACTCCTTCGCGGCAGCATTGACAAAATCGCGCACGCTGTATTGCACGCCAGTGGCGATGACGAAATCTTCCGGCTTGTCCTGTTGCAGCATCAGCCATTGCATCTCGACGTAGTCCTTGGCGTGCCCCCAGTCGCGCAGGGAATTCATGTTGCCCAGATAGAGGCATTCCTGCAGGCCGAGCTTGATGCGCGCCAGCGCGCGCGTGATCTTGCGGGTTACGAATGTTTCGCCGCGGATCGGAGATTCGTGGTTAAACAGGATGCCGTTACAGGCATACATCCCATAGGCTTCGCGGTAATTGACGGTGATCCAGTAGGCGTAGAGTTTGGCCACCGCATACGGGCTGCGCGGATAGAACGGCGTGGTTTCCTTTTGCGGTATCTCCTGCACCAGCCCGAACAGTTCGGAGGTGGAAGCCTGGTAGAAACGGGTTTTCTTTTGCAGACCAAGGATGCGTATCGCTTCCAGTACCCGCAGCGCACCCAATGCGTCGGAGTTCGCCGTGTATTCGGGCTCTTCAAATGAAACTGCAACATGGCTTTGCGCGGCCAGGTTGTAGATTTCATCCGGTTGCACCTGCTGGATGATTCTGATCAGGCTGCTGGAATCGGTCAAGTCCCCATGATGCAGGAAGAAGCGAACGCCATCTTCATGCGGATCGCGGTACAGATGGTCGATGCGTGCCGTATTGAATGACGATGCGCGGCGTTTGATCCCGTGAACGATGTAACCCTTGTTTATCAAAAACTCTGCAAGATAGGCGCCGTCTTGTCCGGTCACGCCTGTTATCAATGCTACTTTTCTTGGCTGGCTCATTTCAACAATTCCTTTTTCAGTTAGGCATTCACGGTACTGCATTTCATGGTCATTCCATCCATACGTGGACAGCTGAAGTAAACATGTTCATTCTTCAAGATTGGAGTTCGATTTTTTTCAACATGTCCTGATAGGAAAGCGCGATGCCTTCCTTCAGCGGCATCGTGCGCTTCCAGCCCAGAGCATTGATGCGCGACACGTCCAACGCCTTGCGCATGGCGCCATCTGGCTTGCTGGTATCAAAAGAGAGGCCGCCTGTGAAGCCAACCACATCGGCGACCAATTCGGCAAGTTCACGGATGGTAAGGTCTTCGCCACTGCCGATGTTGATCAATGGTGGTGAGTCATCCCTGAACAGGCTGGTCAATTTGTCGTCCATCTGCTCAAGCAAAAAGATGCAGGCATCGGCCATATCTTCGCTGTATAGGAATTCTCGCTTGGGCGTGCCTGTGCCCCACACCACAACGTTATTATCGCCGCGCTGTTTGGCTTCGTGAACCTTGCGCATAAGCGCTGGCAGCACATGCGAATTATTCAGGTCGTAGTTATCGTTGGGGCCGTACAGATTGGTTGGCATAGCTGCCAGATATCGTGTTCCATACTGCCTGTTGTAGGCATGGCACATTTCGATTCCGGCAATTTTGGCCAACGCATAAGGTCGGTTGGTCGGTTCCAGCGGACCGGTCATCAGGCATTCTTCAGACATCGGTTGCGGTGCATTTTTAGGGTAGATACAGCTTGAGCCGAGAAACAGCAGTCTCTTGACGTTGTTCTTCCAGGCGTTGTGAATGACATTATTCTGGATAAGCAGGTTGTCCTCAATAAACTCCGCCGGGTAGGTGTTGTTGGCATGTATGCCCCCTACCTTTGCAGCGGCGAGTATGGTGTATTCCGGCTTTTCCCGCGCAAAGAAAGCCTGCACGGCCGACTGATCGCGCAATTCCAATTCGGCATGAGTGCGCAGCACGAGGTTATTGTAGCCGGCCGCTTGCAGTCGGCGCACGAGTGCAGAACCAACGAGGCCTCGATGGCCCGCTACGTATATTTTAGAATCTAGATTCATTTTCCAAGTTTCTTGTTTTGTTGGGCTTGAATTTCAGCACGGCAAAGTTCAGTGCAATCGTTGTTTCAGCGTCACTGACTTGCAAATCATCATCCAGAATTCCTGGCAATCAGTTCGCCACTGCGTGGCATAACTATCAAGCAGAACACCGTGCCCTCTGATCTCGATGATCAAGACTTTCAGGTTTTCAATCTTCACCACATCGCTCATCTCGACTTCTCCGATTTGACCACTTTTGATTCCGCTCATGCTGCACTTTTTAAAACATGAATAACAATTAAGCCTTCGACAAGCTCAGGTCGAACGGATCAGCATTCTTTACATACCAGATCAACAACTCCTGCACTATCTGCACTATCTGCCGTAATTGTCTTCATAGCGTTGTATATCGTCTTCACCCAAATATTCGCCGACCTGAATTTCCACGATATGCAACGGCTCGGTGCCCAGATTCTCCAGCCGGTGTTTCGTGCCGATAGGAATATAGGTACTCTGGTTCTTGTTCACAGTAATGACTTCCTCACCATTGGTGACCGTAGCTGTGCCAGCCACCACCACCCAGTGTTCAGACCGATGTTTATGGCTTTGCAGGCTAAGTCTCGCACCCGGTGCAACCTCAATGCGTTTGAGCTTGAACCCCTCCGGATCTTCTTCCAATACGGTGTAACTTCCCCAGGGGCGGTTTATTTTGGTATGAAAGATATGTTCAGTGGCGCCACTTTGCTGTAAGGCGTCCACCACCTTGCGCACATCCTGCGTCTGGTCACTCCTCGAAATCAACACGGCATCTGCGGTTTCAATCACGCAAAGATCTTCCACACCGATGACTGCGACCAAGCGTTTCTCTGAGCGGATCAGGCTGTTTTTGCAGTTTACCGCAATGACATTTCCCTGCAGCGCATTGCCGCTTTCATTCTTCGGGGAAATCTCATGCACTGCCTGCCAACTACCTACATCGTTCCAGCCGATGTCGCACGGAATGAGCGATACGCTATCCGATTTTTCCAGCACACCGTAGTCGATGGAAATGGAGGGCATCGCTGCAAAATGCTTTTCCACGGCTTGCTGGAAGGTTGTGCCCGCGCGGCTATCGGCTGCGATGGTTTGCGCGATCTTGTATACCTCGGGCAAGTACTTCTGGATTTCGGCAAGAATCACCGAGGCACGCCATACGAACATGCCGGAGTTCCAATAATAATTGCCTTCCTTCAGGAAGCGCTCGGCGGTGGCATGATCGGGTTTTTCGGTAAAACGATCCACCTTGTAGACTCGCGCATCATTGGTTTGATGCGCCTTGATGTAACCGAAGCCGGTATCGGGTCGGCTTGGCTGAATACCAAATGTAACCAATTTTCCGCTTTGCGCCGTTTCAATCGCGATATCCAGAAGTGCGCGGAAACGCTCTTCATTCTTGATAATGTGATCCGCAGGCAAAACCACCATCACCGGATCTTTCCCTTCGGCCATCAGGTATGCAGCAGCCAATGCAATTGCCGGTGCAGTATTGCGTCCGATTGGTTCGAACAGTGACTTATACGGCAACAGCGCGTGGTAGGCCTCGCCCTTGGCATGCGATTCCTGCGTTACGATCAATACGTTCTTTGCTTCTATTGTTGGCGACAGACGATCAATGGTGGTTTGCAGCAACGAACCCTCGCCGTCCAGCACCAAAAATTGCTTCGGAAGATGTTGCCGCGACAAAGGCCAAAGTCTGCTTCCGCTTCCGCCAGCCAGAATGACTGCGTGTACATCACTCATTTTTATTCTCCAATAAACCATTTTGCTCGGCTTCGCGCTGCAACTCTTCTATTTCCGCGCGTAGCCGCTCGTATTCCTGTACTTTGTATTTCAAAAATACAACGGTCATGCGCGCCCGCGATTCGATACCCTGCGGGGTCAGCAGATAGGCGTACGCCAGCTTGTTGTCGCTGTTGCGGAAGTTGTTGATTTTGAGACTGCCCTTTGCGACCAGAGCATTGAGGCAATAGTTGACTTTACCCAGGCTGACACCGAGCCGCTTCGCCAAATCCCTTTGGGAAAGTCCGGGGTTTTCTTCCAAAGTCTTGAGCAGGCCGTAGTGTGTTGCTTCGTCGAGCATTTTGGGTGTGTTCAAGTAGTGAACGGGGCGCATTAGAGCAGTCGCAGGCGAAGGGTGTCAAGCAGGAAAATGCTCTCGTGTATCATGGCGACCTTGTTTTCGCCCTGAGTCATCGCATGCAAAACGCGCCGAGCATCGTCCTGATCAAAACGTCCTCATTGGGCGATGTCCTGCACAATCTCCCTGTCGTAACGGATATTTGCAGACATTTGCCCGATGCGCGCATTGACTGGGTGGTGGAAGAGAGCTTTGCAGCCTTGCCGGCGCTGCATCCTAAAGTACTGCATGTCATCCCGGTTGCCATGCGACGCTGGCGTAAAGCATGGTGGGCATCACGCGGAGAGATGCAGGCTGTTTGCCGTGATTTGGAAGCAAGGCAGTATGACTTTGCCGTCGACACCCAGGGCTTGCTCAAGAGTGCGCTTATTACCCGTTGCACACACACGATGCGCTGCGGTTATGCATGGGACAGCGCCCGGGAAGGCGTGGCTAGCTGGTTCTACGATCGGGGGTTTTCCATAGCAAAGGATCAGCACGCGGTGGAGCGCAACCGTCAACTGGCAGCCGCAGCACTCGGTTACCCGGTCGAAGGTACGCCGAACTATGGCATTCGTATCCCTGAATTGGCGCTGCCCTGGTTGCCGGTTAAACCCCATGTCGTCCTGCTGCACGCCACCAGCCGCGACGACAAGTTATGGGATGAGCAGAACTGGATTGCGCTGGGCACTCAGTTGCACCATGCAGGATTGAGTATTGTGTTGCCTTGGGGCAGCGAGGTTGAAAGAATGCGCAGCGCACGTCTGGCCGCCTCCATCCCCGGTGCCGTAGTGGCTCCGCGTCTGAATCTGAACGAAGCTACGGCTTTATTGGGCGGCGCCCGTGCCGTGGTCGGCGTGGATACCGGTTTGAGCCACCTGGCCGCCGCTCTCGATGTGCCCACGATCGGCATCTACACTGCCACCGATCCGGGCCTGACAGGACTTTACGCCGGTCCGCTGGCGGTTAACCTCGGCGGCAAGGGCTCCCCTCCCTCTGTCGACTCTGTCATTGTGAAGCTTACGGAACTTGGGGCCTATGTTTAAGCCGCGGTTTTATTACACCTTTGGCCTGTGGCTGCTGCTGCCATATGTGTTTTTTCACCTGCTGTGGCGGGCGCGCAAGCAACGCGAATATCTGCATCACATCGGTGAGCGCTTCGGTCGATATGCGGTTCGTTGCGAAAAGCCCGTCATCTGGCTGCATAGCGTATCGGTCGGCGAAACACGTGCCATCGTGACGTTGGTGCAAAGCCTGCGTATTCGATATCCCGATCATCAGATACTGCTCTCACACACTACGCCCACGGGGCGCGCCGCCAGTGAACAGCTTTTCGGCGAAGATGTGATCCGTGTGTACTTGCCGTATGACTATCCTTTTGCCGTTGAGCGTTTCTTGCGTCACTTTCGTCCGCAAGTCGGCGTATTGATGGAGACCGAGATCTGGTTCAACCTGATTCACGCCTGCCATAATGAGTCGATTCCGCTGCTGCTGCTCAGTGCGCGCTTGTCGGATAAGTCCGCCAATAATTACGCACGGTTCCCAAGACTCGTTCGCGCAGGGCTGCGCGAGCTTTCTCTTGTCGCTGCGCAGACTGAAGGCGACGCGATGCGCTTGGCCGATTTCTGCAACCGCGCCGTTCCGGTCATGGGCAACCTCAAATTCGACATCGTCCCGCCCCCCGCCATGCTGGAGTTGGGCAAACGGTTGCGCGTCATGTTTGGCGAACAGCGCCCTGTTCTACTTGCTGCCAGCACGCGCGAGGGTGAGGAAGCGCTTCTGCTGGACGCCCTGCAACATGCTGAAATCGAGCGCCTGCTTGTCGTCATCGTGCCGCGTCATCCCCAGCGTTTTGACGAGGTTGCCGCACTGATTGAGCAGCACGGTTTAAGCATGCAGCGCCGCAGCGCTAACGAGCCGGTTTCTGCCCGCACACAATTCGTGCTGGGCGACAGCATGGGCGAGATGTTTGCTTATTACGCTGCCTGCGATATCGCTTTTATAGGTGGCAGCCTGCTCCCGCTCGGCGGGCAGAATCTGATCGAAGCCTGCGCAGTAGGAACACCGGTGCTGATCGGACCGTATACTTACAACTTCGCACAGGCGACCGAGATGGCTGTCGCCGACGGAGCTGCAATGCAAATCAATCACGCCGACGATCTTGTGCATCAACTGAACATTTTGCTACATGACCCGCTGCAATTGGCCAGAATGGGTGAAGCCGGAAGGCAATTCGTAAACAGCAATCAGGGAGCGACCGAAGGTGCGGTGAGATTGATCGCGCTGGCGGTTAACCACGCCCTGTAGACGGAATGGCTCCGGATCAATGAGTTCGGATTCGATAATCCTGAGCGACGCACTTGCCAGAAACTGCCGTTACGCGAATAGTTCTGCTTCCGCGAGCATTTTTCCCTGGGCATCCTTGCCTGACAGCGATGGCGCCGTCTGCAGTTGCCAGTCGATTCCCAAGGCAGGATCGTTCCAGCGAATGCTGCGCTCATGTTCCGGATACCAGTAATCAGTGGTTTTATAGAGAAATTCGGCGGTTTCGGACAACACAACAAACCCGTGTGCAAATCCTTCGGGTATCCACAACATGCGCTTGTTTTCAGCCGACAGTTCCAGTGCAACATGCTGCCCGAAAGTCGGGGAGCTTTTTCGGATGTCCACGGCCACGTCGAGCACGGTACCCTGCACCGCCCGCACCAACTTTCCCTGCGGGTGTTGAATCTGATAATGCAATCCGCGCAATACGCCCTTTACCGAACGGGAGTGGTTGTCCTGCACGAAATCCGCATCACGGCCGGTTAGTTCGGCAAATTTGCGCCGGTTAAAGCTTTCAAAGAAGAACCCGCGGTCATCCCCGAAGACTTTCGGTTCGATGATCAGCAAATCTGGGATTGCCGTTGAAATCACCTTCACTTGGCAATTTCCTTTTCGTTCAGCACCTGCAACAGATACTCGCCATATCCGCTTTTCTTCAACGGAGCTGCCAACTTCTCAAGCTGCTCGGCATTGATGAATCCCTGGCGATAGGCAATTTCTTCAGGGCAGGCGATTTTCAGGCCTTGCCTGTGTTCGATGGTCTGGATGAACTGGCTGGCATCTAGCAACGATTCGTGGGTGCCCGTGTCCAGCCAGGCATAGCCGCGCCCCATGATTTCCACCGACAATTTGTTGCGCTCCAGATAGATGCGATTGACGTCGGTAATTTCCAGTTCGCCGCGTGGCGAGGGCTTCAGATTCTTGGCAATGTCCAGCACGTCGTTGTCGTAGAAATACAGGCCGGTCACGGCGTAATTCGATTTGGGCTTAAGCGGTTTTTCTTCCAGGGACACAGCATTTCCCGCCGCATCGAATTCAACCACACCATAGCGTTCCGGATCGCGCACGCGGTAGGCAAATACCGTCGCGCCGGCGTTTCGCTGCGCAGCGCTGGCCAATTGGCTCTGGAAAGTGTGGCCGTAAAAAATGTTGTCGCCCAGCACCAGCGCGGAAGGACTCTTGCCCACAAAGTCGCGCCCGATGATGAAGGCCTGCGCCAAGCCGTCCGGGGACGGTTGGATTGCATACTGCAAATTCAAGCCCCACGCGCTGCCGTCTCCCAGCAGTTGCTGGAAGCGCGGCGTATCTTGCGGTGTGGAGATGATCAGGATGTCGCGTATCCCGCCCAACATCAGCGTGGACAGCGGGTAATAAATCATCGGCTTGTCGTAAATCGGCAGCAACTGCTTGGAAACCGCCAGTGTCACCGGGTGCAGACGCGTGCCGGAACCGCCGGCGAGAATGATGCCCTTGCGATTTGTCATGCTTGTTTCTCCAGTATCTCGGTCAACATGCGCTCTACGCCTGTTTGCCAATTTGGCAACTCAAGGTCGAATGCTTTTTTCAATTTGCTGCAATCCAGGCGCGAATTGAGCGGGCGTTTGGCCGCAGTGCGGAAATCACTGGTGGGCACCGCTTTGATCGCGTCGGTGGCGATCTTGAGGGGCAAGCCCTTGCTTCGGGCGAGATCCAGCACGAAGCTTGCATAGCCGTGCCAGGAAGTTTCGCCGCCCGCCACCAAGTGATACAGGCCGCACAATTCCGGCTGCAATTCGGCAGCACGGATGGCATGTGCCGTGACGTCGGCAAGCAGATCGGCGCCCGTTGGGGCGCCGATCTGGTCGTTGATGACGGACAAACTGTCGCGCTCTGTTGCCAAGCGCAGCATGGTCTTGGCAAAGTTTCCGCCGCGCGCGGCATAAACCCAACTGGTGCGGAAAATCAAATGCCTGCAGCCCGATTGCTGAATCAGTTTTTCGCTTTCCAGTTTGGTTGCGCCGTATACGCTGAGCGGAGCTGCCGCATCTGATTCGATCCAGGGTTTTGTGCCTTGCCCGTCGAATACATAGTCCGTCGAATAATGCACGAGCAAGGCATCAAGTTTTTTGGCTTCTTGCGCCAATACGCCGGGCGACAGGGCATTGATGGTTCTCACCAGTTCCGGTTCGCTTTCGGCTTTGTCCACAGCCGTGTGCGCGGCCGCGCTGACAATTACGTCCGGAGCCACTGAACGGATCGTTTGCGCCAATCCGTCCGGCTTGCTGAAGTCCCCGCACATGTCTTTGGAGTCGAAGTCCAATGCGACTATGTCACCCAACGGCGCCAAGCTGCGCTGGAGCTCCCAGCCGACTTGACCGTTTTTGCCAAGCAAAAGGATTTTCATGCGGCGTACTGCTTCTGCATCCATTCGCGGTATGCACCGCTGGTCACGCCTTTGATCCAGGCATCGTTGGAAAGGTACCATTCGACGGTCTTGCGCAATCCGGTTTCAAACGTCTCTTGCGGCTTCCAGCCGAACTCGCGCTCAAGCTTGCTGGCGTCGATGGCGTAACGTTGATCGTGCCCAGGACGGTCTTTGACATAGGTAATCAGGTTTGCATGGGGCGCTCCCTGCGGGCGCATTTCATCGAGGATAGTGCAAATGCCGTGCACCACTTCGAGATTGGTCTTTTCGTTCCAGCCGCCGATGTTGTAGGTTTCGCCCAGCCGGCCCTTGTTCATCACCAGATGCAGCGCGCGCGCGTGATCGTCGACATACAGCCAGTCGCGAATGTTGTCGCCTTTGCCGTAGATGGGCAGCGGCTTGCCGCTAACCGCGTTCAGGATCACCAGCGGAATGAGTTTTTCGGGGAAGTGGTAGGGACCGTAATTGTTGGAGCAGTTAGTGGTCACTACCGGCATGCCGTAGGTGTGGTGCCATGCGCGCACCAGATGGTCGGATGAAGCCTTGCTCGCGGAATAGGGCGAGTTGGGTTCGTAGGGCATGTCTTCGGTGAAGAAGCCCTCAGCGCCCAGGCTGCCGTAGACCTCGTCCGTGGAAATGTGGTGAAAGCGGAAATTGGCTTTCTTGTCGCCTTCCAGCTTGTTCCAGTGTGTGCGTGCGGCTTCCAGCAGCGTGTAAGTGCCGACTATATTGGTCTGGATGAATTCGGCAGGACCAGTGATGGAGCGATCCACATGCGACTCTGCTGCAAGGTGCATCACGGCGTCCGGCTGATGCTGCTCGAATACGCGCGCCACTTCGGCCGCGTCGCAAATATCCACATGCTCAAACCGGTAACGCGGATTGTCGGCCACGGATGCCAACGATTGCAGATTGCCCGCATAAGTCAGCTTGTCTACATTGACGACGGAATCAGAGGTGTTGCCTATGACATGCCGTATCAACGCCGAGCCTATGAACCCGGCCCCCCCTGTTATAAGTATCTTTTTCATAGCGCGCGATTCTAGTCGCGACTGCTACTTTTTCCTATAGGCCAATCGTCATATGTACAGGCAGTGCTTTACGTGCTAGAGCACTGCCAAAACTCGCATGAATTTCACAATTTCGACTCGCGCGGGCAAAGGTCGGCGTCAGGGGAAAATTCGCAGCGGGTTCCGGCAATCTCTGACAATACACTGTTTAAAAGATGTTTATTTAATGCAGCGCCTGATTCACCCTGCCCAGATCCGCCTCAGCCAGCCCGCCCACCGCCGCCTTCAGGCTGAGTTGACTGACCAAGTAGTTGTATTGCGCCTGATACAGGTCGCGTCGGGTGGCGAACAGTTGCTGTTGCGCATTCAGCACATCGAGGCTGGTGCGCACGCCGACTTCCTGTCCCAGCTTGCTGGCTTGCAGTCGTAGGTTGGGCAAAGCAAAGCGTGCTCAACGTTTTGAGGGAAACTCGGTTACTGGCTAGACAGGCGATATTGAAGCGGGGGCATGACGGGGGAGTGTTGTTTATGACGGCATTGTTGGGCACGCTACGCTTTGCCCAACCTACGGCTGCTCAAAACACGTCAGCCGTATCAGCGCGAACATGCAAAAACAGTTGACGTTAAGGCCGGTATCTACAACTGTTATGGATCGCCCGACAAGTCGGGCTCCTACAACACACGAACGACCCAATATACCTTACTGGCCTAATGCAGTGCCTGATTCACCCTGCCCAGATCCACCTCGGCCAGCCCGCCCACCGCCGCCTTCAGGCTGAGTTGACTGACCAAGTAGTTGTATTGCGCCTGATACAGGTCGCGCCGCGTCGCATACATCTGTTGTTGGGCGTTCAGCACATCGAGGCTGGTGCGCACACCGACTTCCTGTCCCAGTTTGCTGGCCTGTAGCAGGCTTTCGCTGGATTTCAGGGCTTGCTGCAGTGCTTGCACCTGGGCGATGCCGTTCACCACGCCTAGGTAGGCCTGGCGGGTTTGCAGTTCGACGTTGCGGCGCGCGTTTTCCAGGTCTTGTTTGGCTTTTTCGCGGTTGGCATCGGCTTCGCGCCATTTGGATTGGGTGGCACCGCCCTGGAACAGCGGCAGGTTGAGCTGGACGCCGACGCTGGTGCTGCGCATTTCGTTATGGCCGTTCAGGCCGCCGTAGGCGATGCTTTTGTTGTAGTTGGCCACGAGGTCGATGGTGGGCAGGTGGCCGCCCCGGTTGCGCGCGACTTCCTGTTCGGACAGTTCGTACGCGGCTTGCGCCATGGCGATCTGGTAGTTGCCAAGTTGTGCGTCCGCTATCCATTTTTGCGCATCGGCCGGGTCGGGCGTTTCGAGCTTGAAAGCGCTGCCCAGCACGTTGAGGGCCTCGAAGTCGCCGTTGATGAGTTGCTGCAGGGTGCGGCGCTTGATTTCAAGGTTGCTGGCGGCGGCGAGTTCCTGGGAAACGATGAGGTCGTAGCGGGCCTGGGCTTCGTAGGTGTCGGTGATGGTGGCGGTGCCGACTTCGAAGTTGCGCTTGGCTTGTTCGAGTTGCTGGGCGATGGCGGTTTTCTGGGCGGCGGTGAGGTGCACGGTGTCCTGCGCAATCAGCACGTCGAAGTAGGTTTGCGCGCTGCGCTGAATGATGTCTTGTTCCGCCAGTTTGAACTGGGCTTCGGAGATCATCACTTGCAGCTCGGCCTCGTTGTAGGCGGCCCAGTTCTGTTCGCGGAACAGGGGTTGGACCAGAGTCACGCCGTGGCCGTGGGAGTAGTATTTGTAGTTGCCGCTGCCGTCGCTAAACCGGGGATCGTAAAACGTGGCGTCGAGGTCGTTTTTGGTGGTATTGGCGGTCAGGTTGACGCTGGGCAACAGCAGGGCGCGGCCTTGCGTCAGTTTTTCCTGTCCGGCCTGCTGGGCGGCACGAGCGGAGGCGAACACGGCGTCATGGCTTTGGGCGGCGCGGTAGATGTCGAGCAGGTCCGCAGCACTTGCCAGCGGACTCACGCCCAGCGCCAATAACACGCCGACAGCCATTTTGGATAAATTCATCACCTGCTCCTAATATTAGAGAACGCTAATATTACATGCAAAGGCGATACATTACAAGCCGACAAGGACTTCCCGGACCCGCCGGGAACGGGTCAGAACACGAAACGTTCGGGTTGCGGTGCGTTCGCCAGCGGGGCAACGCTGGTCTCGAACAGGGTGGTTGTCTCGAAAACGCCCGGGGCGACGCAAGTCACCAGCGTTGCGTGCATTGCGGGCGCATCGCCCACGATGGCGAACAGCCGTCCGCCCGGGTTCAGCATGGCGTAGAAAGTTTCCGGCGCCGTCGGCACCGAGCCGGTCAGCACGATGGCGTCGAATTTTTCGTTGCCCCAGCCTGTGGAGGCGTCGCCGACTTCCAGCGTGACGTTGTCGTAATGATGCGCGGCCAGCGTGCGTGCGGCGCGCGCGCTCAGTTCCTGCACCATCTCCACGCTGGTCACATGCTGCGCCATGCGCGAGAGCAGCGCGGTCAGGAAACCGCTGCCCGTGCCCACTTCCAGCACGCGGTCGGTCGGTTTCAGTTTGAGCGATTGCAAGGCGCGCGCTTCCAGCTTGGGCGACCACATGCTCACGCCGTGGCCCAGCGGTATTTCCACATCCATGAAAGCCAGCGCCTGTTTGTCCACCGGCACGAAATGCTCGCGTTTGACCTTCTTGATGAGGTCGAGCACGTCGGCATCCAGCACGTCCCAGGGGCGTATCTGTTGTTCCACCATATTGAAGCGAGCGAGTTCCATATTGTTCATCCCCCTGTCCCCTTGCTGCGTAGTTTTAAATCCCGGCGCAGTATAGCAAGCGTACCCGCACGGCTCAACGATTGTATTGGGCCTTCCGGCTTGCCTTAAACCGGGCTTTCCAGTACCTTGCGACCTCGCTAGGGGTCTTCATATTGAAGTGAGATACACCCTTTGAACCTGTACGGGTAATGCCGTCGTAGGGAAGCATCCGCCGATGCTTCTCTTCTTATATATCTGGAGCATCGCATGAACGCCAATCCCCAATTTCTTGCCAAGACTGCGCACGTCGACGAAGCCGCGATAAAACCCCTGCCGAATTCCCGCAAGGTCTATGCTCAGGGTTCGCGTCCCGACATTCTGGTGCCCATGCGCGAAATCACGCTGACGCCGACCCACACTAGCGCGGGCGAGGAACACAATCCGCCCATCTACGTATACGACTGTTCCGGCCCCTACACCGACCCGGCGGTCAAAATCGACATCCGCTCAGGCCTGGCAGAATTGCGCGCGGCATGGATCGCCGAGCGCAACGACACCGAGCCGCTGACCCAGCTCACCTCCGAATACGGTCGCCAGCGCCTGAACGACCCCGAACTCGCGGAGATGCGCTTCAACCTGACGCACACGCCGCGCAAGGCCAAGCCCGGCAAGAACGTGACGCAGATGCACTATGCAAGACAAGGCATCATCACCCCGGAGATGGAATACATCGCGATACGCGAAAACCAGAAGCGCGAAGGCCTGTCCGCCATGCTGCTGCAACAGCACCCGGGCGAAAATTTCGGCAAGGCGATGCCCAAGGAGATCACGCCCGAGTTCGTGCGCAGTGAAGTCGCCGCCGGGCGCGCCGTCATCACCGCCAACATCAACCACCCCGAAGTCGAGCCGATGATCATCGGTCGCAACTTCCTGGTGAAAATCAACGCCAACATCGGCAACTCCGCCTTGGGTTCCAGCATTCAGGAAGAAGTGGAAAAGATGACCTGGGCCATCCGCTGGGGCGGCGACACGGTGATGGACCTTTCCACCGGCAAGCACATCCACGAAACGCGCGAATGGATCATCCGCAACTCGCCCGTGCCCATCGGCACCGTGCCCATCTACCAGGCGCTGGAAAAGGTGAACGGCAAGGCAGAAGACCTGACCTGGGAAATTTTCAAAGACACGCTGATTGAACAGGCCGAACAGGGTGTGGACTATTTCACCATCCACGCCGGCGTGCTGCTGCGCTACATCCCCATGACCGCAAACCGCATGACCGGCATCGTGTCGCGCGGCGGCTCCATCCTCGCGAAATGGTGCCTCGCGCACCATAAGGAGAATTTCCTCTACACGCATTTCGAGGAAATCTGCGAAATCATGAAGGCCTACGACGTGACCTTCAGCCTCGGTGACGGCCTGCGCCCCGGCTCGATCTACGACGCCAACGACGAAGCGCAACTCGGTGAACTCAAGACGCTGGGCGAGCTCACCCAGATCGCGTGGAAACACGACGTGCAAGTCATCATCGAAGGCCCCGGCCATGTGCCTATGCACATGATCAAGGAAAACATGGATCTGCAAGCCAAGCTGTGCCACGACGCGCCGTTCTACACACTCGGACCGCTGACCATGGACATCGCCCCCGGCTACGACCACATCACCAGCGCCATCGGCGCAGCCATGATCGGCTGGTTCGGCACCGCCATGCTGTGCTACGTCACACCCAAGGAACACCTGGGCCTGCCCAACAAGGCCGACGTAAAGGAAGGCATCATCGCCTACAAGATCGCCGCCCACGCCGCCGACCTCGCCAAAGGCCATCCCGGCGCGCAAGTGCGCGACAACGCCATGAGCAAGGCGCGCTTCGAGTTCCGCTGGGAAGACCAGTTCAACATCGGTCTCGACCCCGACCGCGCCCGCGAGTACCACGACGAGACCATGCCCAAGGAATCCGCCAAGATCGCCCACTTCTGCTCCATGTGCGGCCCGCATTTCTGCTCGATGAAGATCAGTCAGGACGTGCGCGACTTTGCCGCGAAGGAAGGCATTGCCGAGGCCGAAGCGTTGGCGAAAGGCATGGAAGTGAAATCCATCGAATTCGTGAAGCAGGGCGCCGAGGTTTATCACAAGGCATGATGCTGCAATGCCGGGATGGCTGCGGCGCCTGCTGCATCGCCCCGTCCATCACTTCACCCCTACCCGGCATGCCCGACGGCAAGCCAGCCGGTGTTCCCTGCGTACAACTGGATGCGGATTTGCGCTGCAAAGTGTTCGGCCAGCCGCAGCGCCCGGCTTTTTGCGGCGGGCTGCAGCCTTCTGCCGAGATGTGCGGTGCTTCGCGAGAAGAAGCCTTGAATTGGATAACTCGGCTGGAACTGGCAACACTGCCGGTATAATCGCGCCATGCACGCTTCTGAAGACACGCTTGAAATCACCTCCGACTCACCTTGCATCGGCCATTGCACCACTGTGCTGGGTGATGACGTATGCCGCAGCTGCCTGCGCACCTTTGATGAGGTGAATCGCTGGCTGGAGATGAGCGAGGACGACCGGCGGCAAGTCAACCTGCGTATCGCTTTATTGCATTCGAACACCAACCCACCCCAGCCCTCCCTTGTCAGGGAGGGAGCCGAACGGCTCCTCCCCTGATAAGGGGAGGTTGGGAGGGGTTTAAGAATCAACTAAACAGCCAAGAAATTACCTCATGGACATCATCCTGCTACTCAAAGCCGCCATTCTCGGCGTGGTCGAAGGTCTGACCGAATTCCTGCCGATTTCTTCTACCGGGCACCTTATTCTGGCGGGCGATCTGCTGAATTTCAACGACGAGCGCGGCAAGGTGTTCGAGATCGTGATCCAGTTTGCGGCCATTCTGGCGGTGTGCTGGGAATACCGGGCCAAGCTGACGACGGTGGCAACCGGGCTGTTGCGTAAGGAGGAGGCTGCGCAGCGCTTCACCTTTAATCTGTTCATCGCATTTCTGCCGCTGGCCATCCTTGGCCTGTTGTTCGGCAAGGCGATCAAGGCGAACCTGTTCTCGCCGGTGCCGGTGGCGCTGGCTTTCATCATCGGCGGTCTGATCATCCTGTGGGCGGAGAAACGCAAGCATTCCGAGCACATCATCAGCGTGGACGACATGCACTGGAAAGATGCGTTAAAGATGGGTTTTGCACAGGCGCTGGCGCTGATCCCCGGCACATCGCGCTCGGGCTCGACGATTATTGGAGGCTTGTTTTTTGGGCTCAGCAGGAAGGCGGCGACGGAGTTCTCGTTTTTCCTCGCCATTCCGACGCTGACGGCGGCGACACTGTATGAGGTGGTGAAATATCGCGACCAGTTCCATGCCGAAGATATCGGAATATTTTTGGTCGGTTCGGTCGCTTCGTTCATCAGCGCGTTCATCGCGGTGCGCGGGCTGCTGCGCTACATCAGCCACCATGATTTCACCATCTTTGCGTGGTATCGCATCGCATTCGGTCTGATCGTGCTGGCGACTGCTTATGGCGGGCTGGTGGACTGGACGAAGGTGTAAGTCAAATTATCAAAGCTTCAACCTGCTAAAAAGGGCGGCGGGCCTTCTTCTTTCAAGTCTGCACGGGCTCAGCTCTGCTCCCAAGGCAAGCCCGCGAGCTTCCAGCCGTTCGCCTTGTTGCGCTGATTCTTCGGGTTTCTGTCGCCCTCGAAGCCTTCCAGCACATTGTAGCAATCGCTATAACCCGCCTGCGTTGCCAGCGCGGCCACGGAATGCGAGCGGTGCGCGCTACGGCACAGGAACATGACCAAAGCCTCCTTGTCGACCTGCTGCTCCAGTGCTGCCATGAAGTTCGGGTTCAGTTTCATGGCCGGATAGGCGAGCCATTCGATTTCCACTGCGCCGGGAACGCGCCCGACCCAGTCGATCTCGGCGCGCGTGCGCACATCCACCAGCTTGGCCCCGGGCGCGGAGCACATCAATTCGTACGCTTCGCGGGGCGTCAAGGCGCCTGCGTAAGGCAGGTTCAAGTCCTTTGCCCTTTGTTGCGCGGCATTCAGAATTTCGGTGATCTTTCCCATTTCATTTCCCCGTGTTTATCCTTTAACATGCAATAGCTATCCTGCATGGCACGCTTGCATACTATCCCAACGACAATGAAAAATCACACGCACGCTCACGACAAATCCGCCGCTTTCGAGCCCGCCCATCCGGTGCGCTTCGCCGCTGCACGCAAAAGCACCTGGGTGAGCATCTTCATCAATTTGGGCCTGACGGTGATGCAGGTATTGGGCGGGTTCTTCGGCAAATCGCAGTCGCTGATGGCGGACGGTCTGCATTCCTTTGCCGATCTGCTTTCCGACGTGCTGGTGCTGTTCGCCAACCGCCACGGCAACAAACATGCCGACGCAGAACACCCCTACGGGCACGCGCGCATCGAGACCGCCGCTTCGCTCATCCTCGGCACCAGCCTGGCCGTGCTCGGCATCGGGCTGCTGATCTCCGCCGGCATGCGTTTGCAGCATCCGGAGCAGGTGCAGGCCGTGAACCCCCTGGCGCTGTGGGTGGCCATTTTCGCGCTGGCCGCCAAGGAAGGCATGTTCCGCTACATGCTGGCCGTGGCGCAGCGCGTACGCTCGCAGATGCTGGTGGCGAACGCCTGGCATGCGCGTTCCGATGCCGCTTCTTCGCTGGTAGTCATTGTGGGTATCGTCGGCAACCTGCTGGGATATACCTTTCTCGATCTGGTTGCCGCTGCCGTGGTCGGCATGATGATCGCCTGGATGGGCATTCAGTTCGCGCGCGAAGCCATGCTGGAACTGATAGACACCGGACTGGATCTGGAAGAAGTGCGCGCCATCCGCAACACCCTGAAGGCCGTGCCGGGCGTAACCGGCTTGCACGAACTGCGCACGCGCAAGATGGCAGACAACGCGCTGGTGGATGCGCATATTCTGGTCGACCCCAAGGTCAGTGTGTCGGAAGGGCATTACATCGCCGAAGCGGCACGCACTGCCGTGCTGAAGCACCATCAGGTGATGGACGTGATGGTACATATTGACCCCGAGGACGATGCCAAGACAAAACCCAATGCGCAGCTGCCGCAACGGCATTTGCTGCTGGCCCACCTTGCAAGTCGCCTGGGCGAGGCTTTGCCGCCTTCGACACGGGTCGTGCTGCATTATCTGGGCGGCAGCATCGACGCCGAGCTATTTTTCGAATCGCCTGCCGATCTAGCATCGTTGCGCGGCAAATGTGCCGCGATTACCCGGGACGATCCCTACTTCCGGAGCATCCTCCTGTTTCAAGGCGATGCACCAACTTAGTGCGTGCGGCCTTCTGCTCGCCCCATTCAAGGGCGTGCGTTGCAGGCCACTGCCCTAGCCAAATATGGCACAATGCGCGTCTTGTTGTTGTTTTGAATTGGCACGGTTTCTGCTGCTTCCCGCTCCGTCGCACGAACTATTTTGTTTCATTTTTAAAAGAGCATTGTCTTAATTTATCTTGGGAGATTCGAGTATGTCTAAAACAGCCGCCGACGTTCTTAAACTGATCAAAGAACAGGGCATCAAGTTTGTTGATCTGCGCTTCACCGACACCAAAGGCAAGGAACAGCACGTTGGCGTGCCGGTTTCGCACTTTGACGCCGACAAGTTCGAAAGCGGCCACGCTTTTGACGGTTCCTCCATCGCCGGCTGGAAAGGCATTCAGGCTTCCGACATGCTGTTGTTGCCGGATCCCGATTCCGTTTACCTCGACCCGTTCTTCGACGAACCCACCCTCGTGCTGTCCTGCGACGTGATCGAGCCGACCGACGGCAAGGGCTACGACCGCGACCCGCGCTCCATCGCGAAGCGCGCCGAGGCTTACCTGAAGTCTTCCGGTATTGGCGACACTGCCTACTTCGGTCCGGAACCCGAATTCTTCATTTTCGACTCCGTACAATGGAGCGTCGACATGTCCGGCTGCTCGCTCAAGATCAATTCCGAAGAAGCAGCCTGGGCAACCGGCCACTCCTTCGAAGGCGGCAATACCGGCCACCGTCCGATGGTCAAGGGCGGCTACTTCCCCGTTCCTCCCGTTGACAGCCTGAACGACATCCGCGCCGCAATGGTTCTGGCGCTGGAAGAGATCGGCATCCCCGTTGAAGTGCACCACCACGAAGTGGCGACTGCCGGCCAGTGCGAAATCGGCACCATGTTCAACACGCTGACCAAGCGCGCCGACTGGACCCAGACCCTGAAGTATGTGGTGCAGAACGTTGCACACCAGTACGGCAAGACTGCGACCTTCATGCCCAAGCCCATCGTTGGCGACAACGGTTCCGGCATGCACGTTCACCAGTCCATCTGGATGGGTGGCAAGAACCTGGTCGCAGGCAACGGCTATGCAGGCCTG